>CAIKNA010000067.1 GCA_903828645.1 uncultured Bacteroidales bacterium
CGGAGGATAAAGGAAGTGGGAGATAAAGGAATAACATGCCAGCGGGCTTGTGCCGGTGTTATATACAACCTCCACGCAGGCATTGTAATTCTGCTGATATACGGCATATTGAGGTGGTATGGTATAACTCGTATCCTGTATCGTGGCAATCAGATTGTTGTTTAAATAAAAGTCATAACCGGTGATGCATGGGTTTAATCCTGAAGCATCGCTACTTTGCACTTCAATGTTGTCAATATTCCAGTTGTTGATGTCATTCGAATTAGCACCGGATGCATGAAAACGGATCCGGAAATCAGGGCTGCTGCTCACTGACGTGATATCCACGGCCTCTGTCGTCCAGGGGAAGCTTCCGTACTGGTTGTTATATGCTCTCAGAACCGACCAGGCCGTTCCGTTCCAGAGCTCGACAGCCATGGAATTAACTGATGTGGTACCAATGTTGTCAAGAAAGATGTCGTATAAAAGAATCATCCGGGCGGCGGCAATACCCGCAAGGGATTTGCTGGTTAGGTACTGGTCGTAGCTGGTCGCCACCGGGGTCCACGTAAAGATTGCCGAAGGAGCCGGATTTCCGATCGTAGTGGAAATCTGCCAGTTCGTACCCCCGGAAACGGTCCATTGGTTGGTGGTAAAACTTCCTGACGTAAATCGTTCATCAAGCTGCTTATAAACAACCTTAGGGGGTTCCCATGTTGCGAACAGGGTGCTGTCGTTGACCGTTAAATTTGTCACAGGGTCAAGTTCCTGAAGGAGTGTTACCTGGAAATTTTGTGGTCCGGTGACCGTCACAGGCTGGGTATATGCCTGGAACATTGCACGATGTATTGTAAGCAGGTAATTGCCCTTCCAGACATTGGTAAAATGCACGCATCCGGCAGCATCCGTTATCTTTGAATAATTTGTATCCGGGTAATCGGTATTTACCAACTGAACGAAGGTTCCGTCGTGTCCGAATGCCGGACATGAAAGTTCTACACAAACACTCACAGGCGCTACCCAGTTTTTACCAATAACATTGGAGAATGTGGCGGCTGAAAACCGTTGTCCCGGGGGAGAATAGATTGATTTGACTGCCCAGCGATAGGGGCCGCTGGCAAGGGCCGGCCAGGAATTATCCGTTGTATAGGTCGTGTTGCCTGTCCAGACCGTATTCCACAGGGTCGAGTCATTTTCCTGGCCCTGTTGCAACCGCCATACCTGGTAATCAACATTCAGGGTGCCAGCCGGTGAGCCATTGATGTTAAAAGGCACCCCCTGTCCGTAAGGATCGATAGGCACATATCCTGTTGCGGTTCCCTGGAATTGCAAACCGTTACCGGTAACGGGGGTATTGTTAATGGTCACATAGGGGCACCACGGTCCGGAGGGCAATGTGCCAAGTGCTGCAAATTCAACCCAATAGGTACCCGGAGGTAAGATGAGCCCGGGTGTGTTCATTTCGATTTTCATGATCGGGCGTTGGTTGTTCCCGGATACAGTAACACGGTAAATGTTTGAAAACACACTCCCCGACAGCCTGTTGGTAATGGTATCGCCCCACACGACCGTTGTTCCCGGCTGCCCGGGGATGCCACTCAAAATTCTGCAATAGGCAGCCGTAATGGTTGATGTTGTCGTTGAACCGGTCTGGTACCCGAAAAAATCGATGGAAGAAACATTCCAGGCCACGCTGGGTATGGTGAAGTCATCGGCTATGCGAAAAAAGGCGGCATGGTTGAATACAGAACCATAACTTGAAACGGGAGACTGGAGCATGCTTTCATCCGCGCCTCCGAAGCCTGTTCCGAAACTGGTAATCATCGGGCCATTGCTGTAAAGCAGGTTGGAAGGTGCATCAAAAGGCGGGCTCCAGCTGAGATTAACGGCAACCGGATTGGCCGGGTTGTTTAATACGGCAGTAACCGGACCAGGCGCAACGACGACAGGCAACAGATCAATATTGAATATGGTGGTGGTATTTGCGACGAGATGCACGGAACCGGTGAAAGGGACAAACCCGGTCATGGCTGCATGGATCGCCAGTGTCCCGGTATCAGACATGGCCGGGGTAAGATAGGTTCCATCGGCACCTGTGGTCGCAGAAACACTCCCCACTGTTACAACGGCGCCGCTTAAGGGCGCACCGGTGGATCCATTTTTGACCAGTCCGCCGGCTTTTGGTCCGGGTGTAAGATTCAGATCCGTTTGTACGACACTCCCGCTGACAATGCTGGTGGTAGTTGATCCGGGGGCATATCCGTTTGCGGTGTAACTGACAATTGCCGATCCGGGTGACAGGTTGTAAATAATGTAATATCCATCAGAGCGGGTAGTATCAATCCTGCCTCCCGCGTGAACAATTGCCCCAGGAACCGGCAGGCCGGTGGTCAAATCCCTTGCATAGCCCATCAATGCACCGGGAGTGGTGACGAGGGGTATGCCAAAACGGATGTTGGGGCGGTTTGTGGGGGCATTGTTGGTCGCAACGGTGCATTCTGTCTGGGTATCTGCATAGTGGCCGGCAGTCATGCCGGTGACGGTTGTTGAATTTACCGTGGAATAATTAGTGTAGTTTGTATTTGCAAAACAAATTTCAACGATCACATTGGAGGTGCCGTTCCAGGCGAAGGGAGTGGTGAGGGTTACATTCTGCCAGCCGGTTCCCGGTACGGAATAAGGGGTGGTGTAGTATGCAGTGAGACCGTTCACATAGCCGGCAGCCAGCGTGGTGAGTGTTGTTGCGCCCAATTTGACATTGAACCCATTCATCAGCTGGGTGGAGTTTGAGATCACATTAAACCCGACAGAGAGAAAGTTCCCGGCAAAAGCGCCGGCTGCAGCCAATTCAGCCGCAGTGAAAAGCATTTGAGTCCTTCCACCCATCCAGTATGTCAGATAGGGATAGTTCGACGAAACCACTCCGTTGCCGATGGTTGCATAGGCACCTGGTGCGGCAGGGCCTTCGGTAACATGCACCAGGTCGAGTGAACAATTATTTCCGCCGGCAGAGGTGAAGAGAAAGGCAACATAAAGTGCCGGCTTGTTTTCGGCCCCTGCAGGTAAAAGCACATGTTTGATTTTCCAGCCGGCTGCCGGGTTGTACCGGTTATAAGTACCGGCAGTTGTCCAGGTCACACTGTCCGTTGACCATTGGACATCGACTTTATCGGCATTTGAGGGAAAACCGGGATCTTCATACCAGGCGAAATCGACCATGACAAAGGTGTGGTTGACTGTTGACAGGGCATTGGTGTATTTCAACCGCGTGGAGCCAGTGGTAATGACATTGGAGTTGTAACTGACAAACTTATTCCCGTCGAAGGCAACCGCGATCGCCGGGTGGATTGAAGAGGCTGCAAAGCTCACCCCCGGGGAGGAGCCGGTAACCTGCTGAATTGCCCATCCGGCAGGGGGTATAACCCCGTTACCCGACTCGAAACTTTCGGTAAGCAGGGTGGTTTGTTGCGTAAACCCGACAGAGGCTGAAACAAATATAGCCAGGGCAGTAATTAACCATGTTTTCGGCAAACGGGCAACAGTTCTCATATATTTGATATTTAAGTTATTGAGTAATGTCAATGGAACATATTGGGATTAATATTTAATTATTTTCACGGTGCCTGCAACTCCCCCCGAGGAGATATGGAGCAGGTAGATTCCGGCTGGTTTGCCGCCAAGCGACAGCTCTTTTTTCAACAATCCTGGAAAGGTTTCCTTTAAAACGGTCTCTCCCATGAGGCCGTAGACAACCAGGTTAACCATGCCTGAAGCAATCTGAGTGTCGGGTTCGACTATGAATTTGTCTGCGGTCGGGTTGGGATAGACCTTACACAACGGGTCGCCCTTTTGATCGGTGATTGTTTCATCTTGCTGGTTGCTGGTAAGAATATCGGTTAATCCGGGCTGCAGCGTATAACAATATATGCCGTTTGAAGTTATTTGGGCCTTCAAATATCCTCCTGAGAGAACCCTGGTTCCCGGCCAAAGGAAGATTTCCTGGCCTGCAATCAGGGTTGCACGGCCTCCGTTGTTCACGATAAAAGCAGATCCGTTGCCGGCAACATTAAGGATTTGGGTGGCATTGAAACATTCATCCTGCCCCTCTTCAACTGTTGTATTCGTCAAGTTTACAATCGGCTGTATCCCCTGTACAAGTCCATCGAGATAGAAGTTTTCGGAAGGAGTGTCGGGAAGCGGTTCACCGAAAGGGCCGAAATATTCACAATCGGATCCGCCGTTGGAAGTAGTATTCCAGGTTAAGGGGGAAGAACCGGTGCCATAATTGAAAATAAGCTCCAGCAATTTTGATCCCGGTGAAAGGACAGAAGATGTTGAAGACGACCAGGAAATTGTGAGTTTGTGCAACGCCGGACCAAGGTGTGTATCGTAAACGGTCAACCCGGTCAATCCGGAGGCGACATTTGCAAATCCCTGGTATGATATCACATTCGGATTATACTGCAATCTCAGATCAAACGCAGTAACATCGGTAAAACCGTTCACCCTGACAGGAACACTTACGGGTGTATTCACAGGGGCCTCCACCGTTGCGGCGGTAGTAACCGGCGCAGCAGCAGGGGTATAGATAACATTCATTTTTGCGTAGGTTCCGGGGGCAGTCCAGACAAGTCCGTCGGGCCAATACCCCGAGTAACCGGCAGAAGCATTCACGGTATACAGATAATTGCCGAAAGAATTGTTGACCGGATGCAGCGGGCTGTTGATCAGATCAATTTTGATTTCATACTCGCGATGTCCCCCATTAAAGGAGATGGCACAGGTAACCCCGGCAGGATTGTCAACCGGGGCAGAAATTGACACCCCGGAAGGAAAGGTTCCCGACATCTGACGGTACCGGATGGAAACGGTACTGTCTGTAATCCGCTGAATCTGCAGGTTCCCGTCGGTACCGTCATAAATGCCATTCGAATTATTATCAAAACTGAGCCCGATCATGTCGGCATCATTGGTAACGTCTGACAAATCCTTTGCCGCGATATATAAAGAGTTACCGATCTTTTTATAATATCCTGCAACCGATTGTGCCGGCGGCAGGTTAAAGACCCCCGATGTATTGGTAACAGGAAACTGGGTGGCATCATTCCATTCGGCAGGATCAATGATGCCATCAATTACCGGCTTAATTTCTGAATAGGCCGCCGTTTTTTCAAACCCGGTGAGATTCGACACCGCAGATACCTCGTTGGAAAAATTGGTTTCAATGCCTCCTGTCACCCCGGTGACCTTATAAAAGCAGGTCGTTCCGGGATCGGTTAATTTATCGACGAAACAGGAAGCCGGTGTGAAGGTGCCATACCCCTGGGTAGTTCCAATGAGTGTATAATTGCCTGTGGTTCCAATCCGGCGGTAAACTTTGTAATAATCGGCCAATAAGGGAGAATCAGAAACCGCGTCGGACCAGTTCAACGGAATACAGTTTTTAAATCCACTTCCGGCTATCAGCCTCAACGGGGGTGCCGGCAAGGCAATTATTACGGTACCCGGACCTATCGGGTCGGTTTCCCCGTTTGGATAGACTGCAGACACTTTGTACAAATATGTACCATTGGCCAGTGCCGGATCATCAAAAGTTACAGAAGCAATGGGAATTGGCGTGACTTGCAGGCTGTTCCTGTAGACAAAGTAGCCCAGTAAACCGGGAGCCGGTGCCGGTGCATTCCAGCTAACATGAACGTTGTTGCCGGTTGCCGTTGCCACCAGGTTTGCGGGTGGTTGCAGCAAAATGGAGGATGTGTCAATTTCAAACCTGATGTTGGGTAAGACTGTCTGGACAGCTCCTGCAGCGGTGCCTGCACACCCGGCATAGGAATCGGCATGATAATGCCATGTTCTGTTGTTGACTGCGGTACCGAGTACTGTTGAATTGTTCGTATAGGAGCCATTGTTTCCAAAGCAGATTTCAACGATGATGTTGGAGGTTCCGTCCCAATAAAATGGCGTTGTCAGTTTAATATCCCTCCATCCTGTTCCCGGAACACCATAGTTTACGGCATACACGGTGTTCATGACCGGAGTGGCCCACCCTGTAAGTGCGACGGCAGCGGTCAGCCCCATTTTAATGGTGAAATTCTGCATCACCTGCGGATATGCAAGATTGACATTAAAACCAACACTGTACAAATTTCCCGCAACAGCGCCTCCGCTGACCAGGTCGGCGGCGAGATACAACATTTGCGTTCTCGAACCCATGTAATTGGTGTAATATGGATATCCTGAAGTCGCTGTTCCCGATCCTATCGTAACAAATGAGCCGACATTTGCCATCACAGGGCCCGCGTGTTGAGATACAAGTGAGCTATAAACTGCTGCCACCGTATATTTATATATCCCCTTGACCAAGCCCGAATCAATGTATGATTGCCCAATCACAGGAACCAGGTTGATCTTAACACCATACCTGTAAACATTGTATCCATCAAGCCCTACTGCACCTGAAGGGGCATTCCAGCTCAGGTTAATGGCAGAGACGCCTGCAACAGCCTGGAGGTTGGCCGGGGGTAAAACACCCTGTTGGGTGACGGTCACCGTATATTTCCGGGAATCGCTGGTTGTTACAGTTATGGAAGCCATGCGTGGAGTGGCGGAAAGATTTTTTGAAAAGGCAGCCGTCACGCTTCCATTCCCGGTTCCTGAAGGGGTAACGGTACACCACGATTGATGACTTACTGCGGTCCAGGCGCCAGTCGATTTCAGGTTAAAAACAGCAGTGCCTGCTTCGGGACCGACATCCTGGTTATCGGGGGATATGACCACCGAGGTAACGATAAACCGGATGTTTGGCCTGGGGGTGGAGGTGCCGGTATTGGATAATGGCTGGAAACATTCCTCCGGGTTGTTATCCTGGTAATGGCCAATGATACCACCCGGAACGAGGGATCCGTAAACCGGTGAATAATCCGACCAGCTGTCGTTAGCGTAACATATTTCCACGATAATGTTTGAAACTCCATCCCACACGAAAGGGGTGGTCAGCCGAATATCCTTCCAACCGGTACCCGGCACCGAAAATGGTGTGGAATAGTTGGTTGTCAACCCGTTGGTCCACCCGGTAAGCGTATTGAAGGTGGTGGCGCCCATTTTAACGTTGAACCCGTACATCGCCTGGGATGAGTATGAAATCACATTAAACCCGATGGAGGTAATTGTTCCTGCGCTTGCTCCTGCATCGATCAGTTCAGATGCCTTGTACAACATCTGGGTCCTGCCACTTCCCCAGTAAGTGGTAAAGGGAAAATAGGAAGGAATGGATCCGCTGCCGATCGTAACTGTATCGGTAATGATAACCTGTACAGGTCCTGCCGGGGCTGATGTGCCGAATTGTTCAGGGTAGCCGTAAGGGGTCAGGTCATATCGGGCGGTAACCTGGTAATTGTAAATTCCCGGCGACATGTTTTTATCATCAAAGAATACAGAATCTTTACCGGCATTGAATTTTACAAATGAGCCATTCCGGTATATGTTGTATCCAACCAAACCGGGTGTATTGCCACCGACAATCCCCGCAGTAACGGGAAGTGTGGCACCGCCTATCTGATCCGGGGTTGAACTCAGCACGACCGACGCCCCGGTGGTAACATCAACCGCCCTGATCTGTGCGGCACCGGCAGTATTGTTATAGGCTGCCATCATAATGGTACTGGTTGCCTCATCAAAGAACATACACTGTCCGTAATTGGCATCGAATCCGATGGATCCGACCACAGTGGCAAGGCCTGTGGTTTTGCTGACCGAGTAAAACCTGTCGTTAACAAGGTCATATCCCCATAGGTTTCCGAGTTTATCACCTGCCAGGCCGATCATGCCAGCCGAATTGACAGTGGGGCCAATCAAGGTGGCGCTGGGAACTGCAGGATTAATCTTCCAGAGTTTATCCGCCGAAAGGGAGACAGACGAAACCCCATAAACAACCCCGGTGCTGCCATCTATGGCAAGGTCGAGCATTTGATCGGTTGTGCCATTGCCCATGCTGCCAAGGTCGGTAAAAGCACCGGTGGCCCTGGTTACTTTATAGAGATGGTCACTTCCGTCCCTGATGGCATATGCATAATCAGTTTGATTGGCCGGCATTTCCATGTCATGCCAGAAATCGGTGGTATTGGGAAGCGAAGCTACAAGTGCATTGCCCGCAACATTGTTAACATCAAAATTGATCGTTGAGTATGTTGACATGTCGATTCCGAATGCGTTGGAACCCAACGGCTGATCAGTTTGCAATGTAACTGCACCGGAAGGATTTTTCGGGGCAATACCGGTATGTGAAGGCGAATGCTCTACCACACCACCGAAGGCAGGTATATGCGGTGCATCGCCCATGGCAGCAACTCTTGGTCCGTACCAGGCAAGATGAATATTCATTTTATTGAGCGATGCCTGCAAATTTGTCGGAGGCTGAAGCCCGGATTGAGAAACAGTAACGATGACAGTATCTCCGGGCGAACCAACGACGAAAATCGTTGCTGTGCGCGATGCGGCACCGATATTCGATGTGTATACAGCTGATATCAAGCCATTTCCCGTCCCCGAAGTTGTCACGGTACACCATGGTTTGCTGCTGAATGCCGTCCACCCTGAAGGCGAATTAACGGTAAACGTGGCAGTTCCTGCCATCGGTCCGACATTTCGCACAGGGGGCGTTACGGCAAAGACTCCCGAAGCATCAATATCCGATTCCCATAACCCCCTTCCGTATGTGGCTGCTTTTAGTTTGCTGTTCAACGGATTGGCGGTGTTGTAGTAGATCTCTATTTCCCTGACATCCACCACGGGTAATCCTGTACTGAAAGGTACCCAGTCGGGCATCAGTGCGTTTTTATAAAAAACCCCGGTCTGGCAGCCAACATAGAGCCCTTCATTGGATGTCTTATCATAAACGATGCAGTTGATGAACACATTTGGCAACGTACCGGAAATATCTGTCCAGTTCATCCCTTTATCCGTTGATTTATAAACTTTTGTACCTGAAGTGGCATAGACGATGGCGGGGTTTGTCGGATGTGCCTCCAGGTCGGTCAAAGGGTTGGTTCCCGGATTTATAAGGGTAACCCATGAAGGGTTTGCCGCGTTGGCATTATCCGTTCTTTTCAGCACACTCCCCCTGCTGACATACAAAATATCAGGATTTGCAGGAGATTGTTCCAACACATTGCAGTTTGCGGTTTCGCCCGATGAAATTGCAGTCCAGGTCACGTCGGATGAAGAAGGAGTATTTACATTCGTGCTGCGCCAGACATTCCTGTACCCAGCAAACATGGTTGAAGGCAATGTTTCATGTAAAATATAGGGGGTGACCCAGCCACCGCTTTCGCTGATGCCGTTTGAGCCATTGGCAGCGATCGTTTCATAACCGCTCCCGGTTGACCTGCGGATGTCGCCGTAGTACAATTCGCCGTAACGGACATTCATATCGGAATAATCGATGATACATTCCATGCCATCGCCACCGATCACGGTTGTAAAATCATTCGACAGGTTGCTGGCTGTCCCGTTGTCCTGGAAACCATTCATAACCAGCCCGGCATTTGTGGCACTCTGACCTATCTTGTAAACCTGGGCGATGGCAAGGCCTGTTGAAATATCGGTCCAGTCCGTTCCCCCATCGGAGGTTACATAGACGCCACCATCGGTACCCGTGTATAACATTCCATTCACCGGCGACCAGTCGAGAGAATGAATATCGGCGTGAACTGACGGCGCGCAGCCGTAGCCCCAGGAAGATCCGACCCAATGTGAATTGATCGCCCATGTTGATCCGCCATCGGTGGATTTCCATATGTTCACCCCGCCTGTGTAAACGATCTCCGCATTGTTCGGATCAATGGAAATGCAAAGGTCGTACCATGCCTGGCTGCTGGTCCCGCTTCCATCACAGGAATAATCCATGATATTCGGGGAAGCAGAACGCGTGGAGAACGTGAGGCCGCTGTCCGTTGACCGCAACAGTCCGGCAAAAGGGCCATTGGTTTGCAAAATATAGACATAAGCCGGCTGATTTGGACTGACCCCTATCACCATCCGGTTTCCGGCAAGGACCCCGGATGTTATTTTTGTCCAGGTCTCGCCGGTATCGGATGAACGGTAGAACTCTCCGCCTGCAGTCGCATAAACAACTTGCGGATTGGCCGGTTTGAACCTGATATCCTTATAATTTGCAGTATTTGATGATTTAAGAACCCATGTTGATCCTCCATCAATGGATTTATATATCCCGGTGCTTGTCGCCGCCAGAATGATATCGGGATTTGCGGGATGCCTGATCAGCATGCCAACCGTGGCATTGCCCAGCCCGGTAGCTGATGAAGTCCAGGTCAATCCCCCGTCCAGGCTTTTATACACGCCAAGCCCTGGTGCGTCCCCATGATCACGATCACCTGTTCCGATCAAAATATGGTCCACATTCAACGGATCAATCAAAACTGAAGAAACGCCGAGCGTCGGAGTATTCGTGGTGAGCGGGATCCAGGAACTGCCGCCATTTGTCGTTTTCCACAACCCCCCGGAGGGAGCGCCGGCAAAAATAACATTGCCATTGGCCGGGTGAAAAGCGAGGGCATTTACCCGGCCCATTCCATTGGGCTGCGATGTAGCATTGGCCGGTAATGTAGTCGGGCCGAGCTCAACCCAGTTCCCGGAAGGCGAAAGGGAGTGGTGATCGCCCTGGTATTTTCCATATTCCCTGGTAACCGCATCGGGTTTCGGTAACCTGCCGTCCTGTCCAACCCTGTATTGATTGATATATTCCCACCGTTTGAATACCTTCCAGCCGTTTCCTTTAAAATCACTCCTGCCTTGCCAGTATTTTTCAAAGGCATGTTGCGTGGCGTTGAAATTGGCGTTGGGATCCTGCATCATCCCAACCCAGTAAGGGTAGTGAACTGTGTCACCGGATGTCTTATCAGCATAAAACTGGGCCTGAAGGCTGGTTGCACAAGCAACAAACAGCAACAAAAAGAAGAGGAGTGATTTCATACAAATGGAGCTAAGATGAATTGATTGTGGTTTGATTGAATAAAAACAATCATGTTGATGTGGAATGCAAAGTATAAAATTTTATTATAATATCGGCAATATATTTCATTAACATAACAATGTTTTTCCATAATATTGTTTTTATGTTAATTAATCTTTAATGAGAAAATCATTGTTAAGGTATTCACAAGGCTATCCGGGCAGTGACGGCGGGTGAAAATTCATGTTTTTATTCACCGTTCAGGGTAAAATTTTTCTTTTCAGAAAGAATTATCTCTAAAAACTCCTTCAAAGCCAAAGGGTAAACCGATTGACCCGGTTTTAACTTTTTATGCGATTCAGCAGTCTCGACGGGACCTGCCATAACAGGAGATGTATGATCGCCTCTTTGAAAGACAACAATTCGTACTTTGTCTCAATTTCTTTGTGAATAAGATAACGTCTCTGATAAAAGTACGCATTCCTGCGATGATCCATCAGATAAATTTAAACATATAACGTAATATTACGTTATTAAAAAATATGACGTATATTTGCGCCACACTTAAATTGCTAACCAATGAAAAAGATTCAAACCATCCTTTTCCTGTTGCTTTTTGTTACAGGAATGATCCATGTTAACGGGCAAACTGCCGTTGAAATAGAAAAAGCAGGCAAATCATGCAAACCGGTCTTCCTTGTAGCATTTAATGGCAATGGAGCAGAAGCAGACAAAGCTTTTTCCATCGCCGATGAAGCAAAGAAAAGTTTTAAGGGATCTGCAGTTGTGATAAAAATGAATACAACAGATGCTGCCGTTAAGGAGCTTGTTGTAAAGTACCGTTTATCCGGCGCACCATTGCCATTGATCCTGGTTTTAGACAAAAACAGTACTGTTGCCGGTGGTCTTCCGCTAAAAGATGCGACTGCTGCAAAACTGGTTGACCTGATTCCAACCCCAAAGGCATCGGAGGTTTTAAAAGCCGTTGCGGATGGAAAATCAGTATACATAGTTGTTTATAAAGAATCAATGACCGGTCAAAAGAACATCTTGGACAATTGTGCCATGGCCTGCAGCAAAATGGATAACCAAAGCGTGACTGTAAAAGTTGACATGGATGATAACAAAGAGGCGAAATTCCTGCAAACACTTAAGTGCGATTTGAATGCAAAAGAGCCTGTAACCTATGTGATCAACAAATCGGGCCAGGTCATCGGGACCCACAACGGGATTACCGATGTTAATACCCTGGTAAGCACAGCAAAAAAGGCGCCGGCCGGCGGATGCTGTTCCGGTGGCAGCAGTGCCGGTTGCGGTAAGAAATAAACAATCTTCCCATGACCATATCAAAACTCGTTTTCATTGAATTATGGAAACGCAAATCCCAATTGATCACCGGATTGTTGGCCATTACCTTGGGTATTGCCGTAATCGTTGCCATTCAAAGCGTTTCCGTTGTCTCCGAACAGAATGTTGCCAGGAACCTGGATAATCTTGGCGCCAACATCCTTGTGCTGCCGCAGGGTGCCAGCATCGATGATTATTATACTTCGGATATCGATGCCCCTACGCTTCCCATGGATTATGTGGAACGCATCCTTAACTCCACCATCGCCGGCGTTGACAACATGTCGCCCAAATTAACGCGCCGGGTTAAAGTTGGAGATCAATCGGTCGTCCTTACCGGGATTCTGCCAAAAAGCGAAATTGCCTCAAAACCCTTGTGGCAAACCTCGGGATTGACGGGGGCACAGTTGACAACAGCTTGTGCACCCAATAAAACTGCGAACATATCACACGGTTTGGAGGATGAAAAATTAAAGCGAAAAGCAATAGATACACTGTACAGCGACGATTGCCTTGCCGGCTCCCAGGTTGCTAACCGGTTAAAACTCCGGGTAAACGGCCGGATCAACATCATGGGTAAAGAATTTAAAGTAGTGAAAATACTGCCAGAGACCGGGACTGTGGATGATGACCGAGTTTTTGCAAACCTGAAGGATGTACAGAAACTTCTAAAGATAGAGAACCAGGTGTCTGCCATTGAAATCATGGGCTGCTGTAATGCCATATCAGAAGGGCTGCTCTCACAATTGCGAAACATTCTTCCGGATACCAGGGTGACAACCATCGGCCAGATCGTATCAACACAGATTGAGACCAACCATTTGATGAAAAAGGTCACGCTGGTCATGCTGATTATCATCTTTTTCGTCGGCGGAATTTCGATCGGAAACTACATTTGGGCCAACGTCAATGAGCGGAAACGCGAAATCGGGATGCTCCGGATGATGGGAGCAGATCGTTCGGCCATTTACAAGATGTTTCTTCTGAAGGCGCTGATCCTGGGAGTTGCGGGAGGAATTCTCGGATATCTTTCAGGCACGCTTGCCGGGGTCGTTTTAGGACCTTACCTGGCAGGGATCATTGTAAAACCTGTTTTTATTTACCTTTTGTGGTCGGTACTTTTTTCTGTTGCCATTGCATTGGCAGGTTCATTATTCCCTACATACCTGGCAGCCAGATTTGACCCGCATACTAACTTACAGGAGGACTGAAACATGATGTTGCAGGGAGAAAATATCTTAAAACAATACCATCATAAGGGTGGGGTGATCAATGCCCTTGATCATGTTTCATTTACCGTTGAAAAGGGTGATTTTGTAACGGTTACCGGTCCATCCGGATCGGGGAAAAGCACCCTGTTGCTATCGATTTTCGGCCTGATCCGCCTGTCGTCGGGAACAATTGTTTTCGATGGCCGGAGGATTGACAATATCAATGACCGCCAGCTTACCGCTATCCGGAAAATATCTGTCGGCTATATCCTGCAGGGTTTTGCGCTGATCCCTTACCTCACCACCATTCAGAATGTGATGATCCCATTGGCACTCGAAAAGGTACCTGGTAAAGAACAGGTAAAGCGTGCATCCGAAATTCTTGATTATGTCGGATTGGCCGACAGAATGGAACATTTGCCGGGGGAGTTGTCTGCCGGTCAGCAGCAACGTGTAGCCATCGCCCGATCGATCGTTCATCGTCCGAAGATCATCATGGCAGATGAACCAACCGGTAATCTGGACCCCTCGCTTTCGTTGGAAATACTTGACTTCCTGAAAAAAATCAACCAGGAAAATAATATCACAATCATGATGGTAACCCACAGTCCGGTTGCAGCAGAATACGGAACACGTAAACTGCACCTGAACGACGGCAGGATCATTAAATCGTAAATCGTAAATCGTAAATCGTAAATCGTAAATCAAAATGGCTTCTGCAAAAACGGATCTGTTCGATCCAAAACTGAATTCAGCCGCGGTCTTGTTCAAAGCCCTGGCACACCCGGCCCGGCTTGCAATATTGCAATACCTGGCGGAAACAAAGGTCTGTATTACCGGTGATATCTCCGATGAATTGCCATTGAGCAGAACGACTGTCAACCAGCACCTGGCCGAATTGAAAAATGCCGGACTTATCCGGGGACAAGTGAATGGTGTAAAGGTGAATTACTGCCTTGACCCGCTAAAGGTCTGTGAAATGGGTAAAGTTTTTCAGGAGTTGTTTGATCTTCTTAATATTCCGGGTAATAACAATTGTAAATAAACGCTATGAAAATTTTAATACTATGTACCGGCAACTCATGCCGGAGCCAGATGGCGGAAGGGTTTCTTAAATCCTTCGACCCGCGGCTTGAAGTATATTCTGCGGGAACACACCCGTCACCGCATGCCAACCCTCATGCTGTTACAGCCATGAAAGAACTGGGGATTGATATATCCGGGAACAAACCGAAGAGTGTCGATCTGTTCCTCTCCGACCCTTTCGATTATGTGATCACGGTTTGCGGAGGTGCCCAGGAATCGTGCCCTGCTTTTACAGGAAAGGTTAAAAACCGAATGCATATCGGGTTTGATGATCCGGCTGATGCTGTCGGAACCCTTGCAGAAGTAATGCCTGTTTACAGAAGGGTTCGCGATGAAATCAGGGAAGGATTCCATGCGCTTTATTTCGACAAGATCAAAACGGCAATGGATCAGGAGGCAAACCCGGGTCCTGGTTATAAAAACTGAGAAAATATGAAGACAAGACTTAAATTTTTAGACCGCTATCTTACTTTATGGATCTTCCTGGCAATGGCCATCGGTGTATTCTGGGGATGGCTTTTCCCGGGTATTGCCGGATTCTGGAACGCGATGTCATCGGGAACAACGAATATTCCAATAGCTATCGGACTTATCGTGATGATGTACCCACCACTGGCAAAAGTCAAATATGAAGAGTTGGGCGATGTATTTAAAAACACGAAGATACTGGGGTTGTCGATGGTACAGAACTGGTTGATCGGTCCGGTACTGATGTTCCTGCTGGCCATCATCTTCCTGAAATTCAATGTGGATTACATGTACGGGTTGATCCTCATCGGGCTGGCCCGGTGCATTGCCATGGTGATCGTATGGAATGAGCTTGCAAAGGGGGATACAGAATATTGTGCCGGCCTGGTTGCCTTCAACTCCATTTTCCAGGTACTTCTCTTCTCGGTTTATGCCTATTTGTTTATTGCCGTATTCCCGGCATGGTTTGGACTCCCTACAAACAGTTCGGTAGCGGCCATAACCATTAAACAGATTGCTGAAAGTGTTTTCATTTACCTTGGCATTCCATTCCTGGCCGGATTTCTCACCCGCTTTATCCTGATCCGGGTAAAAACCAAGGAATGGTATCATACGAAGTTTATACCCAAAATCAGCCCGCTTACGCTGATTGCCCTGTTATTCACCATCCTGGTCATGTTCTCGCTCAAGGGTGAATACATTGTGAAGATCCCGCTGGATGTGGTCAGGATTGCGATTCCACTGGGCATCTATTTTTTGATCATGTTCCTGCTTTCATTCTGGATGAGCATGAAGTTCGGAGCAACATATGAGCAATCGGCCACCCTCTCATTTACCGCGGCAAGCAACAACTTTGAGCTGGCCATCGCCGTTGCCATTGCCATATTCGGTATTAATTCAGGGGAAGCCTTCGCGGCGGTGATCGGACCGCTGGTAGAGGTTCCTGTAATGATAGCGCTGGTGAATGTCGCCTTGAAATTTAAAGCGATCAGAACCTGGCCGCAACCGCGTTCCAGTCGATCAGCTTCCAGAAATCGGTGATGTAATCGGGACGGACATTCTGTTTATCGAGGTAATAGGCGTGTTCCCATACATCGCAGGTGAGCAGCGGGGTCGCTCCGTGTTTAAGCGGATTGCCGGCATTGCTTTCCTGAACGATTTCAAGGGTGCTGTCATCCTTTTTGATCAGCCAGGCCCAGCCTGAACCAAACAAGGTAGCTGCTGATGCTGAAAATTTCTCCTTGAACTCTGCCAGGGATCCAAAGTTCTTTGCGACAGCGGCTGCGAAGGCACCGGTTGGTTCGCCTCCACCCTGCGGCTTCATGCAGTTCCAGTAAAAAGTATGGTTCCATACCTGTGCGCCGTTGTTGAAAATACCTCCACCCGCTTTCATGACGATCTCGTCGAGGGTCGCATTTTCAAATTCAGTGCCGGCGATCAGCTTGTTCAGGTTGTTTACATAAGCCTGGTGATGCTTGCCATAGTGAAATTCAATGGTCCGCTTCGAAATATAAGGTTCCAGGGCATCAGGGGCATAAGGAAGTTTAGGAAGTTCGTGTATCATAATACAAAAATTTAATGGTTAATACTCAACAAATTAAAATCTAAAATCTAAAATCTAAAATTGCTAAAGTTTTGCTTCGTCTTTTTGAAGGATTTCGATTGCTTTTAAAAATCCGGGATCGATGGTGTTCAGAACCGGGAAGAAGCCGTTGTTGTCAAGCATGTTCCGGCCGATGTAGGCCTTCAGCATGGTTTTCACAAACCGGTCTGATTTCGAAAGATCTTTCCCGTCATGTTTAACGCCTTTTTTATCGGCATATTGAACAAAATCTCCAAAAATCGCACCGGTGACCGTAAATCCATGGTCAAACTGGGTCGCATTTTTGAAATGCCGCAGCTGAAGCCGGTTCCGGTCGGTGTAGTCAAAGGCAAACTGGTAGGCCAATCCTTTGTTGATGACTTTATTATAATATTGCAACGCCGAATCCTTCTCCATCGGCACAAAAATGTCGGGCATGATGCCGCCACCTCCGTAAACAATCCGGCCTTTGGGTGTTTTGTATTTGAGCGAATCGGGGAATTTGATGGAGTCGCGATGTTCCATCTCCCCGTTCATGAAACGGTGGTAATAATCGCTGTTGTAAGTTTCGAGCCCGTCTTTGTATGATTTCTGGATGCACCGCCCGGTGGGGGTGTAATATCTGGCCACGGTAAGCCTCAGCGCGCTGCCGTCTTTAAAATCAAGTTGTTCCTGTACCAGCCCTTTCCCGAATGAACGGCGCCCGACAATAACTCCCCGGTCGTGATCCTGGATGGCCCCCGATACAATTTCGGCTGCCGAGGCGGTTCCTTCATCCACCAGGACGACCAGCTCTCCTTTTTCAAACAAGCCGTCGGAGGTGGCTTTGGAGACCTCCCGCTTGTGGTTCATCCCTTCGGTATAAACAATCAGTTCGCCCTTGCCCAGAAATTCATCGGCCACGTCGATGGCTGCCTTCAGGTAACCTCCCCCGTTGCCGCGCAGATCGAGGATAAGTTTCTTCATGCCGTCCTTCAGAAGGGTCTCAAGGGCATGGTGTACTTCATCATGTGTTGTGGATGCAAAGTTGTTCAGCCGGATATACCCGATTCCCGGTTCCGCCATGTAGGCAATGTCCATGCTGAAGGTAGGGATCACGTCGCGGGTGATGGTGAAATCAAGCAACCCCCCTGCGCCCCGCCTGAAAATGGATACTTTGACATGGGTCCCTTTGGGGCCTTTCAGTTTACGCATCACATCGTTGTTGGATATTTTAATGCCGGCAATGTTTTTCCCGTCAACTTTCACGATACGGTCGCCTGCGCGGATGCCAAGTTTTTCCGACGGCCCCCCCGATACAGGGTTGATCACGGTGACCGTATCGTTTTCAAGGCGAAATTGAACGCCGATCCCTTCAAAGCTTCCCAGCAACGGATCGTTGGCCTCATGAAACTCCTCGGCAGTTATGTAGACCGAATGCGGGTCGAGTTTTTCAAGCATGCCGGTAATCGCTTTCTCTTCCAGCACCTTTCGGCTGAGGGTATCAACATAATTATCTTCCACGTAGCTGATTACCTCTTTTAACTTATCTTTACCCGATGGCAATAGGTTGAAATTCCCGGTCCGGGTTCCTAAAATAAAACCCAGCAGGATTCCTCCGATCAGGACTACCGAGAACCAGATCGGCAAATAGGGATGATTCTTCTGCTCCATGCTGCAAAGATACTTCAATTCGCAAATCGGCTGCCCGGGTTTGGCAAGAATGTTGAATGTTTTTATTAAGATGTGGTATAAATAAACCACGGAAGCTCACGGACCGGAAAAAATGACGAATTTTGTAAAAAAACATTCCATGCGCTATCCGGCGATCGTGATCCTTCTGTTAATCTCCATGCTGGCTTCAGCAGGATCGCACCATGTCCAGCCCCCTGAGAAACCATTTCCCAATTCCCGGTTTGCGTCAGTCGACTCGCTTCAGATCCATTATCGCGTATGGAATGAAGATCTCAAACATCGCAGGGGAAAAGTACTGCTCATTCATGGTTTCTGCGGATCGACTTTTAGCTGGCGGAACAATTATGATGCGCTGGTAAGGGCCGGTTACATGGTTGTCGCCATCGATCTGCCCGGCTTTGGGTACAGCGCGAGATCGTCAACGATAAACCAGTCGCAAAGCAACAGGGCCCGGATGATCTGGCAACTGATCGCCGGCATTGACCATGCGGACACCTCAAAATGGAACATTGTCGGACATTCCATGGGGGGCGGAACAGCAGAAGCTGTGGCCCTGGTAAAGCCCGAACGAACAAAAAGCCTGACGATCGTCGACGGGATGATTTTCATTACCAACGACAACGTCAACCTGAGTATTGTCGGGCTTGTCAACCACCCGGTTTACAAAAAAATGCTCCTGGCCTATACCGAAAACAGCTATCTCTCTTTCAACAATTTCAGGCGTGAACTAAAGAAGACCTACGGGTTTCTCCCCGATACCCTCACAACCAACGGATACTGGGAGCCCCTGCAGATTGAAGGCACCGCAGAAACAGTGGTGAACCTGCTGGCTAACTCCAAGGAGATTCAAGACCTCGATGCCAGGAATTTGAGCCGTTTGCCAGTGCTGGTCATCTGGGGAAAAAAAGACAAGACACTCCGGTTGAAAAACGGGAAAAAACTGAAAAGAGCTGTTCCGTCCATCGAACTCAAAGTGATTCCGGATGCATACCATATGGCCATGGAGACGCATCCGGAGATATTCAATCAGATCCTGCTTGAATTCCTGGACAGGAATAATCAATAGCAAATCACTTTTTTGGTTCTTCTTTTTTGGGCCCATCGAGGGCGAATTTGATGGGAAGGTTAAAAATGACATCAACCGGTTTTCCCTTTTCCTCCCCAGGATTCCACTTGGGCATCAGTTTAACCACACGCAAGGCTTCTTCATCGCATCCGCCTCCGATCCCCCTGAGAACCTTCACATCGGTAACGGAGCCATCGTCCCTGACGGTGAAAGTTAAATAAACGGTACCCTGGATGTTGTTTTTGATGGCCGCCTCAGGATACTTGATATTCCCGGCCAGAAATTTAAGCCGGGCGTCATCTCCGCCGGGGTAGGAAGGCATTTTCTTAACAACTTTATATACCGGTTTCCCGGTTTTAGGGTCGGTAAAACTGACCTGGCTTCCTGTATTTGGTTTATCCTGGACTACCGGAGAGGGTGCGGGAATCAGGTGGATCGGATTGAACACCGGGCCTGAAGAAACATTCAGCACTTCAGGATTGCTGTAGGAGCCTGCTGTCAGCATGAACATCAGGGCCAGCAGCGCGGGAAGGGAAATAAGCACTTTGCTTTTCGCCCATGTTTTTGATTTCGATTTTGTCATCATGGCAATGCGTTTTTTTAACAGTGAAACATTGAAATTATTGGTCAGGTTATTTACCCGGATGCCCATGGTCTCATCCAGGATCATTTGCTGGTATCCGGGGCGGCTGATGCCGTTCTGCAGAACGCCTTCATCAGCCAGGTATTCATGAATGCTTTTCATTTCGCGGCTGGCAAGCCACATCACCGGGTTAAACCATTGCAGCAGGGTAGCCAGTTCGAGCAGGACCATGTCGGCCGTATGATGCTGCCGGATGTGGACGCGTTCATGTTCCAGGATGGTCGGCAGGGTATCGTCGGGGAGCAATGCCGGATTGATAAAGGTGAGGTTCAAAAAGGAAAAGGGTGAATAGCCACGGTCGACGTAAACCACCCGGTGCCCATGGTGTTCGCTGATGCCGGAGCGGCGGACGATCCGGTGAAGCTGGATCAGCCGGAGCACGAAACGCAATAAGAAATAGAGAACCCCGGAGAAATAGATCCCCGCTGCAATTTCAATCCATTGCAGGTGGTTTTGAAGGGTCAGTTCCACCTTTGCCGGGGTGATCATCACGGGTTCAAGAAGAACGACGAGCGATGCGGGTGGAGTTGAGAGGGCCCTGTGCATTGGAAGCAACGGAAAGAGCATGGAGAAGAGGACCATGGCCAGCAGATAAAAACGGTTCACGCTGAAAAAGGTCTCCCTCCGGAGAAAAACCCAGTAGACAGCATACAAAGCAGAAACACAAAGCGTTGACTCAAACAGGCAGATAAACAGGGTGTTCATGGCTTTTCCTCCTTCTGTTTCCTTATCTCCTCGTTGATGGTCTTCCGGATATCTTCCAGTTCTCTCACACTCAGTTTTTCTTCGGTGGCGAAAAAAGATGCCAGCGATTTGTAGGAGTTGCCGAAATAGTTTGCCATGAACCCCCTGAACGATGATTTTGTATAGGCTGCCTTGCTGATCACCGGGAAATATTCATGGGTGCGTCCGTAAGCCTTGTGCCCTGCAAACCCCTTCTGCTCCAGGATGCGGATAATGGTAGAGACGGTATTGTAGGCAGGTTTCGGGTCGGGAAAATTCTCCAGGAGGTCGTGAACCATCCCTTTTTCAATTTTCCAGAGAATCTGCATTACCTCCTCCTCGGCCCGGGTGAGCTGGAGGGGGAGGGGGAGGTTGGGTTTTTTGGGTGACATTGGCAGAGGATTAAAATTCAAAATTCAAAGTGCAAAGTGCAAAGTGCAAAGTGCAAAGTCAAAAGGTCAAAGTGTTAAGTCTGAAATTTGATGAAACAAAGATACAACTATATTTTTAGTTTGTCAACTAAATACTTAATTTTATAGCGGGTAAATTGGCTGTTTCAGCGAAAAATAGCGACAATTTACCGAAAAGCCTGCAAAGCCGTATTATAAAAAC
This sequence comes from uncultured Bacteroidales bacterium, assembly GCA_903828645.1. Classification (GTDB taxonomy): domain Bacteria; phylum Bacteroidota; class Bacteroidia; order Bacteroidales; family FEN-979; genus CAIVAT01. The sequence goes on from CAIKNA010000067.1 coordinate 21,361, forward strand.
CCTGTTTTCCTGCTATTACAATAAATCTTGTAACTTTACCCTGTCAACCCGGACGGAAACCTTTTTACAGGACTTAACAGGGATCTCCCGGTGAGGGTCGGGAGTATCCTGTCAAAATGCAGGAACCAGGTCAGAAACTAAAAAGTCGACATCATGGCACCAAAGAATGGCTGCATCCTTCTTCTGCTTGGAATTTCTATATCCTGCTTTGCAGCAATGGCACAGGAGGTTCCATGCCGCCAGATGACGATGCTGGTAAACATGCTCGAAAAGTACCATTACAAACCGGTTGAACTCAACCAAACAACCTCTGCTGAAATTTTTGATGATTTTATTGAACGGCTGGATCCATACGGCAACATTTTCATTTCCGGCGATATCAAGGCACTGGAGCCTTACAAAAACAACTTGTTCATCATGCATTCTGATGAAAAGGCCTGCTCATTTTTAAAATCGATCACGGAACTTTATCTCAGAAAACTTCAAAAAACCGATACCCTTGTCAGTTCAATTCTTGAACATCCCTTTGATTTTGATGTTAACGACAGCATCGTTTTTACCGGCCATTCCCAGGCTAACTTCGCTGCCAATGACGGGGAGCTTAAAAAACGCTGGGTCAGGCGGCTCAAGTATAAAGCCCTGAACATCCTGTGCACCCCGGCTGAGGAAGCCGATCCGATTGCCCTGGATAACAAACAACTTTTGCTGAAAGAAGCCGGTGCCAGGAAAAAACTGATGAGCCAGTGGAGGAGGTTCCTTCAAAGGATGACCGAACATCCCTCTGGTTATGAAATGTTTATGGCGGAACAGTTCTTCAACACGATTGCCAACCGGTATGATCCGCATACGTTGTACTTGTCGGCTGCCGGGAAAGAGCGCTTTCTTTTGCCCATATCAAAGGAAGCCAGGGCATTCGGATTGTCGTGCACGGAAGGAAAAAATGGTGAAGTTGAAATCGGATATTTAACTCCCGGCGGACCCGCATGGAAATCGAACCAGCTTCACCGGGGCGATGTGTTGTTGCAGTTAAAATGGCCGGAGGGGGAAGCCCTCGATCTTTCATATTCAAGTGATTCGGAAGTGGATGAAATTATCAACAATTCCGGTTATGACAAAATGTGGCTTACCGTTAAAAAGGCAAATGGCATGGTATCGACCGTCGCCCTGGTGAGGGAAACCATTGATGTGGAAGAGAACATCATCGCCGGTTACATCCTGAAAGGTGAAAAAAGGGTTGGATATATTTCTCTTCCGGGCTTTTATACCAGCAGGGACGACCAGGTTGGCCTGGGCTGTGCCAACGATGTTGCGAAAGAAATTTTTAAACTTCAGAAAGAAAACATAGAAGGCCTGATCCTCGATTTGCGATACAATGGCGGAGGGTCGTTGCATGAGGCCATCGGGTTGGCCGGGATCTTTATTGACCAGGGCCCTTTGTGCATGGCAAAAGACAGGTATCAGAATGTCAGACTGATGAAAGACCTGAACCGGGGAACCGTCTTTAATGGTCCGCTTGTGGTGATGGTAAATGGCTTCAGTGCTTCCGCATCGGAACTGGTTGCCGCCGGACTCAGGGATTACAACCGGGCCCTGATCGTGGGCAGCAATACTTTCGGAAAGGCCATTGCCCAGGTTACCTTTCCGCTGGATAGCGATCTGACCTCCCTGCACAATTTGCTGAATCAAAAAAACAGGGCATTTGTGAATATAACAGTTGAGCAACTTTACCGGGTAAACGGGATAAGCCACCAAAAAACAGGCATCGCCCCCGACATTGAACTGCCTGAGCTCTTTACAAACCTTGATGATGGTGAAACCTCTGAGCCATATGCCATCCTCCCCGACCGGGTGGATAAAAAAGTTTATTACACCCCTTTGCCGGAGCTTCCCGCTACCCTGCTGGCAGAAAAGAGCAGAAGCAGAACAGAACAGCATGATGTTTTTACAAAAATCAAACAATTGTCCGATTCCCTGCGAACGGCCAGGAAGCAAAAAGAGATATTGGTGCTAAAACCGGCAGCTTTCAGCACATACGTAAAAAAGGACCGGGAGCTGAAAGCATTCACAGCCCGGTTGATGAAAGCCCCGGCAGCAAATTACAGCGTTTTGGCCACCCGGTTTGATGAAGCGGTGATAAAATCGAATAATTTCAGAAAAGAGATGAATGCCGTTCTGATGAAAAAACTGACCGACGACATCTACATTGAAGAAGCATATTCAATTTTAACTGATCTGATTGATACTCAAAAAAAATAACATGAGACACCTTAAACTATCTTCGGCAGGAGTTATCTTTCTCCTTTTTGTTTTGACCCCATCCCTGGTGGCTCAAAAAAGCAAAGCATTGATGTACATGGAAAAAATAAATAGGGAAATGGATGCCATCACGGCCGACTCATGGGAATATACCAGCGAGGTTGCCCATGGCAAAAACGCCCGGAAAGTTGAAACCAAACGAAGGGAACTGGTGAGAACCTCAAAAATGGCCATGGAAAAGGTTGGCAGGATGGATGCGTTTGAAGGCAGTACGCAGTTTCGCGATTCGATGGTTTCTTATCTGCGCATCCACTACCTTGTTTTGAATGAAGATTATGAGAAAATCTTAAACATGGAAGAGATTGCCGAACAATCTTACGACCGGATGGAGGCTTACCTGCTGGCAAAGGAACTGGCCGATGACAAGCTTGATGAAGCGGGCGAGCGGATGCAGGAACAGCAAAAGCAGTTTGCGGCAGCCAACAATATCAACCTTTTAACCTCTACCGATAAGGTAACCATAAAACTGGAAAAGGCGGGAGAGGTAATGAAGCATTACAACGTGGTCTATCTCATCTTTTTTAAGTGCTTTAAACAGGAGGCCTATCTGATTGATGCCTCCAACAAGAAAGATATCAATGCCATGGAACAAAATAAGAATGCCCTGATCTCCGCCTCTGAAGAGGGGCTCGACAAATTAAAGGGAGTTCCCGCTTACAAAGGCGACAAGTCGCTTGTTTATGCCTGCAAAAGTTGCCTGGATTTTTACCACCAGGAAGCTTCCGTTAAAATGGATGGCGTTATCGATTTCTATCTGCAGGATGAAAATTTTAAAAAATTAAAAGCCTCCTTCGACCTGAAGCCGCAGAAAGAGAGAACAAACGCAGATGTTTCGGAATACAATGATGCCGTGAAGGAGCTTAACCGCAAACTGAACGCCTTTAACAAACAGAATGACGGGATGAATAAAGCCCGTACGGGGGCGTTGAATGACTGGGACCGGACTGCAAAGAATTTCCTGGACAAACATATCCCAAAGTATAAATAATTCCAAATGTCAACCCGGATCCGATTGGTTATAAAACACAGGATTATGAAACAGCTTGCATTGATTTCGATGTTGCTTGGTCTTTTCCAGATGGTTCCTGTTGCACAAAAACCTGTGGAAGTAAAGTATTACCTGGACCCGGGCGGATTTTACGTTTTTTTTTCTGACAATCATGATTTCTGCAATTACATTGTCATTATTTCCTTACCGGTCATGCGCAATTTTAAAGCTAGCGTAACTTTTCCATTTGCAGCAGAGGTGAAACCCGGCAAGTACAACTTATTTGAATTGAGACCCGTTTCGGGGAATGATTTCCCGGCCGTGCAATACACTTATACCTGGTTCACGGGATGCAGCAAACCGGCTGTGAAGTTGGATTTTCCATATTTATTGCCAATCGGTGCCGGGAAGGAAGCAGAAGTGTTCAGCTGCGAATATGTGAACAGAAACCCGGGGGACCCTGAACCGAAAGAGTGGTATGGCATTGGATTTAACCTGGAAGCCGGGGATACGGTTTATGCTGCCAGGCGCGGGAATGTTATTGGCCTGAGAGATACGACTGAAACACCGGCGGGTTATGATTTTGCGCGTGAGAATAACACCGTGGAAATTGCCCATGATGACTGTTCATTTGGCGTTTATGAAGCACTTGGCGGCATTTTCGTCAGGCAGGGTTGTAGTGAACGAATACGCTGCCACCGACAAACTGGCACTCCGGCTTCCCGACTCGCTGACAAAATCAACGGAAAGCATCGCCGGTTACATAAACGCAAACTTCAAAACGGAAAACGAGAAGGCAAGGGCCATCTTTATCTGGATCGCTTCAAATATCAAATATGATGTGGAAAACATGTTTGCCCTGAATTTCTACGAAAAAAAAGAGGAGAAAATCGCAAAACCGTTAAAAACAAGGAAAGGGATCTGTGAAAATTATTCCGCTTTGTTTACCGACATTTGCTCAAAGACAGGAATCAAATCCTTTGAGATTGAAGGCTATACCAAGCAGAATGGCTTTGCGGATTATATTCCGCATGCTTGGAATGCTGCGCTTATCGACAGCACCTGGTTTGCATTCGACCCTACATGGGGGTCGGGGTATGTCAGTGGCGGGAAATTCTTCCCTAAAATAAACAATGAATACTACAAAGCTGCCCCGTCGTCACTCATCACCTCTCACATGCCCTTTGATTACCTCTGGCAGTTCCTCTATTACCCGATCTCCAACCAGGAGTTTTATGAAGGAAAGACAATGCAGAACAGGTCCAAACCGTTTTTTAACTACATCGACTCTATCGGGCTGTATGAAAAGCAAAGTCATACGGAACAGTTGCGCTCCTCCGCTTCAAGAATTGAACGGAACGGGATAAAGAATTCCATGATTTTTGACAGGTTGCAGCATATCAAACTGGAGATAGAGCAGGACAAACAAAGTAAATCTGTGAATTTATACAACTCGGCTGTCACTGATTTCAATGGTGCAATCAATGACTACAATACTTTTATCCAATACAGGAATAAACAATTCATCCCGAAGAAGCCTGACCCTGAAATCCGAAAAATGATCGATTCGGCAGAAATAAAAATCAAAGCTTCAAAATCAAAACTTGGCGAAATCGTGAATCCTGATGAAAACGCCATCGCCATGATACAGCAGCTGAACAAATCTCTCGATGAGGCTGCCGTTCGCGTAAAAGAGCTGCAGGACTGGTTAAAGAAATACTTCAGCAAAAGCACCTCAGACCGGAAAATGATGTTTTACGATAAAATTGAAACAAAGTGATGATTTCAAAAATCCTGAGGCTCATCCTGCCTGCCATCCTCATGGTTTGCCGCATCGGGGCGCAGGGGCAGGAATATCAACATATCGTAGCGAAAGAGGAGGTGGCGGTCGATACCTTTTTCAGCAAATACCTCATCACCGATAAGTACCAGTGGCTCGAAAATGTCGACAGTGCAGAGACAAAAGAGTGGGTTGCCCAACAAAACCAGTCAAGTGAAAAATATTTGTCAAAAGCGGTACGCAAAACGGACATGTTCGGTTTGATTGACAAGTATGCATTTACATTGTTCGATAATCCCCAGAAAATGGGAGATTACTACTTTACCTATGCACATTACAATAACTATAACGTTCCGGCCCTGTTTTATCAATCGTCGCTGGAAAGGGAGTCGGAAATGCTGGTTGACCCGACAGATATTTCAAAGAAAGATGTCATCATGCTTAACGATTATGCTGTGTCAAAAGACTCCAGATTGCTTGCGTACCAGTTCAGCAGAAATGGCAGTGACTGGAACGAGGTGAAGGTGATCTCGCTGAAAACGCGCAAACACAGGGAAGACCACCTGACGGGTTTAAAATTTTCTCACATTTCATGGAAGGGAGATGGTTTCTTCTATACGACATTTTCACAGGAGGGAAAATTCGGCGAAACGCATGGACAAAGGGTCTTTTATCATAAAATCGGTACGGAACAACGGCAGGACAGCCTTGTTTTTGAAAGGAAAAACGATCCCTCTGTGGAGTTTAAATACCTGACAACCTCTGATGAACGATTTTTCGTACTCAAGGAATTTAAAAAAAAGAACGGAATGATAAACATATATTACACAGATTATCATTCGGAACATCCGGGCATCGTGCCACTTATCACCAACCTTACCTATAACGCCGACATCCTTGACAGCCATGAAGGGAAATTTATCGCAACCACCTTCAAAGAAGCGAACAACGGCCGGATTGTCGAGATAGATCCTGCAAATCCTTATAAATGGCGGGCAATCGGTTACGAATTCAACGACGCGCTGCTGCTGAAGACCATTCCCTTTACCGACCGGATTGTCGCTGTTTACCAGGCCAACCAGCATCCGTTCATCATGGTCTATGATTATTCCGGCACCGTATTGTACAAATACCAGTTGCCGGTGGCATCCTCGGTAGGGGGATTCAGCGGAAACAGTACCGACGAAGAGTTGCTTTTTGATTTTACCTCCTATACGATTCCACCGGTGGTTTACAAGTTTAACATCAGGACATTTAAACAGGAATTAACCCAGAAGACAACCGTCAATTTTGATTTTAACACGATCGAATACAAGGAAGAAGAATATATGTCGAAGGACAGCGTGATGGTTCCCATGATCCTGGTTTATGAAAAGGGAATGATCAGGGACGGGAACAACCCGGCGATCCTTGAAGCTTATGGCGGTTTTAACGTCGTGGTGTCTCCCCATTTTGATCCCGGAATCGTATCGTTCATCAAGCATGGGGGAATTTATGCATTTGCAAACATACGCGGGGGTGGCGACAAGGGGGTTGCATGGGCGCGGGCAGGGCGGGGCGAAAACAAGCAAAACTCCTTTGATGATTTCATTGCTGCCGCTGAATTCCTGATCGCGCAAAAATACACTTCCAGGGATAAGCTGGCTGCAACCGGGGCTTCCAACGGGGGTCTGGTTGTGGCTGTAGCAGCCATCCAGCGGCCCGATTTGTTCAAAGCAGTGGTTCCCGTTGTGGCGCCCACGGATATGATCCGGTTCGAAAAATTCACGGTGGGACACTGGCACACGGGGGAATACGGCACGGTGAATGACAGTGCCAGTTTTGCCAGGCTCCTGCATTATTCCCCTTACCACAATATCCGGGAAGAGATCAATTATCCGGCGATGCTGTTGGTAACTTCAGAAAATGATGACCGGGTTCCACCCTTTCATTCGTACAAATTTGTCGCGCGGCTCCAGAACAGGGAAGCCCAGAAAAATCCGGTCCTGTTGAAGATCGAACTGAAATCGGGCCATTATGGTGCGTCAACCTTTATGTCTGTCATCAGGGAAATGGCAGATGTTTATGGATTTATCATGAATGAAATCATGAAAAAATAGCGCGGCAGGAGCGGCTAACCGACCTTCAGTTTTTTATAGATGTTTTTTACCCGGGTCCTCACTGTTTCCAGGCTGACAAAGCACTTTTCAGCAATGACACTGTAACTCATTCCATAGACCAGGTATTTTAACATTTCCGTTTCGTTCAGGGTGAGATCGTGTGATGCACCTTTTGTTAAGGAGGTTCCCTGGTTGAACATGGCCAGCACCTTGCCGGCAATCCCCGGCGACATGGGTGCTCCACCTTCATGGATTTCCCGGATGGCTTCCAGGATTTGAAGAGGAGGTGTGTTTTTTAAAATATATCCTTCGGCACCACTGCAGATGGAATGAAACACCTTTTCATCATCTTCGAAAATTGTTTCCATCAGGATTTTCAGTTCCGGGAATTGGGATTTCAGTATTTTCACGGCTTCGATGCCATTCATGCCGGGCATTTCAATATCCATCAGTACGACATCCGGTTTTGTTGCGGCAATATGCTGAACCAGGTTGTCGCAATTTCCAAATGCGCCGGAACATTCAAAACCGTCACTGCTGTTGATCAGTATGGTGAGTCCGCGCCGGAGGCTGGAGTTGTCTTCGAAGATGACCACATTGATGTTGCTCATTCCTTCTGAATTAATTCGGTCTGTTTTCGGGGGCAGGTCATTTTACTGAAATACAAAGTAAGTTAAAAACTACTTTCCGGCTTCTCACCTGTTCAGGTGATATTTTGCAACTTCCCGCCCCGAATCTCACCTGTTTAGGTGATTGACGCGCCCTGATTTTACCATTTTCTTTGCTATGACATTTTGTATTCCGAGTGATCGGGAAGAGGAAGCCGAAAATCTTTAGCCAGAGTAGGCGAAATTCAAAACAGTATTCAGATGAAAACAAGAAAAATTATTATCAACATCCTCGGCGGGGTAATTATGGTATCCGCCCTGATATTTGTGGTTGAAAGCTGCAAAAAAGACTCTACCGCTGTTACCCCGGCGGCAACCTCACCGGTTTATGCCTACGATGCCACCAATTACGGCAAAACAAATGCGCAATGGGCGGCTGAATGGTGGAAATGGAACCTTCAGTTCGACTGCGTTCATTTTCCGCTGCGCGATACCACAGGCGCATATGCAAACCAAAACCAGAGCGGCTCGGTGTTTTTTCTTTCGGGGCGCAGGGGACATACGCTGTCTGTAACTGTACCGGCAGGAGTATCCCTGTTTCTCCCCCTGATCACCTTCGAATCTGATTACCCTTGTGCTTCTGATACTTCATCGCACCCGGCTCCGGGCGAATCTGTCGAACATTTCCTGACAACCATGACCCAGGCCAACGTTGCTGCCATGGACCAGTTATCGTTGACCATAGATGGAGATTCCATTGCGCATGTAAACAATTTCAAGGTGCTCTCCCCCTTGTTCACCATGACGGCCAATGCCGATCTTGCCGGCTGCTATGACGATTGCCTGAACGGAAGCCTGCAATCATTTGTTGGCGGAGGATACTTTTTCATGCTCAGGCCCCTTTCAAAGGGAACACATACCATCCACCGCGTTGGCGGGGCTTCAGCTTTGTTTCCTTTTCTTTACGATATAACCTATCATATCACCCAGCAATAATCAGCCAGGTAATTTCAATTTCCAGTCTGTGAAGCCAGCCGAACCCGCGGCCATGTTGAATGTGAAATCGATGTTGCAGGAATTCATGGGAGAGAAAAATTTATTCTAACCAATTTAAACACTGTTTTATGAAAACAAATTGCAGATTTCTTATCGTACTGGGATTTTTTTTAGCTTTTCCCACATTTTACCTTTTCGCACAGGTAGCCATCAATGCTGATAACAGCCCACCGGACAATTCGGCGATGCTCGATGTGAAATCTACCACAAAGGGAGCTTTGTTGCCACGGATGACCTTTGAACAACGGAATGCCATTGCTAATCCTGTTGAAGGGCTTATGGCATATTGCACCAATTGCAATCAGGATGGAACCGGAACTTTGTCAATATTTCAGGGCGGTAAATGGATTAATATTGCAGGATCTTGTACTGTACCAACTTCCCCTTCTGCAGGTTTTAGCATTCCATCCGTTACAGAAATGATCTGGAAGTGGAAAAGAGTGCCAATTGCAACCGGATATAAGTGGAATACGACCAATGATTCCTCCACTGCCATCAATATGGGTAGCGATACATCCAAAACAGAAACCGGACTTACCTGCTGGACAACTTATAACAGATACGTTTGGGCTTACAATTTATGTGGAAATTCGAGTCCTCTTACTTTGACGCAGACAACTTCTCCAATTCCATTTTCTCCGGCACCTACAGCGGGAGTAAATATACCTGGTCCTTTCTCAATCATTTGGAACTGGAATTCTGTTGCAGGGGCCACCGGCTATAAATGGAGCCCTACCAATGACATAAATTCCGCGACTGACATGGCAAACGCCACAACAACAACCGAGACAGGGTTGGCTTGTGGCACCAACTATACCCGGTTTGTATGGGCATATAATGGCTGTGGCTTTTCCACCCCGGTATCCTTAAATCAGGCCACGGTGGCTTGTCTGATTTGTGGTACCTCCATCACAATCAACCATGTGGCGGGAGCTGTGGCACCGGTTACCAAAACAGTTACTTATGGCATCGTTACAAATATTACCGGATTGACAGATGTATGCTGGATTACCCGAAACCTGGGTGCCAGTCAGCAGGCAACAGCCGTGAACGATGCTACCGAAGCATCAGCCGGCTGGTACTGGCAGTTTAACCGCAAACAGGGGTATCAATATACCACTACCCGCTTACCTAACACCCCCTGGATCACCAGCATCAGTGAAAATTCTGATTGGGTTGCCACCAACGACCCTTGCAGGATTGAACTTGGTTCCGGCTGGCGTATTCCAACCTCTGCCGAGTGGTATAATGTGGATGCAGGTGGAAACTGGATCGATTGGACCGGACCATGGGGCTCTGGTCTGAAACTGCATGCTGCCGGGTACGTTGCCTACAGCGATGGTAACGTGTACTATCGCGGTTCGAACGGCTTCTATTGGAGCAGTTCGCAGTACGATGCATCAGACGCCTGGTACCTGTCCTTCGGCAGTGGGTACTGCAACGTTTTCGAGAGTTATCCCAAGGCGGCCGGCTACTCCGCCCGCTGCCTTCGAGGCTATTAATTTATTTTTTATATGAAAAAAAATTAAACAATCTTGCCCTTGATGGCTTTTGAAACCGCCTCTGACTTGGAATGAACCTGCAGCTTTTTATAAACATTTTTCAAATGCGTACTGATCGTATCCATGCTCACACAGCACTTTTCCGCCACAGCCTTGTAACTCATGCCATCGACCAGGTATTTCAACACCTCCATTTCGCGGTCGGTGAGATTGTATGATTCATCCCTGGCAAATGAAGTTCCTGATTTGAACATGGACAACACTTTGCTGGCAATGCTTGGCGTCATCGGGGCTCCTCCTTCATGGATCTCCCTGACGGCTGCCAGGATTTGCGCCGGCGGGGTGCTTTTTAAAATATATCCTTCGGCACCGCTGCAGATCGAATGAAACACCTTTTCATCATCTTCGAAAATTGTTTCCATCAGGATCTTTATTTCAGGAAATTGGGGCTTCAGCATCTTCACGGCTTCGATGCCATTCATGCCGGGCATTTCAATATCCATCAGGACGACATCCGGTTTTGTTTCGGCAATATGTTGAATCAGGTTGTCGCAATTTCCAAATGCGCCTGAACATTCAAAGCCTGCACTGCCGTTGATCAGGGTGGTTAGACCACGCCGGAGGTTTGAGTTGTCTTCGAAAATGACTACCCTGATGTTGCTCATGCTTTTAAGGTTAGTTCTATTTGCGTTCCTTTGCCGGGTTGGGATTCAATTTTCAATTCAGCCTTCATTTCATCCGCCCTGCGACGCATGTTTTTTAATCCGTTGCCCTGGTTTTCCTGTGAAGTGTCAAAACCGGCGCCATCATCCAGGATGTGCAGCCGGATGAGGTTATTCTCATTTGTCAGCCTGATTCCGGCATGCGTGGCATTTGAATACTTGACAAGGTTGTTAATCGCTTCCTTGAAGATCAGGTAAAAATTCCTGCGCTCTTCAAGTGAGAGTTTCTTCTCGCTCAGGATTTCATCTGCATGAAAGGTGAATTCAATCTGTTTTGCCCGGAACAAATTAAAGGCGAGCGATTTCATCCTGAAGATGATCTTTGCGAAACTGTCATTCTCCGCATTGATCGTCCAAACAATGTCGCTCATGGCGTCTATCACCTTCCGCGAGGCATCGCCGATCATCTCGAGCGCTTCATCATGGTTCGCGTCATTTTTTCTTGCCACTTCACTGTAAACGGAGATGCTGTTGAGCGTGGAACCAATGTCATCGTGCAGGTCGCCTGCAATTTTATTGCGGATGTCGTTCAATCGCAGCAATTGCCTGGCACGGTAAGAACGGTAAATAAAAAAGGATAAAACGAGCACCAGCCCGATCATCCCGATAAAGAAATTCGCCAGTAGTTTTTGCCGTTGCAATTCTTTCAGCGCCAGGGCATCTTTCTTTTCCTGTTCTGCTTTTGCCTGCGCCTCTTTTTGATCGAATTCATACTGCATCTTCGATTGTACGATTTTCTGAGTATTCTCCCGGTTGAACATGCTATCGCGGGCAGCGATGTGAAGTTTGTAGTGTTCCAATGCTTTTTTAAAGTCTCCCCGTGCGCTGTCTACCATAGCCAATTCACCATAGACTTCTGTTATTGCATTCAAACTTCCGTTTTCATTTGCAAGGGCGAGGCTTTTGTTCAGGTATTGAATGGACTGTTTATAGTTTTTCTGTTTGGCAAAGACCACTCCGATGTTGTAGCAGGAAAGCGCAATGCCGGTTTTATCCCCGATTTCATCGCAAATTTTTAACGCGGCGAACTGATTCTTCAACGCCTCGGGATAATTGCCCCGGGATGTATAAATATTTCCAATATTGCCGTAATTCAGCGCAATGTCTTTTTTATTCCCGATTTCTTCATTCATTTTTATAGCAGCGGTTTGATATTTAACCGCTTCGGAATAGTTGCCCCGGGAACCATAAACATTACCGATATTGCCGTATATCAGGGCGATACCCATTTTATCGCCGACTTCCTGGTACATTTTTAACGCAGCGAGATAATACTTCAATGCTTCGGGCAAATTGCCCAGAGAAAAATAGATAAGCCCGATGTTGCCATCATTTCTCGCGATGCCATGCTTATCCCCGGTCTCTTCACTGATTTTCAATGCTGACAGAAAATTATTCAGCGCTTCAGGAAAGTTGCCCTGTGAACCCAAAATATTTCCGAGGTTTCCGTAATTAAGCGCGATACCTTGTTTATCTCCGATTTCCTTATTTATTTTCAGGGCTTCAAAATAGTTCTTCAACGCCTCGGGATGGTTGCCCTGGTAATCATAAATAAGCCCAAGGTTGCCGTTACAGCGTGCGATGCCCTGTTTATCCCCGATCTCTTCATTTATTTTTAATGCCAGGCGCGTATGCTCCAGCGCCTCTGTATACCTGCCGCGGTTCCCGAAAACCACCCCTTTATTTTTCAATGCCAGGGATTTCAGTTGAAGTATCCTGAACCTGTTCCGGGATTTTTCCATTCCGGCAGGCATCTGCAGAAGCTGGTCGCACAATTCCAGGGCATTGTTACTGTTATTCAATGCCTCATCAAACTTCCCGAGATTTATATTTGCCGAACTCATGGTTGCCCGGGCAACTGCGATCCCCAATTTATAGTTCAAACTCGTTGCAAGTCCATTTGCCTGCAAGGCGAAATAAATTGAGGTGTCGGGGTTGTTATTCCTGGTTAAACCGGCCAGTTCATTCAGCGTATTTACTTTGGCCGTGTCGGATTTTGCGCCTGTCAATACATGCATCAGCGAATCGAACCCCTTGTTCTGCCCGTGGCACAAAGAGGTAAGAGAGCAAAAACAAATAAGAACCATGACGTTTCTATTCATTTTCGTACCAAATTGAATGCAGGAAGCAATCCTGTGCTATTACTCGTTCACATGCGGGCAATCAAAAGGAACCCCGATCTTTTCGCCCTCCCTTATAAGGTCATCCACGATGGGTTTGATCAGGGGCACGCCATGTATTTCGTTGAAGTCGGCATATTCGAACTCCTTTTCACCCGCAACATGGATTTCGTCGCGGCCCACGGCAAGCGGTGATTTCTTAAGCAGGGCGATCATGTCGTCCATGTGGTGTTTGAAATCGAGAACCGGGCGGAAGGCTTCGATGTTGATGGCCATGAAGAAATGGGAAACTCCGGTGGGATCGGGACTACCCGGCCCGCCAACATTCGTCAGGAAATTACCTCCCGACAGGGCCGAACAAAGTATTTCAACCAGCACTGCAAGTCCATACCCTTTGTAACCGGCGGTAATATCCATTCCCCCCAGCGGCAGGAGGGCGCCATGCCCGCCGGGCTTGATCAGCGATGGGTCGTTGGTTGCAAGCCCCGCTTCATCGATCCCCCATCCGATGGGGATGTGTTCATGTTTCTTTTCGTACACCTGGATTTTACCATATGCCACAGCACTTGTAGCCATGTCGAGCAAAAAGGGGAATGCCTTATCAGAAGGGGCAGCCATGGCGATCGGGTTGGTGCCCAGCACGGCGGTACGGCCAAATGTCGGTGCAACCAGCGGCTGCGAATTGGTCAGGGAGATGCCGATCATTCCCTCCTCAAGGGCCATCATCGCATAATACCCTGCAATGCCGTAATGGTTGCTGTTGCGCACGGTGATGGCGGCAAGACCCGCGGTTTTCGCCTTTTCGATGGTGAGCCGCATGGCTTTGTGCGCCACAACCTGTCCGCAACCATTGCCCCCGTCGATAAGGGCCGTGGAGGGTGTTTCGCTGATGAACTTATATGGGGTGAGCGGGTCGATCCAGCCTTTGCTGATGCGGTTCCCGTAATAGGAACCCAGCCTGTGCAACCCGTGCGATTCCACCCCGCGGATATCGGCGCAGATCAGAACATCGCCGACAATTTTCGCATCTTCGGCCGGCACGCCAAGTTTTGTCATGTATCTTACCACGAAGTCCATCAGGTCCTCGTGTTTGAACCTAAGTATAGTTTCCATCTTGAAATGAATATCAAATATTGAACAACGAATGATGAATATTGAAGTAACAGTACCTTTGACTTTTTACTTTGCATTTTGACTTTGCATTTTCACTTTTGCACTATTTTTTTTCTATATAATTATCAACGACCCATTTCGCAAACGGGAAGCTGCAGGTAAAGGCGGGAGAAACGGCGTTGAGCACATGGATGGTGGTGTTGTCGCCTTCAACCACGAAATCCATTACCAGTTCGAGGGTTTTGGTATTGAGCAGCTGTGCGCGGATACCGGGTTTGCTCCATTCGGTAAAACCGGTGGGATCGATGTGGTGGACCATGCTGGTGGCAAGGCTTACGAAGTAGGACTTGTTGTACTTTTTCATTTCATCGAAGGCGAGTCCCCTGAATCCGAAGGCATTTGAGAGGAAAAGTCTTGCTTCCCATGAGAGCACACTGGCCATTTCGGCCGCCTTGAAATTGTCCATTCCCTTGTAATTCTCCCGCCAGAAAGCCGGGATGGAGGTTGGGCCGATCTTGATAGTGCCATCTACCGTGATGGTGTAATGGACCCCGAGAAACGGGTTTTTCAGGTTGGGAACAGGGTAAATATTGGTCCTGATGGGTTTGTCCTTTTTGGTGTATTTAAGGTAGATCCCTTTGAACGGTATGATGGTATATTGCTGTGAGAATCCGAAATCACGGGCAATCTTGTCTGCATAAAGTCCGGCGGTGTTGATCACCTTGTTGGCGGTGAGCCGCTTCCCTGAAGTGGTTTCGATGGTATTCCCGTCAATTTTGGATTTGTATCCTTCGTTGAATAGAAAATTCACCCCGGCTGCTTTCAGTTCGTTGCGAACGGCTTTATTCAGCTCTGTGGGGTCAACAGTTGCCGTGTTGGGCGAATAGAGGGCAAACTTGAAGGTTTTGGCATTGGGGTCTATCTCTTTCATTTCGGCCTCGGTGATGATTTTCACATCCACCCCGTTGCGTTTTCCACGGCGGTCGAGTTCATACAGGGGTTCAAGTTCCGATTCGTCTTTGGCCACCACCACTTTCTGGCATTCATTCAACTTCAGCCCCTTTTGACGGCAGAAATCCTTCATGGCAAAGTTGCCGTCGCGGGTGAATTTTGCCTTCAGCGAATCGGCAGAATAATAAAAGCCCGCGTGCAGTACCCCGCTGTTGCGCCCGCTGGAATGATAAGCCACGTCGGGCTCCTTTTCAATGATCGTGATGGAAGCCCGGGCATTGCGGGATTTTAATTCGCGGGCAATGGCCAGCCCGATGATGCCGGCGCCGATGATAAGATAGTCGGATTGTTCTGTCATGGATATAGGTTAAGCCTGAAAAACGGAAAATGTAAAAACTTATTTTGCCGGATGTTTCACTTCGAAACAAAAGTCACGGCAACCTTGAGCCATTATTGAATGATAAACTTTTTCAGCACGACACTTTTGTGCATGATGATTTTTGCAAAACAGACTCCGCGCGGAAAGGAGGATATATCAACCTGGCTGACCGCATCACCGGCGGGCTGGCTTTTCATGATTCTTCCGTCGGCACTGATCAATTCAAGCGTTGCTTCCTGCAGATCTGCATCCCGGGGAAATTCAATGGTGATTTCCCCATGTGCAGGATTGGGATAGAGGCTTATCGAAGTGGCATATTCAAATGGTCGTGGTGTTTGAATCCCAACGTTTACATTGCAATCACACCAGTGCTGGCCAAGGCTGTCAAAAAAATTGACAGGCATGGAGTCATACTCCAGCAATGCATAGAAGCTGTTTGGCACTCCCATTGTGGTACTGTCGCCATAATGGATCATCGTGTTGCGATCCACTCCATGCCTTATGCCATGCCTGCGCTTGAGGGTTTTACTCTTTGTCAGGTATACCCCCGTACCCAGTATGTACGGTTTGAAATCTGTCCAGGCACCGGAAGGGCTGTAGGTTCCCTGCCAGTTCATCGGACGTACCCCTATTTCACCGAAAATATCGATGTCTTTCCAGGTGTTGTTCGTTTGCTTTTTCTGAAGTGAAATGGCGTCATCCCCGTTCCAGAATACAACGTTTCCGCCCGGAGTGGTTCCGCCATAATCGTAAGGGGCAAGCCAGGTGGCTTTTTTACGCAATGCAGGCCAGACCATCGTATCCTGTCCGGGTTTGGTAGTGTCCTGGATGATCACCATCACCGCATGAGGCTGAAGGATAGTGGTCAGCGGAAGCACATAGAGCGGGTCCAGGTCGGCGGTTGTGCTGCCATTCGACCAGCGCACCAGGCGGTACAGGTTGTCAAGCGTTACCGGCAGGGCGGTAGGATTGTACAGTTCAAGGGCTTTGTTGTTGTTAAAACCCTCCACATACTCAGAAATAAAAATATCGGAGCAGTCGGTCTGGGCAATGACCGGGGATGCCGATATCAGGGCGAAGAGAAAAACGAAGATTTTTTTCATTTTATTTTTTTCTACTGATTATTACTGATGTGTTTTAGAACTTAACCACAAATGTCGCACAAAGGGATAATTGTGATCTGTCATTTTGCTATTTGACCATCCGGACCAGAGGTGAATAAATTATTGAGGCGGTACCGTCACGCTGTCGACCAGGTAAACAGTTTCACCCCGCCATGGCAGGACGCCGTTTTTTTCCTGGTAATGGAGCACGACGGTGGTACCCTCAAGTTTCAGCAGTTTTTCGGCAAGTTCCTTTCCAGGTACTGAAAAATGAAATTTCTCTGAAGCAAGCGACACATCCTGGCTGCTTTTCACACTGCTCAGGATCAGTTCGCCTTCATAGGTTTTGAAGAGGTTTCCTTTGTAGGAGAATTTCTGCAGCAGCCCGGAACGGTTGCCTTCGCTAAAGGTAAAGGAGTATTTCCAATAAATAAAAAGCCCCGAAACAATAATCAGGATTGCAAGGCTCCAGTACAAAAATTTTTTCATGAGAATAAATTTAGAATGATTCTACAAACATAAACTAACTTTTGCAAAAATCAAATTTTGCACAAAGGAGTTTTTCTAATTTTGCACAATTCCAAACAGAACCGAGGCATTTATGATGAAAACACCGGCTACCGGACAAACAAATCCCTGTATCCTGCTCACCGGCGGATCGGGGTTCCCTGGCAATGCTATTGTACAAGAGTTGCTTGCCCCGGGTTCGCCGGTACAGCTGTCATTGCTGCGAATTTTCGACCTTACGGCCTATGCCGGCCCCGCGGATCCCCGGATCGAGATAGTTTCGGGCGACATCCGTGATGCTTCAGCCGTTCATAATGCCTGCCGGGGCATCGACCTGGTGATCCATTCGGCAGCAGTAGTCGACTGGGGGACAAAACCTGAAGAGGAGGTGCTTTCCGTGAATTTCGGCGGTACGGAAAATGTCGTCAACGCCTGCCGTGAACAACGGGTGCGGCACCTGGTTTACACCAGCTCGCTGGATGCCATCTTCGGAGGGAGCAAGGAAAAATTCGCCGGGGAAGGCTGACATTTTTCCCGAAAAATTATTATCCATGAGGAATTTTTCGGAACTTCGCACTTCATATGTCCGACAATGAATTCTAAATCAACGAATCTGCTTGCTGTTTTTGAAGCTGCCATTCGCGATAACTGGAACTTCACCTCACTTTCCGATTACGGGGGCGAATCGTTTACATATGAACAGGTCGGCGCTAGGATCGTAAAGATCCACGCCCTTTTCGAAGCGGCCGGTATCCGGAAAGGAGATCATGTGGCGCTTTTAGGTAAGAATTCGGCTCACTGGTGCATGGTTTACCTGGCCACGGTAACCTATGGCGCCGTAACCGTTCCCATTCTTCCTGATTTCAAACCTTCCGACATCCACTACATCGTAAACCATTCCGATTCCATCCTGCTTTTCGCGGAGGAAAGCCTTTACAGGGAACTGGATCCGGAAGCCATGCCATTGCTCCGGCACATCCTGAAAATCCAGGATGACCCTGTATTGTTCACCCGTGATCATTCCCTGGAAAAATCAGCATCGTACCTCCTCCATCCCACACCAGCTGTTTCACCGGAACAGATCCGTTTCCCCTCCTCCCATCCCGACGACATTGCGGTGATCAGCTACACTTCAGGCACAACAGGGTTTTCCAAAGGAGTGATCCTGCAGCACAAGAGCCTGCTTGGCAACATCCTCTATGCACACCGCAACATGCCCCTGAATCCGAAGGATAAGATTCTCTCTTTTTTACCGCTCGCCCATACCTACGGGTGTGCCTTTGAGTTTCTCTTTCCCTTCACCCTGGGATGCGACATCACCTTTCTCACCAAGACCCCGTCGCCAAAGATCATCATGCAGGCTTTCGGGGAGATCCGCCCGGCACTGATCCTTTCGGTTCCGCTGATCATCGAAAAAATTTACAAATCGCAGATCCTCCCTGCGCTTCGTAAACCCGCAGTGAGGATTCTTTCACATATCCCTGTCATTGACAAAATTATTTATAATAAGATACGGAATAAGATGATCGCGGTTTTCGGGGGTAATTTCAGGGAACTGGTGATTGGAGGGGCCCCGTTCAACGCGCAGGCCGAAAAGTTTTTTAAAAAGATGAACTTCCCTTTTACCGTGGGATATGGCATGACCGAGTGCGGCCCGCTCATATCATATGCCTCCTGGAAGACGACCCACCTGGGTGCATCCGGAAGGGCTGTTGACGAACTCGAAGTCCGCATCGACTCTCCCGATCCCTATCATCAGTCGGGAGAGATCCTGATGCGGGGGAACCACGTGATGCTTGGCTACTACAAGAATGAGGAAGCCACCAGGGCGGTGCTCGACACTGCCGGTTGGCTGCATTCCGGCGACCTTGGCGTCATCGACCGGAAAGGAAATATTTACATAAGGGGGCGCAGCAAGAGCATGATCCTTGGCCCATCGGGCAAAAACATCTATCCCGAAGAGATCGAGTCGAAGCTCAACAACCGTTTTATGGTGATGGAATCGCTGGTGATTGAGCGCGATGACAAACTGGTGGCCCTGATATATCCCGATTTTGATGCCATGGAAAAAGCATGCCACAAAAAGGAAGATCTGAACGGGATTTTCAAAGGTTACCTGCATGACCTGAACCACCACCTGCCGAAATATATCCGTATTGCCGATTTTGAAATTGTACCGGCTGAATTCGAGAAGACCCCTAAAAAAAGCATCAAACGGTTCCTTTACCAATAGTGATCCGTGCAAATAGTACGAAATTTTAAACAAAAACAGAATGGAAACAAGACGATTTAAAAACTGGTGGTTCCTGGCCGTAAACGGATGTATCTTTACCATCTTCGGCGTGATGTTGCTTTTCTTTACCGCGGAATCAATTAAAACGATCCTGGTCTATTTCGGGATCGTAATGCTCGCCGGAGGAGCCGTGATGCTGCTGACCGGTATCAACAACATCAGGCGCGACAAGGCCGGTGCGATGATCCTGGTTGAATCCATCGTGGCTGTCGCCATCGGTATCGGATTGATTTTCTTTCCGGAAGTCTTCGCCAAATTGTTCCTGATCATGATCGGCATCTGGGCCATCATCATCGGGATCGTGCAACTGGTGATCATGGTGAACATCAAGGGAGAGATTGCCAATAAAAACATTCTTTTGATCAACGGACTACTCACCATCGCCCTCGGTGCGGTCCTGTTGTTCAACCCTTTCCTGTGGGCGATCTTCCTGGTTAAGATGATCGGGGTCTTTGCGGCACTTTTCGGAATCCTGATGATTTACTTTTCGCTGGTGTTAAGGAGGGTTAAGGCGTGACAAGTGACAAGTGAATTGTTGATTATGGTTTTGCGGGTGAATTTACAAAATACATGTCGATCTCTCCCTTGTGTTTTGCAGTCACTTTTCCCCGGTAGGTGCAATTGAACAGTTCCTTCACTTTTTCAAAGGTTGCGCCGCTGATGTTCACTTTATTGGACTCGCTGGCATTTTCCATCCGCGAGGCGGTATTCACCGTATCGCCCCAGATGTCGTAGGCGAATTTTTTTAGTCCCACGATCCCCGCTACCACCGGACCGGAATGAATCCCGATGCGAAGTTCGAAAAAAGATTCTCCCCGCTCCCTTCTCTCTTTTGCCTGGACCATCATAAACTCCTGGAATTCCAGTGCCGCAGCAACCACATCGCAGGCATGTGTTGTATTGGCGGCAGGCAACCCTCCTGCACACATATAGCTGTCGCCGATGATCTTGATCTTTTCAATGTTATGCCGGGAGATGATATTGTCGAATTCAGTGAAGTAAAAATTGATAACATCTACCAGCTCTTCCGCGCTCATTCGTTCACTGGCCTGTGTAAAATCCTTGAAGTCGGTGAACATCACCGTGACTTCGTCAAACCGTTTAGCCCTGGCCTTCCCTGTTGATTTAAGTTCCTCGGCCGTTTCATGCGGCAGGATGTTGAGCAAAAGATGGTCGGATTGTTTCTTGGCAGCATCCAGCAAACGGTTCAGCCTTTTCTGGTTCCTGAAATTCCGGTAAACCAGCAGGGTTACGATGATGAAAAAAACCACCCCGCCGCCCAGCATTTTAACCTGGTTCTCACCCTGCCTGATCTTTTGCCGGTTTTTTTCCGCATCGGCCTCTTTTTGCAACCGCTCCATCCTTACCGTCTCAGCCATGATCTGGTCGCTTTTTGTTTTTTTGCTGATGCTGTCGACAACCTGGAGTGTTACCGAGGCATAATGCCATGCATTTTTATAATCCCCTGCGTTTTTGTAGAGTGCTTCGAGATTTTTGGCAGCAATCAGCATATACTCAAATCTCCCGGGATAATCATCTTTTTCGGCAACCTGGTAGGCCCTGGTAAATTTTTCAATTGCCGGCCGGTTCAGATCGTGCCGGATTAAAAACTGGCCAAACCGGTTATAAAAATTAGACAGGTAAATAATCCCTTTGTCATTATTTTTGATCAGGAGATGCTCCGCCTGGTCAAAAAAGTAACGTGCGGAGTCTGGTTTTTTTTCAAGTTCTTTGAAGTATGCCGTAATCCTGAAATACATCTCCCGATCTGTCTGGTAGAGGTTTGCAAATTCATCCGGGTAGGACTTTTTAAAGAAGTTGTAAAGCATTGCCAGCTCGTCCGATTCGAGCAGGAATTTCCGGTAAAGACCAAATTCCCATGCTTTCAGCCTGTCGTTCCGCGTACGGATCGAATACCCTATGATACTCCTGACGCTTTGTTCAGGAAGACCGCCTTTTTTTTGACGGACCCTGATGAATTGTTTGTACAATTTAGCCCACATCAGGGCAACTGAATCAACCGGTTTGTTGACCAGGATTATTTTAACCTCTTTGTTTTTATATTCAACAGCATCTTCGAAAAGTTTATTGTCATTGTAAAATCTGGACAACTGGGAATAACATTTTTTGAGCAGGGTCGGGTCCCCGATATTTTCTGCCATCTCTCTCGCGACCAGGAAGTTTTTAAAAGCTTCGATCTTCTGGTTTTTATCTGCATAACTTTTACCGATAATAAGATAGCTTTCGGCAATCAGATTTCTGTCTTTTAATGCCATGGCCAATTGCAATGCTTCTTTGCTGATTATAAGTGCGTTTGTATAGTCATATTTTGAAAGATAGACCTGTGCCAGGTTCCTGCTTGTCCGCCACTGCATGGCCAGGTTGCCGGCAATCCTGCATTTTTGCAGCGCGATGCTGGCATAATCCAGTGACTTCCTATACAGGAACGCATTGTCCGTTGATTCCAGGTAATTATTATAAGCGATTAGCAGCAGTCCCGGCTGGCGGCTCAATTCAGCAACAAGGATGGCCGCATCGCCAAGGCTGTCGGATTTGCTTTTATCTTCAAAATAGTCATTGTAAAAAAAAGCCAGCCTGGAGAGGTAAACAACCCTTGTGCTGTCATCCTGCGAATTTTTATACCTGGCCCACAATGTTTTGATGGTATCCGGCAGCTGGGACTGGGAAGAGAGTTTTGCGGGATTGACCAGGAACAAAAGCAAGAACAGGCAAACATGAACCTGTGAACGATGCACAAGGTTTCTATTGATCCCTGCCCACTCCCGGACTGTTTTCTGCTCATTCACGCCTGACAATTTTTTCTTATAATGCAAATAAACATAAAATTAACTATATTTACGCGATTTTTTTTCTGATTCATACACCCTTGTAAATCAACCACCATGAAAAATAAACCTTTTTTACTTGCATTTACCTTTATTGCCGGAGCAATCATCGGAGCTGCAATTTTCTGGATGATCTGTAACTATTGCTGTCATAAGACCTCCTGCCAGAAGAGCTGCTGTGAAAAGCATTGTGCCATGGTCCCGGATACCTCGGGAATTCGCCAGATCGATGTTCCAACGGCAAACGGTTATTTCAGGGCTTATCTTAAAGCGCCTAAAGGCGTTGATACCCTCAAGGCATTTACCATCAACCTCGAACAGTTCAATGCAATGAAAGTTATTGCAAGGGAAGATACTTCAGTTCATGGCTTCAGAATCTACATGGGGCTGGATATAAAAACTCCGATCCGGATGGTGGTAGGTACAGGGAGCCCGGATAAAACCAAAAAAATCATTGTTACCAGTGATGTGAATTCGGGAGCCTGTCCGGACATCTGCGATAAATCAAGCCCGATCATGCAATAATCCCGGAGTTGCTCCTGTTGCTTTGGCTTATGCGGAGGCGTTTTCCTGATCAATGAACATCACCGGAACCTGGGCCGGGTTAAACATCAGCCGTTCGTTCCATGTTGAAAAGCTGACTCCTGAAGCATCCGGTTCCGGAAGAGTGGTGGTCATGATCATATCCGCCCTGTTTTCGATTGCATAAGCAATTACCTGGTTTGAAAAATCATTAATGGTTGCTGCCGTATTAATTGTGCAGGCTGTTTTCTGTTCCTGAAAGACCCGGGTCATCTGCAGTGTGATTCCTGCAAGGAGATGATTCCTTTCGGGGTTTATTTCCAGCGCCTGGAACAAATGGATTTCCGAGTTGAACAGTTTGTTAAAAAGCAATGCCCACCTGATCAGGCAACGGGGTTCCAACTCCCCGGTTACAGGCAGCAAAACACGCCTGTATCCTTCTCCGAAAAAGCGTTCCTGGACGATCAGCACCGGGCAGGCGGCGTCAAGCACGACCCGCAGGGCATGACTGCCGAACAAATGCTGCAGTCCCTGCTTTCCATGGGTCCCCATGACCATCATCGCCGGACTGACCTCTGCCGCCACTTTATTGACAACCTTAAAGAGGTTGCCCTCCCTGATCAGCGGGTCTATCTTTACCGCATATTTTTGTTCCCACTTCTCCTTGCATTGCAACAGATCCCGGCGGCTGTTTTGATTTGCCTCCTCCTCCTTATTATATATGGTACCTGGAATTATGCCCTGCACATGCAGCAGACAAACCCGGTAATGAAGCCGCCGGGCAAACTCAAGAGCATGAACAACAGCATTTTCTGCAACCACAGAAAAATCTGTAGGCACGAGGATTGCTTTGTCAACCCTGTTCAACTTTTTTACCTGGTTGGTCATGAAATGATGATTAGCCCTCCGCTCATTCTGTTAAAGCTATGCTCCGTCACCTCCTCCGGCACACAATACCGGGATCTGGTGTTCGTTCAGCAGCATGACCTCTTTATAGGGCTTTGCCAAAAAGGGATACTCCTCTGACGCAACAGACATCATCCAGATGGCATCAGCCCCGATTGAATGAGCATACTTCAATGTTTGCAAGGCATATCCCTGTGAAAAACCTTCCTGCTCCTCTTTTATCCTGACCATCCGCACACCCTGGTCTTCAAGCCTCCGGGTGGATTCACTGATGTTGGCCAGCATTTGTTTAGTCCATTCAAACCCCGGTTTATGTATGGAATAAAAGTGTACTTCCGGGTCATAGATGGCTGCAAAAAGCAATATTGCATCAACTGCCTGCTGAAAATTATCATGCCCCCCTACGGGAAGGACAATCCTGCTGAATGATTCAACCACCGGGGCGCCTTCCTGCACAACCAGCAGCGGGATCGGAACTTTAGCCACCAGTTTGAGCATATCGGTTCCAAACAGTTTTTGCCTGATGCCGCTGTAGCCATGCGTTCCAATGACCATGAGATCAAAATCCTTTTCCATCACCGTTTGAGGGATTATATCAAAAGGCTTTCCCTCTTTTACCAGCACTTCACATGCTATTCCGGAGTTTTGCCGGATCTTTTCGGCTTCGGTGTTCAATCTTTCCCCGGCATCGTATGCCAATTCTGATTTACCATCAATTACATGCAACAGGGTCAGGGAGGATCCTGCTTTCATGGAAATGACAATGGCCTGGCTGAGAGCCTGGTCTGCGGCTTTGGTAAAATCGGTGGGAACGATAATTTTATTTTTCATGAGTTGAGAAATGAGCTGTTAACTTACTTCAAAAATATAAAATTAACACCAATCATCAACACGTCTGAAATATTAATTGGTTCTCCGTACCGGGATTACCGCAATGGTCTGCGTAAAAATACGCAAGGTCGTCAGGTTAAAAAACCCAATCAAATCGGGCATTTCGGCGCTTGATTCCACCCTGCGCCACGGTGTAATTTTACATCATTAAAAAACAGCAATACTAACCCCAAAAAAAACAAAACAATGAAAACAACAAAGATTTTCTCGGTTCTCAGTCTCGCACTGATTTTAGCAGCGGTAACTTCAGTTTTTTCCGCAACCATCGGTACAAAAAACGATCCAACCGTTAACCCTGTCATCCGGTATCATGTCAACATCCAGTTAACACTTGAAAAACCGCTCTGCAACATCTGGCTGGTCAAGATCCTTGACGAGAATGGCAGGATGGTCGCTCCCGCAAAACCTTATATTCCGGGAGTGGTAGGTTACGACTTTTATGAAAAAGGCCCGGTAAAAGGTTCAAGGATAGCTGTACTGGTAAAATACAAGGGCGGAGACCACTATGTTTGCGAAACTGAACTCTTTACAGCGCCAGCCATCATTACCGGTCAATTTTTCAACGGCGAAACCTATCGCTTTGAACTCGCCCCGACCACGCTGGTGCCAAAGCCGTAAGGTTCAGGAGAGATCCTGCTTATCAGCAGGAAACTGAAAAACCGTCCCGGGGTACCGGGGCGGTTTTTTTTTACATGATCACCAGTTTGTTGCGCAGTGCGAAAATAACCAGGTTGATCACATTGGCGGAGCCTGTTTTCTGGAGAAGCTTATTCCTGTATCCCTCCACAGTACGCACGCTGAGAAATATTTTTTCTGCAATTTCATTGTTTGACAGCCCCTTGCATAACCAGCGCAGCACCTCCATCTCCTTGTCGCTGAAAGATATTTTTTCAACCGCATCGATCTGCCTGACTTTCTTGACCAGTAACCCCATGATCTCCTCCGAGTAATATTGCTGCCCGTCGGATACCCTGTTGATGGCCTTTTCAAAATCGGGGAGACCGGAAGTTTTTAAAATAAACCCATAAACCCCCTTTTCGACCATGGAATAAACATATTCCTCTTCGCCGAACATGCTTATCACGAGGATTTTCAGAGAAGGATCATACTTGAGGGCCTTTTCAGTGGCTTCAAGCCCGTCCATCACCGGCATCTGGATATCCATCAGCACAATATCCGGGGTAACTTTCTTCAGTTTTTCCAGGAAAATCGCCCCGTTCTCCGCTTCGCCAACCAGTTCCACGTCATCCATTTCACCAATCACCCTTTTCAGCCCTTCCCTGAAAACAGCATGATCTTCAACGATAAAAACCCTCTTTTTCTTTGTCATTTGCCGCGACTTTTTTCAACAAATAAAACCGCTACCGGTTCATTAGAATGCATGTTAACGATACCGGCATGCATCATGTTAAATGAGCCGAAAGATACACCTAATAATTTTTTTTTGCAACAGCAACACCTGTTTTATTTGTTGCTTACGTAAAAATACGCAGGATAATGTTGGGTAGGTACTTGCCATCAAACGTAAAATACGCTGTAAAATCAGGCATTTCAGCGCTTGATTTGACCATGCCGGCCGGTGTAATTTTACATCATCAAACACAAACAAATAACCCTAAAAAACAAAACCATGAAAACAACAAAATTTTTCTCAGCCCTCAGCTTCGCAATGATCTTTAGCGCCGCAACATTCGCTGCAACCATCGGCGGTGTTACAAAAAATGACCCGATCTCCATCAACCCGGTGGTCAACCATCATGTAAATGTTAACTTGACAATCGATAAAAGAATATGCAACTGGTACCTTGTTGAAATTCTTGACGGCCAGGGACGCCTGGTGGCTCCTGCCAAGAACTATGTGCCGGGTGTGTCGGCATATGATTTTTACGAACGGGGTCCTGCTTCCGGAGTCAGGATTGCCGTTTTGGTACTTGCTCCCATGAACAGCCATTTTATTTGTGAAACAGAGTTGTTTACCGCCCCGGCGATGATCTCCGGAAAATTTCTGCCCGGCCAGACCTATCGTTATGAACTGAACCCGCAATCACAACCTTTCAAGCAATAACCATCCCGGACCTTTTAAAACCAAAGGAAGTAAAAGCCGCCCCGTAAGGGCGGTTTTTCTTTTTACATGTATTATATTTGTAGCAACCAAACGGACGATTATGAAATCAAAACTATTATCGACCATTTTGGGATGCACTCTTTTTTTCATGGCGCATGCTCAAAACACTCCCTGCCTGACCGATTTTAATTACCTGGTCAAAAAAATCAGGACCGATTATCCCGGCTACCGTGACAAGGTTACGAAAAACACTGAAACGGATCTTGTTGCGCTGGAATCAAAACTGCGAAATAAGATCGCCGAACATCCCGATTCGTGCGGGAGGTACCTGAGAACTTATGTTGACTGGTTTAAGGACAACCATTTAGCTGTCAGACGCCTCTGGCAGGAGAACCAATCCGCGGCGGACCATCAGAAAGAGCCGGTGCGGCAGTTCATCCCACTGAACAACGATGCCATCTCCGGATTGGGCAGGAAAAAAGAGACCATCGAAGGCATCTGGGTTTCTTTCAGGGGTAAAATTGCCGTTGCAAAAAAAGCCGGCGAAGATAAATATTCCGGCATCGTCATCCGGTTCGACGGGTATGAACCGGGCCAGGTCATTTTTGAATTTATCCCCGGAAAGGGGAAGGAGTTTTCGGTGAAAAGCTACCCGGTCTACAACAATTTCGAACCGGTTGACGGCATTGCCTCCCTCCTGATGGAGGATAACATTTTCGAAATTCATGATGACAACAACCGGTTTGTGCGCCAGTCGGCCTCACCCGCATTTGACAAAGCGCTGCTATACTCCTATCAGCCTCAGTACCCCAATGGATCAAACATATATCCCATGGCTGCCTATTTGAATGACAGCACCTACTATCTCCGGATCACCAGTTTTGCCGATGACATGACGGAGAAACTGATCAAACCTCACTGGAAGGAGATCATGGCCAGGCCCAACCTGATTATCGATATTAGGCACAATGGCGGGGGCCAGGATGAGTATTACCAGCTGCTGTTGTCGCTCATCTACACAACTCCCTATTTAAGCAAAGGGGTGGAGTGGTATGCCAGTGAAGGAAACATAGCCAATTTTGAGCAGGCGCTGAAGACAGGGGATGTGAGAAACGGGGAAGAGGGTGTCAAATGGATAAACTCCCTGCTTGCGGTCATGAAGAAAAACGTGGGAGGGTTCGTCGTTCATCCCATGATGGGAAGTGATGCGACTGTAAAAGAAGATACGGTTTATCCCACTCCGAAACGGGTCGGGATCATCATCGATGAGGGAAATGGCTCATCGGCCGAGCAGTTTATCCTGGACGCCAAAGAGAGTAAAAAGGTGATCCTGTTTGGCAACCATAATACGGCAGGGGTTCTTGATTATTCGAATTGTATAAGTGAGGATTTCCCATCCGGGAAATATGAACTTCAGTGGCCGATGACCAGGTCACGCAGGCTTCCCGAACACCCCATTGACAATATCGGCATCGCCCCGGATGTTGTGATTCCATATCCCGAAGCGAAACAACTCTTCGACAGGCTGGATGAGTGGGTCTATTTCGTGAAAAGCTACCTCGAACAACAGGGTTCTGACAATTGATGGTTATAACTGTTTGGTGATTCTTACCTCCGTTTTTCCTTTCCTGATCAGGAACTGAATTTTTGCGTCGATGAGGTTCACGCGATGGATGATGTTGCCGATACCCATCCCTCCCGGTTTGGTATTGATCTGCGAGACATCATACCCCTTGCCGTTGTCGGTATAGTTCAGCGTAAGCGCACCGTTCGCATATTTCAATTTCACCGTGGCGCAGGTTGCTCCGGCATGTTTGACGGTGTTGTTGATCAGTTCGCAGATGATCCGGTAAAAATGCAGCTCGGTTTGTTTCTGGAATCGACGCCCCTTCAGGTTCGAGATCAGGCTGATGGAGAAGATCCCCTCCTGCTGCATGGTGCCGGCAAAAGAGTTCAGGGCCGCTTCAAGTCCGAAATTTTCAATGAGACGGGGCATCAGGTTGTTGGCAACGATCCTCATTTTTGCAATGGCTTCCGCCAGTTGCCGGTGGCAAATGTCCAGGGTTTCTGCAAACTTTTCAGGTGTTTTTGAATGTCCCAGCATCCCCAGGTGCAACTTGATACTCGAAAGTGTGGGGCCGAGGTCGTCGTGCAGGTCGGCTGCAAATTGCTTGCGGTTTTTTTCTTCGGTTTCGATCACCCGGCTCAGGACATATTTCTCCAGGTGCTTTCTTTCTGTGATGTCGATCAGGATGGTCATCACCGCATCCTGCCCCTTGTATTTGAGTTTGCTGTTACGCAACAGGAAATTCCGGATCACAACCTTCCTGTTTTCTGTCCTGATCTCAAATTCTTCCTCCTCAACAAATGAATCGCCGGTGAGGTTTCTGAAAACAGCCATGTTTTTAGGATCGGCGGGGTCGGTTAAGAGATCGGCAACATTTTTCCCGATGATCTCATCCTTGTTAAAACCGGTAATTCCGAGGATCAGGTCATTTGCAAAAACCACCTTCCCGTCGATATGGATCAGGATCGGATTGGGGAGCTGGTTGACCAGGGTCCGGTACAGCACCTCACTTTCGCGCAGAGACTCTTCTGCCTGTTTGTTTTCAGTGAGATCTTTCAGCGTGTATACATCAAGATCGCGGTTTTCAAACGATGCGGTAATCCTTGAAACAAGGAAAGGGTTGATCATCCCGCTGCGGTTGCTGATATGTATTTCGCGGTTGTCGGCACTTCCCGTTATTCCCTTGAAAAGGAGACTCACCTCCGGTGAAAAGACAACGTCGATGTGCATGCCCGCCACGTCGCAGCCCGGCAGTGCCACCAGGTCGCAGAAAGCCTGGTTTGCCAGCACAAAACACTTTTTTTTATCCAGGGCGAATATCGGGTTTGGGATTGAATTAAAAATCGCGGGAAGAAATCCGGGCTCCTTGATCGCTTTCATGGGTGTGATGTTGCGTTGAATTTCCCTGCAAATTACAAAAAAAGAGGAATTAGCCTCTTTTTTCCTGGTCTCGGAAATTTGGTTTATTTTTACAGGCTGAGCTCCTGACATCAGAATAATCAAACAATATGAAAGAAAAATCGATCATCCTGTTTTTAACATTTGCGATGGCCTGCCAGTTGTATGGACAAAAAAACGATTTGAAACGGCTCGGGATCAACGGCAACGTCAAGTCGATCCATGAAAATTCCTACCAGCCTGAGGAGAAAGGCGGGAAAACAGTGAACGGCGACCCTGAGTTTTCCTATTACAACACCTTCAACAAATCGGGGAATAAAGTTGATGATATCAAGTACACCGCCAATGGAAAAACCGACAAGAAATATGTGTACAAATATGACAGCCTGGGCAGAAGGATTGAACAGAACCAATTGTCGGCTGACGGAAGCCTGACCAGGAAAATCACCTATACCTATGATGAAAAGGGTCGCCTGGCAGAGGATAACAGTTTTGGTGCCGATGGAAAATTTGAAAAGAAATTCACCTATACCTACGACAACCTGGGAAATGTTGTGGAAGACAAGAGTTTTGACGCCGGCAACGCGCTGTTGAAACGATTTACCTATAAATATGACCGGGCAGGAAACAAAATTGAAAATGACCGGTACACCTCACAGGGTACGCTTGAGAAAACAGTAATTTACGGCTATGATAATAAGAGGAATGTAACCGAAGAGGTCTCGACCTCTCCCGACGGAAGCAAGATCACTTATACCTGGGTTTATGAATATGATCAGCAGGATAACTGGACCCGGAAGATAAAATATTTTGAAAAAAAGGCGCAAAACATCCTTGAAAGAAAGATCGAATATTATTGATGATCAACAACCATTCAGAAATACAACCATGAATCCAGCTCATTTGCATCTTGTTTTTACCCATTTGCCCATCGTAGGCCTTGGCTTTGCAATCATCCTGAACGGCATTGCACTCTTCAGAAAAAGTGAAGAACTTCAAAAGCTTACCCTCTGGTGCTACCTGCTTTTAGGAATTTTCGTCCTGCTTGCCTACATGACGGGGGATGACGCCGGAAAACTCATGCAAACCTATCCCGGCATTACGGAAGATGTGATAGAACCCCATGAAAATGCTGCGATGTTTTTCCTGATCGGCCTGCTGGCCACCTCCGCCTTGTCGATGGTCGGGTTGTATATGACAAAAACCCGGAAGGAGTTGCTGAAAAAGTTCACCCTCTCACTTCTCATCGGGGCTATCCTGGTGAGCGTTCTTGCAGTGATGACCGGTTCCACCGGCGGATCGATCCGCCACACTGAAATCAGGCAGGGGGAGTATAAAAAGGTGAACTGATTTTATACCTTTTTAGTCCTGTTTGATAATTTTTGCTGATTATTCAATTTGATCAGCTTCGCGGCCGAAAGCCTCTCAGGGATATCTTTTTGCTTAGAAATTGCCTATTTATTTGCAGCGATGGCACCGGGAAGCACCGAGATTCTCTGTTTTCTTCACCGGGTATGGTAAACAGACAAGCTGCCGTTAAATGAGAACAGGTACTACATAGAAATCATTGCGTAAAACTACGCAGCAAAACGCATCCTTTTACGTTGAATTTATGGTTTGAATACGCAGTGAAATCGGGTATTACAGCTCTTGATTCCCCCCTGCAAACGGGTGTAATTTTACATCATTAAAATATACACCAACCTCAAAAACAAAAAACCATGAAAACAACAAAATTTATCATCGCATTCAGTCTCGCACTGATCTTCTCAGCAGGGTTTAACGCTTTGTATGCCGGACAGCATGCAAAAAAAGATGTTCCAAGCGACACCAAAGCAGCAATGGTTGCCTATGTAGTAAGGATTAACAACCTGAACTACCTCGGGGAAAACGGCAACCGTTTTCTCATTATGATGACCGATGAAACCGGTCGTTTGATTGCACCTGCCCAGACTTTTCAGCCGGGTGTGTCGGATTACACTTTTTTTGAAGGCGGAACGGTGCGCGGCACCAGGGTTGCAAAAATGATGAAGCTCCCAATCGGGCCAAAATCCTTTTATATTCCCCCGACATCCCATAGCGGCGTCTTTTACGTGGGAGCCTGCTACCTGTTCATCATCAACCCCATCACCGCCGAGAGCGACGCCAGGGTTGTCATCCAGTAAGCAGAAGCGCTGATACCGGCCATCTTCTAAAACCGTCCCGTACAACCGGGGCGGTTTTTTTTATTTACGGGACTACCGGTAAGGCTATGGTTCTATCCACAGCACCGAATTCCCGGTTCCGTATTCATTTTCTTCCCAGAGTTCGTTGGATGGATCGCGGATCCATTTATTGTCGACAATAAATTTATAGGTGTACTTTCCCGGTTTGAGGAAGACAGGAAACCACCACGTTCCCTGGCGAAGCTCCATCCGGTAACCGGTGGTACTCCAGTTGTTGAAACTCCCTGAAACGATGGCCTTGTCGGCATCTGAATGCTGCTCCAGCCTGAACCAGTAATCGGGTTTCACGACAAGATAGGAATTGATGACGTCGCCCTCACCCACCGTATACGGGTTGGCCGGGTCGGTAATCCATTTACCATCGACAATAAACTTGTATTCATAGCTTCCCATGGCAAGCACATAGGGAAGCTGCCAGCCTCCGTGGGTTTTGTTCATCGATAATTCCTCCTTGTTCCAGTCGTTAAAGTTCCCGCTGACCACCACCTTCTCCGCCTTGGGAAATCCTTTCAGGGTGAAAAAGAGGGTATCGCCGATGCCGAGGAAGGAATTTTCATGACCCCTGCCGTCGGGCCTCGTAACCTTATTCGCAGGATCGGTGATCCATTGCCCGTCGACGATAAACTTATAAGCATAGGTTCCTTCCCTTAGGTATAACGGCAACAACCAATTGCCGTGGAACCTGATCATTCGCAGCTCCTTCTCCTTCCACTGGTTGAAAGTGCCTGCTACAAACACCTGGTGTGCGCCGGGAAAACCGTTCAGGACGAATTTATAATTGTAGCAGAAAAAGATGTTGTTGTATCCCTGCTGGTTGTTATCTTCGCGCAGCTTGTTGTATGAATCGTTGACCCACTTCCCGTCGATGACGAACCTATAGAAATACTTCCCCTCCTTCAGGTTCAGGCTCACGGTCCAGCCGGAGTCACACGGCTGCATTGGGGTTTGAAGCGTGCTCCAGGCGTTGAATGATCCCGAGAGAAAGACCTTTTTCGCATTTTTTTGCCCGGGAAGGAAAAACCGCATCCAGCCGCCGGAAAGTTGCACGATGGTGTTCCGGGTAAGGCGGTTTACGCCATAAGTTACCGACTCCCTGTCCGGCGCTGAATTTTTTTTGATCCATTTGTCATCCAGCAGGAAAATCTTTTCCTTCGAATCCTCCCTGCCGGCAGATTTGCGTGGTTCCATGGAAAGTTCAATGCGCTGTGCGTCGAGCCTGCGGGTTTTCCATATTTTTCCACTGTCATTGATCGTTGGTTTTAATGCGAATGCACCGGAAAGGAGGGCGCTGTCGAGGTCGAACATCCGGGAGATCTCCCTGCGCTGCGAAGCGCTCCAACGCAGATCGAGCGTGAAGATGAG
Source organism: uncultured Bacteroidales bacterium (assembly GCA_903828645.1). Classification (GTDB taxonomy): domain Bacteria; phylum Bacteroidota; class Bacteroidia; order Bacteroidales; family FEN-979; genus CAIVAT01. Next base: position 54,680 of record CAIKNA010000067.1, read on the forward strand.
GCGGCCCTCTTCCACCCGGCAAACTTTTTTCGGGTCAAACTGGGCATGGGCCACGGAGGCCGTAACCAGCAAAATCAGCAATAAGACCGATGCAGTGCGTGCTCTCATTTAACTGCCTCCGTTAACAGGCTGATCCCCATCTCTTTTTTTATCAAATTAATACAAATCCTGCCTTTCGCAAAAAAATCAAATCCCAGCATTCCGTCGATGGAACATCCGTATTTCTGCGACATATCGGCCAGGCTGCAAACAATCGTTTCCATGGGGATCAGCTGCCTGTTTCCCATGGAAAAATCATGAAGTGTGCCGTAGAGCACCTCTCCCCTGTTCTCCCCTGCACCGCTGAGGCCTGACCGGTTGGTGATGGTGACAGCAGCCAGCACCTTTTTATTCGCATCGATGCTCAGCACATTGGATTCGGCGCCGGTATCGAGGCAAAAATCGAGGATTTTCCCGCCAATCACCGCCTTTACAAACATAACATTGCGATATTCTTCAATTTTCTGGATGATATCATATTTCACCTCCGGGGAAGGAGGGCCGATATGGCTGCCGTCTTTGTTGAGTTTGAAGATCTGCAGTTCATTGTCGCGGACATCGATCACCATCTCCATGTTTCTCAGCAGGCTCATGCCGAACAGCCCTAGAATTTTAACACCTCTCCGGTTTTCAAGATGCCCGAGAGAGATCACATCTGCCGAAACACCGGCATAGATGAACTCACCAACCACCAGCCGTTTCACAACCAGGCGCGCCACTGCATCCGTGGACCCGGTCACCCCGCCCCCCTCCTCATCGTCAAAGGTCATGGAACTCCGGAAATAGGTTTTATTCAGCACCAGGCCTGAAGCGCCGGTATCGAGGATGAAGTTGCCGCTTACGCTGTTGATGGTTCCTTCGAGCATCAGCAACCGCCCGGCCCTCTTCAGGGGGATGGTCGCCCCGACAACATTTCCCTGGTGGTCGCTGATCGGCTTGCAGGAGATGGAAACACTCCCGACAATCAACGGATCCCTTCCGCCACTCCCCGCGGAAGTTTTCACGGGAAGCAATGCCAGTGCGGAGAGCGTAACCAGGAGAATCATCGAGAGAATAGCCGGCCGGGGGGTCATGAAAAACGTTGTTGCATATCTGCTGCAAGTTAGTAAAAAGACGTGACAAGGGACAAGGGACAAGGGACAAGTGACAAATGACAAGTGACGCGTGACGCGTGACGCGTGACGGGTCAGGCTTTTTTAGTACCTTTGCATGTTTTTTGATGAGATTGGCTTTATGAAAGATTTGCATGACGGAGTGACAAAATGTTTGCTGGTTCAAACGAAGTTTTCGGCTTACAGTTTCTGGAATTACCAGGAAGTTTGTGAAATGGTCGGGAAAAAATACCCGGCCGCCCCGCTGGGATTGCTCACGGTTGCAGCCCTTTTTCCGCAGCACTGGCAGTTCAGGCTGATCGACGAGAATGTGGAGCCACTGCTCGATGAACATATGCGATGGGCCGACCTTGTGTGCATCGGAGGAATGCTCCCTCAACAAAACAGCATGCTCAGCCTGATCACCAGGGCCCATTCACTGGGCGCGGTGGTGGTGGTTGGCGGGCCGGATCCCACCTCCCAGCCCGATCTTTATACGGAAGCCGATTTCCTCGTGCTCGGCGAAGGGGAAATTACGATCCCCATGTTCCTGAAAGACCTTAAAAACGGTGCGAAGAGCGGTAAATATCTCTCTGCCGACCGGGCCGACATGCTCCAGGCAGTGGTTCCCCGCTACGACCTGATCCGTTTCGACGATTATATCATGATCGGACTGCAATTCATCCGCGGATGTCCGTTCAACTGCGAGTTTTGCGATGTGATCGAACTTTACGGCCGCATTCCCCGGTTCAAGACAAATGAGCAGGTGCTGAAGGAACTCCAGTCGCTTTACGATCTTGGATACCGTGGCCACGTCGACATGGTGGACGATAACTTTATCGGGAACAAGAAAAAGGTCAAAGACCTGCTGCGCGAGATCATCGCCTGGACAAAGGCACGGAAATACCCCTTCTATTTTACGACCGAAGCGTCTGTTAACCTTGCCGATGACGACGAATTGCTTCAACTCATGAAGGATGCCGATTTCCGGTATGTCTTCCTGGGAATTGAAACCCCCGACAGCGAAACCCTCGCGCTTAACAATAAAAACCAGAACGTAAACAAGTCCATTGAGGATGCGGTGATGAAGATCATGTCGTATGGGATGGTCAGCAATGGCGGATATATCCTTGGATTCGACAGTGACCGTGCGCAGATTGCCGACCAGATGATCGGCTCCATCCAGGATTCGGGCATCTGCATGGCCATGATCGGATTGCTCTATGCCCTGCCGAACACCCAGCTTACCCGGAGGCTCATCATTGAAAAACGCCTGTTCCAGGCGCATTCCAAGTCGGTTTCCGATGGTGATATTGACCAGATGACGAGCGGGCTGAACTTCCTGACGCTCACTTCCCGTGTCGGCATCCTGAAGAATTATATCCGGATCATCGAAGCCATTTTCAAACCTTCGAATTATTACAAAAGGGTTGTTTACACCGGGTTGCATACCAAAACTGATTATAAACACAAACCTGATTTCAAAACCTGGCTGATCTACATGCGATCCTTCCTGAGGGTGTGCAAAAAAGCGGGGTTCTCAAAAGCTACCGGGTATTTTTACTGGAAAATGTTCTTCACCATTATTTTCCGGAATCCCAAAGGCATCGAACCGGCAGTAAACCTGGCCGCCATGTTCATTCACTTTCAGAAACAAAAAACATACATCGTTTCGGTTACGACGCAGATGATAGCCAGCATTGAAAAAACAGGGGAGCAGGCGTTTAATGAGAAGATGATGGGGGAGGGGTGACGATTTTCGATTTACGATTTACGATTTACGATTTACGATTGATGCAGGTAGCACTAAAGTTCACTATCAAACATTTTTTTTATCATGGCAGAAATGATCGTGGAGCCTATTGAGAAATACGGGCTCAGCAAGGAATCGCGGCCCAAAATCCTGTTCTCAAAAATAGGGGTTGTAGGTTGCGGCAATGTGGGCCAGGAATTGGCAATTACGGCATCGAAACATGGCATAGAAGTAATTTTTCTCGAACTCAGCGAAGAGTTGGTCAGCCATTCTTTTGAAGAGATCCGGAAAGAGCTGGACCATGAGATCAACCATTGGGGACTTACCCCGGGGGAAAAAACGGCCATCCTTTCGAGGATAAAGGGAACCCTTTCATATGCTGATTTTCGCGACTGCGAGCTGGTGATCGAGACCGTCAAATCAAAACAGGGGCAACCAAGTTTTGAGTTGCGGAAAGAGGTCTTTTTAAAAATCGAGCAAGAAGTAAGCACGGCGTGCATCATTGCAACAAACTCCTCGACCATTGTCGTAACTGAATTGTCAACCGAACTAAAACACAAGGAACGGTGCGTCAGCCTTCACATTTCCACCACGGCTCCCGGCGCCAGCGTTGTGGAGCTTGCAAAAGGGCTTCACACCTCCGATGAAGCGTATGAAAAAGTCATCAAGTTTGTAAAGCTCCTTGAAAAAATTTCCATTCCGGTAATGGAATCCCCAGGGCTGGTGAGCGTGAGGCTTTTCGTGGTATTGCTGAACGAGGCGTGTGAAACGCTGATGGAGGGCGTGAGTTCCCTGGAAAACATTGACCTTGCCATGCGCTCCTGTTTCAACATGCCGCTGGGGCCGTTTGAATTTGCCGACAAGGCGGGGCTGGACAAGGTTTGCCGCTGGATGGAAAACATTTACAGCGAATTCGGATCTTCGAGATATATTGCCTCCCCGATGATCAAGAAACTGGTGCGGGCAAACAGGCTTGGCAGGATCAGCGGCATCGGCTTTTATAAATATGACGCGGATGGGAACAAGGTTACCGAAGATGCCGTCTGACGGCTTTTTTCAATATAAAACCACTGAGGCACTAAGAACACTCAGGCGCACTCAGGCGGAGAAAAAACTCAATGATTTATGAATAGCCCTGGTCTTTCTAAGTGCCTCCGGGGTAAAAATCAAGATAATAGCGAATCATCATGAATATTCTCGTATTGAACTGTGGAAGCTCGTCCATCAAATACCAGCTTTTCAACATCGAAAAGCAGCGGCTCTTTGCCAAGGGGATTGTTGAGAAAGTAGGTCTCAAAGGCTCGTTTTTAAAACATGAAAAAGAGAACGGCGACAAGGTAAAGCTCGAAGGCGAAGTAATTGACCATCAAACCGGCATCGAATATGTTCTCGGTGTGCTGATCAGCAAGGAGCACGGGTGCATCGGAACCCTGTCGGAGATTGATGCCATAGGGCACCGCATGGTGCATGGAGGGGAACGTTTCCAGGAGAGCAGCCTGATCACCGATGCCACTCTCAAAGATTTCAAGGCTTGCATCCCCCTTGCTCCGCTGCATAACCCTGCCAATTTAAAAGGGGTCCAGGCCATGCGGCATTTGTTGCCCAGGGTTCCGCAGGTGGCGGTATTCGACACCGCTTTCCACCAGACCATGCCTGCCCATGCCTACCTCTATGCCATTCCTTACTCCCTCTATAAAAAATACGGCATCCGCCGGTATGGATTTCATGGTACAAGTCATTACTACGTTGCACGCCGTGCCTGCGAGATCCTGGGGGTAAACATGGAATCGATGAAGATCATCACCTGTCACCTGGGGAATGGCACCTCCATGGCCGCCATTAAAAACGGCAAATCGATCGATACCTCCATGGGAATGACACCCGTGGAAGGGCTGATTATGGGAACCCGTTCCGGCGATATGGATCTCGGGGTACTCACCTTCGTAATGGAAAAAGAGGAACTGAATATCGCGGTTGCCAACACGCTGGTCAACAAACATAGCGGGATGCTGGGGATCACCGGTGTATCATCTGACATGCGCGAGATTGAAAAAGAGGCGGAAGCAGGAAATGAAAGAGCAATCCTTGGGCTGAACATGTTCCGCTACAGGATCAAAAAATATATCGGTGCCTATGCGGCCGCGCTTGGCGGACTTGACCTGCTCATTTTCACCGGCGGAATAGGCGAAAACGACCCGGTTACGCGTGAATTATGCTGTTCGGAACTGGAATACATGGGGCTCGAATTTGACGTGCAGAAAAATGCCGGTGTAAGAAGCAAAGAGATGCTGCTCAGCAAACCCGGCTCAAGAGTCAGCATCATGACAATTCCCACCAATGAAGAACTCGTTATAGCGGAACATACGCACAGGATCGTTTTGGCGTTGAAGGCATAAAGGATTTACGATTTACGATTGACGATTTACGATTGACGATTTTTTATAGCCGTTTTTGTTTGAAGCTGAATCGATAAAGTTGCCATGGCACCGACCGGTAGTTTCCTTAAAATATCCGCTATTTTTTTTCTGCTGCTGGCTTATTCTTTTTCCTTTTCGCAGGGCAGCTGGTCGCGGATCAATGTTCCGGCCACGCAGTCTTTAAAATCAGTATGCTTTGTCGACAGTCTTTACGGATGGGTGGCCGGAGATTCGGGTACCATCCTTCATACCGTCGACGGCGGGTTTACCTGGCTGCACCAGGACACCCATGCAGTGAACGACGTGCAGGATGTTTTTTTCCTGAACCGCAACCTGGGATGGGCCTCCGCCAATAATTTCACTACCAGCCCCTATGGCACAATTCTTCTGAAGACCACCAACGGAGGAGCCAACTGGGAGAGCCATCCCTACCCGGTCGACAACATTTTCATCACCTGCATTCTTTTCAGGGATTCGCTGAACGGATGGATGGGCGGACAGCCGCACGCACTGGTAAAGACCACCGATGGAGGCATTACATGGGTGCAGGCAGCGATCGACACAAGTACCCTCGCATTCTTCCCGGTGCTGTGCATCCAGTTTTACAACGATAAGTTTGGTTATGCCAGCGGCGGAATGTTTGACATTGCCGGTGTAATATGGAATACTTCAAACGGGGGTGACCTGTGGCACGCCATGAATGCCTCCAGCGCCCCTGCGGATGAGGTTCACGGGCTGCATATTTTCGACTCCCTGCATGTGATGGGTGCCGGCGGGGATCCCGATTTCGGTTACGGAGTAGGCATGATCCAGACGTTCGATGGCGGGCTGAACTGGACCTACCACGAACTCGACATCCAGGGCAACGCCTATGACCTGGATTTCAGGAATGCACAGGAGGCTTGGGCCCCGCTCGGTCCAAGGAGAAAATTGATCTATAGCATGGATGCAGGCAACACCTGGACACAGATCACCTCGCCCGATTCGACAGCCATTTACGACATGACCTTCCCTGATTCCCTGCACGGGTTCGCTGTAGGAAGGGATGGGGCCGTGCTGAAATATCACCCGCCGGTGATTCCTGCTGTCGGGCCAGGGCTGTTGCCGGATAAAGATTTCATCCTGTACCAGAACATCCCGAACCCTGTGCATTCGGCCACCCTCTTCAGGTTCACAGTACCCTCCCCCGGGATGAATGAAACGATGTACAACGGCAAATCAACGCCCTTCCTGCAGCTGAAAGTTTACAATGCTTATGGAAAAGAGGTCGCCTCCATGGTAAATGAATTGCTGCCTCCCGGAGATCATGAAATTTCCTTCAACACAGAGGGGCTGCCCGGGGGTATTTACTTTTACCTGCTCCAGGTTTCCATCGATGGTCATCAGCAGGTGGTTGCCGGGCCCAGGAGGATGATTGTGATGAAATGAGGAGGCTTGCGTGACGGGTGACGGGTGACACGTGAGAGGTGAGGCTGACGGGATTAAAAAGAATAACCAAGGTTGAGGGAGAGATAATAGTTCCGGGGTGCGCCGGGTTCGTAAAACCGCTTTTCGGCTGAGTTGGCATTGATAAACCCGACATACGACTCATTGAAGATGTTATTAACCCCGCCGGAGGCCATGATGTTGAATTTGCCGAATTTCAGGTCGATGCCAATCAGCCCGTTCAA
>CAIKNA010000068.1 GCA_903828645.1 uncultured Bacteroidales bacterium
CAACCTCCCAACCTATTCCTATATTCCAGTGAATGGTGATGTGGTTAAGTGCCAGATGACCTCAAGCATGCCATATACAACAATTAACCCTGTCTTTTCAAACATTATAACCATGGTTGTTTATCCACTTTTACCAGTCAGTATTTCGATTATTGCTTCAATTTACGCAGTGATGCCCGGCACACAGGTTACCTACACGGCAACTCCTGTAAATGGCGGAACTTCACCCGCTTATCAATGGAAAGTCAATGGTACCGCTGTAACGGGTGCCACCAATTCCACCTACACATACGCACCGGCGGATCATAATAAAATAACCTGTGTCGTCACAAACAGCACGCCGGGAGGTTGTTTTTCAAACAACCCGGCCTTTTCAAATGAGATCATTGCCATTGTCTACACCACAGGAACTCCCTGTCCGGGTATTCCTACGGTATCCTTTAGCGGAATGACATACAATACCGTTCAAATTGGTACCCAATGCTGGTTGAGGGAGAACATGAATGTTGGCACCCGTATCAATGGCACGCAGGAACAGACCAATAACAGTGTTCTTGAAAAATATTGCTACGGCAACAACGAAATGAACTGCAATGTCTATGGTGGTTTGTATCAATGGGCCGAAATGGTTCAGTATTTAAACAACTCATCCAATACGACTAACTGGAGTCCTGTACCCACCGGGAATGTGCAGGGAATCTGCCCTTCGGGCTGGCATCTTCCTACAAACGATGAATGGCTTGCACTCACAACTTCCCTTGGTGGATTACCTGTGGCGGGAGGAAAAATGAAGGAAACCGGTTATTTCCACTTTAATTCCCCCAATACCGGGGCGACCAATACCAGTGGTTTCACAGCGTTGCCCGGCGGTTTGCGCTGGAGTACCGGCGTGTTCAATACGCTCAATACAGATGCATCCTACTGGACCACAACAAGCGGCAGTGCACCAACAGATATTTTTTGCGGAGGTGTAAGCTATTCTGTTGTTTCCGCTGACGACGGTCAGTTCTACAAGGTGACCGGGCTCTCAGTGCGTTGCCTTAAAGATTAAACAGGGATTTCTCAAATTACTCGATCCACTTTTTAAAGAACAGGATGTCCCCAGGCCCCCGCTCAGTCATGAGCGGGGGCTTTTTGATTAAAACCTGCGGATGCACCGGACCTGGTCGGGCATATCTTTGTCATCTTCGTGCTGCGAGCCGAATTTGAACTCCTGCTCCCAGGCGGAGGTTTCAGGTGTTGTGGTGCATTCAGTCGAACTCCAGTAAATTCCACTGGTCAGGTTAAATCCGCCAACAACCGTTTTTTGCTGGTATAAAAGGTTCAGTTCGTATCTTGAAGGAAGATACCAGTCTTTGTAAACAACATTGTCTGATGGTGTCGTGAATTCAATGCATACCCTGGCGGCATATTGTAAGCCGGTGCCCTGGACGGCTACTATTTTCTCGCTGTTTTTCCTGCCTGTATAAAGGGCATCCGAATTGGCCCCGGTAGCAACCGCTTTGCCTGGATTCCATGCCAGCCCTTTGGCACTTTGATCAGAAGAGACCGCCACCAGACCATGCTGCCCGGTTTCATCGAGCCAGAAAATCTTCCCGCCGCCGAAACTTTCACCGAGGGTATGTTTTGCAAGAGAGGTGCCCGGGGTTTTAGCATCGGCACCCTTGCCCTGTGCAAGGATTTCAATTGAATAGGTGAAGAAAAGGCAAAAAAGCAGGAATGAAAAGATGATCTTGTTCATGGCATCGGTTTTTAAGGAGAAATTGTCCATAATGGTTGGGCTGCAAAAGTAAAAAAAAATAGTAAAAAAGGACCTGGTGATATTCAAGCATAATGGTATTTGTCGGTATTCGGACATGGATCCTGTTGTTTGAAGACAGGATTCTCTCATTCAACCGAGGCAATCCACCTCAATAGATTTAGTAATGATAATCAGGTGATAAATTGGAGTAAAATCGATTTTTATTTTTATTTGGCAAAATTTCTTTATCTTCGCCAATCAATTTGTTCATTTGAAAAGTCTAATTTCCATAGTCACAACGAGACCCGAGATGACCGAATTCCTGTAATTACAGGAAAGAGAATTCGCAGGATATAATTACAATAAAATATTTTATACACCTTTAACCTATTTACAACAATTGCATTGGTTGTGAGTATGTCTTATTCACCCAAAATCATAAAATTCAGACATTTAAACAAATAAGCAATAATTTAAGATGATCATCATCAAAATACAGGCACTATGAGACAATTTTTACAATTTACCAGGAAAAATGGAAATATTAAGTTCCAGATTGTTTTTGTCCTCTTGATATGGACATTGATGATGCCATTGTTCACAACAGTCGTTCAGGCGCAAAACTGTACGGTAAATGCCGGGGTGGATGATTCCGTTTGTCCAAACCAGCAGTTGCAGTTGCATGGAGCATCTGCAGGACTCTATACCGGAACAGGGAATATTCACTGGACTCAGAAGAGTGGTCCGTCGGTAACGATTGTAGATCCATATAACCCTGAAACATTTATCACCGGCTATACTTCGGATGGTCATTACTCTTTCTACCTCTGGGCAAAATGCAAGGATGGTTCGTTGGTACGAGATTCGGTGAATATACATGTTTTCGCCCTTTCAACCGCCCAGGCAGGGCCCGACCAGGCACATTGTCCGGGGAGTGGCGTGCTTACCATGAACGCAAGCGTTCCCGACTATGCACAAGGCGAAACAGGCGAATGGTCGATCGTTGGTACAAACCATGGTGTGACAATACTCAATTCCACTTCACCAACAACCCAGCTGGACCTGGCCCCCAACAGCTGCGGAGTTACCGTTTTAAGATGGACCATCATTGCACTTCATTCATGCCGGTCGTACGATGATGTGTTGATTACCAATTACGGCGGGGTGTCTCCTGTAAGCGCGGGTGCCAACCAGACCTTAGGAGGCTGTTATTCCACAACCACTTCCGCCACACTGAATGCAAGTTTTGCTGGCTGCGGATTAGGCGGACCCAGCGGACACTGGACGGTGGTCAGCGGACCGAATATCCCAACCCTGGGCGATCCGACATCAAATACCTCGAGCTTGTCGAACCTGATCCAGGGAACCTACCGGCTCAGGTGGGATGTCACAGGCACCTGCAGCAGCGGTACAGCCTTTGTGAATATCATCGTTCCGCAGGCGTTGGGCAGTGTTAC
>CAIKNA010000069.1 GCA_903828645.1 uncultured Bacteroidales bacterium
AAAACCAGGTACTGCCTGTGAGACCGGCATAATGGAGGATGATCCTTAGCCCGCGACTGTAATCCCTGGCTGCTTTCACTCCCGATTTTAAAAGCAGTATAAAGTCAGCCTCCCTGCTGATCCTTCCCTGCTCCCACATGAACCCCCCGTTTATTTCATTGCCGATTTGAACATAATCAGGCTGAATGACTGAGAGCACCCTTCGTGTATAACTGTATACCGAATCGGACAATGTATTCAGCGGAAGGTTTTTCCAGGTGGAAGGAGTATTCTGGCTCCCAGGATCGGCCCAGGTATCGGAATAATGGAGGTCCAGCAATACTTTCATGTTTTTTTGCCTGACACGATTGCAAAAAGCGGAGACTTCCGGCAATGAACTGTGTGCAGTTGCGGGTGAATTCCACAACCTGACGCGGATGGTGTTGCACCCGTTTTCGCTCAGTTGCGACAATACATCTTTTTCGGTTCCGTCTGCAGTGTAAAATTTCGTTCCCCGTTGCTCAATTTCCGGCAGAAATGACAGGTCAGCCCCACGGATAAAGGCATCCTCCCCGGGTTCCCCGGGGATTGCATCACTGTGCTTTCCGCAACCTGCCATGCATAAGCAGATGCAATAACCAACGAGGATGGTTATTAATCTTTTCATTTTGAAAACCCGCGTTTTTGACCACAAGGATGGTTCAGCAAAGTTAATACATGTTTCCAATAACAAAAAACCAATCCTGTCGGAAAAACCATGACAACATCAGAGCATAGCTTGTCCGCAAATTGTTAAATGAAACACAGTACTGCCTCCTGCTTGCCCGGATTGGATTAGCAGGCCGCAAATTTCATTCATATTCAACTGATTAATAAGTCGGAAGCAGTTGGTAAGGGAGGAAAAAAAACATTTAACTGTTTGTTTTTTAATATAGTACTATTATTAATATCGTGATTTATCTTTACAAAATATTGGCGTTACGGCCTTCATTTTTCACTAAATACATCAATATTTTCACTAATTTAAACCAAACACAAATGAAGTCAAAAATCACCCTTTTAATTTTTTGCCGGCAACAATCTGTAGTTCGCACGTTGTTGGCCAGAACCGGGTTCCGGGCAAGCAGCCGGATCCCCGGAAAGAGTGACTCCTGAAAACTGCCGGGCTTAACCTCACTGGCAGCGGATATGTTGCCGGGAAATGGGATGCCGGCGGGATTCTCACCCCTCAAACGGAAGATTACATGCTGAAAGCACAATCAGTAGGCAGCGCAAGCGGCGGTTGCGATGAATACATCAGCAGGGTCCATGCAGGAATGATTGATAATTCTTCGGGATGCAGCGGCTATGCCGACTATACCTCTCTCAAATGGCTGCACGCTTCATGATGTGGTCATGAACAAAGTAGCCGCAAAATCTCCGGGGGTTTCCACGGGGAGTATAACGTATAGTGAAAAGATATGTTCCGTCAAACTATGACCAGGTTTCATGCAACCTTACGTCAAGCCTGGTTTCATGCTTCTTTCCAAACCCGGCGCAATCCAATACGATCACCATGGTTGTTGTTCCGGTCACTGGCAGTGTAAGCGGAATAGTGCCTTCACCCCTGAAACTTTGCTTTGACGCATCCGACTCAATCACTGTTGCCGGCGGGGGAGCTTCGTTCAACATCAACGCCGGGGTCCAGGCAACCATGATCGCTGGCCGGAAAATCTCCTATCTTTATGGAACCTCCGTCAGCGCAGGAGGATACATGCACAGTCTGATTCTGCAGTCAAAAGAGATCGTTACGATGCATGGGTCAACTTGTATGGAGAGCCCCGTGCGACTTCAGGGGTGCTCTTTGAAACAAAGGATTCAGCAATAATAGTGTCACAATCCATCGCCCGCAAAGCCGAAACAGGGGAGAAAGTGGATATGATAAAAATAGACGCCCGGTCAATTGACAAAATACACATCAGGAAACAGGGTAGCACCGGCAAGGGGATCCTTTACGGAGCTATTGCCGGTGTAACGGCAGGCGGCATTCTCGATTTAATCTATTATTCATCATGGAAAAACCAGGGTGGACCTAACCATTTTACCAATATTGGCGAAGCAATAGCCTATTCGATCAACCGCAGCCCCTCCTATTTTGTGAGCATGGCAAGCATGATCGGACTGGCGTGCATCGGTACCGGAATAGGCATTGGGGCGGGGCTCGGAAGTATAAAAATCACCATTCCCATCAAAGGGAACCAGGAGCAGTTCGACCAACATAAAGCGATGCTGAATGATTGTTCGGTGAAGAACAATCCTTTCCCGGGGAGCAAACACTTCTCAAAACCAGGCGATACCATTGTGAATAATAACGGGAATCGTTAACCTGCCACCTCCCCCGGCGAGAAGGTACGGAAGCCTGAGAAAATAGTACTCCCTTTGAGCCCGGCGGGGCGAAATGAAAACATTTTTAATGTAGCAAATGATAGATGTCGCAGCTACGCTGCTTTATATCAATCCTTCCATTTATTCCTACAAAGATCAGGCAACTATGTTGCCTATTGGCTATTATCAACTACAAAGATAATGCCCTTCCGGGGACATCCGTTAACTCATCCTTTCGATCCGGTTTCTGAGGGTTTTGACCTTTTCATGAAGAATATTGAAAAACCGGCAACGCTCCTTGGCAGAGGTTCCGCTGATCATGGTTGATTTTTGCATCAGGTTGCGAAGTGAATTTTCAACCTGGTCGCAAAACACCGGGTTTGTTGTGATAAGCTGGTTGATGACATTATAGGTGTTGTAACAGGTCTTCTGGCCATCAGTTTTTACCAGGATCGTGTTATCGGTTACGAGGACTTCATTGTGGTAAAGCCTGTAACTGTTTTCAAGCCCCTCGCAAGGTGAGCCGAACATGATCTGGGTGCCGGATTCTGCCTGGTGCTGCACGTGATGAAGCCACGATTCCAATACATCGCACAACCTGAAAACATCTTCAATCCGTGCAAAAAACCCCGATACAAAGCAATATTCGATCTGCCGAAGAACACTTGAGATCGTCTCCTCGCTCCAGATTTCGATGGTCGGGATCTTGATATAATGACAGAGAAGCTGTCGCCCGGTTTCATACAAATTTTCGGGGGCTTCAAGTGTCAGCAGCTTATTTTCATAACCGCTCGCAGGGATCAGCGCTTTGTTCCAGAAATAGATCTTGAACGCGGCAATTTCAGGGAATTCGAAATAATAGAAAACCGGGATATCCTTGGCAGCATAAATAATCTCTTTTTCTTTTGCGGCATGGATCATTTTTATCGCCGCCAGGAGTGATTGCAGCCAGTTTTCGATATCAAAACCACCTTCACCGATTGCAAGCGCACTGAAAATTACATGATCGCTTTTCTGGTTAAAAAGGGCGTCGACTGAAATTTTGTAATGAAAACAGATGGTTTTCAACTCCTCCAGGGAGAGTTCCTTTTCTCCCCGGATCCGCCGGTAGGCGCTGTCGTAACTGATCTCCAAAAGTTCCGAGAGTTCGTGGACAAAAGACAGGTTCGGTGCCAATTTACTCCTGACCGCCTGAAAAAGGAGTTCCTGAATAGCCGGTTGTGTCTCCATCTCTGTTTTTTTTGATCTTGTAAAGATAGGTTATTAAACGATCGTTTCCAAACAAGAAAAAAACGGTCATTCCACGCTTATCCTGATTCCCTCCGAATGAGCTGTAAATTCAGGGGCATACATGCATTGAATGGTGGCAATGCCATTGGAATACTCCCCTCCCGCATTTACCTTCAGGGGATACTCAAAAACATAGGTGCCTTTCGGCAGGGAGTCAAAAAAGAAGCTGGTCGCCTGGTCGGTTATGCATTGGTAATAACCAAGCCCGTCCTGGTAACGGTACCCGGAAAGTCCGCCTTCCCCGCTCCCTCCCATTTTCGGGTTGGGGGCTGTGATGCCGGGTTCCAGCGCACTGGCCCGCATGTCCTTCATGTGCACGAACTCAAGGTCGCGATCAGCCGTCAGCACGATTCGTACAACCAGTTTATCCCCCGTTTTAAGAACACGTGGAGCCACCTGGCCAGTTGAACCCTCTTTTAACTTGTCATTTGCAATTTGCAATTTGTCATTCGAAATTGGCTCCAGCACCGGGCCTGTGGGTGTGTTCATTTCAACAAACAATTTCTTTTCCAGGTGCATCGGGGTTGAGGCGAGGGTGATCTTATCAAGGTTCTCGAAATACTGCCAGTAAACAGCGCCCCAGGCAACGCCATCTCCCGATTTTGAAACCGTGATCTTACCCATCCCCGGCTTGATCTCGCTCCCCGACCAGGAGAGCTGAAAATAGCCTGTACCTGCCTCCTTTTTCGCATCGATCAGGTTGTCGGAACTCACCTTTTCTTTCCCAAGCGATATTTTTACGCCGGGATCGTCAGAGAGCAGGTTTGTCCCCCGGAGCAGCAACGCATAACATGCTGCAAGGGTCGAACGGGGAGATCGCCAGTCCTGGGTCTGCTTTTGCTTTAACAACCATATTTTCAACTCATCCACCACGCCTTTATCCTGGCCGATTTCGTCGAAGGCTTCAATCATCAGCGCCTGGGTTTCGATGGGGGCCTGGTACCAGAAAAATCCGCGTTCCCCGGCCCAATACATTCCCATTTCGCCTGAATGAAGTGCTTTTTCTGAAAATGACTTCAGGATCAGCGCAGGAACTTCTTTGTTTCCGAGACGGTTCAATGCCAGTGCGATCATGCCCTGCAGATAGCGGTCGTTCTGAAGCCAGAAAGTTGATGCCTGCTTTTTATAGAAGTTGAAGGCTTCATTAAAGGTTGCCCCGGGATCGGGGACCGGGAATGCAGGATTACCCATGAAAAATGAACGCGCATACAAATACTGGATCTGTGAACTGCCAAGGTGATTGCCTTCAAGATTCTTCGGCTGGTACTTTTTCAGGTTCCCGTAATCTTTTTGAAGTTCGCCATCCAGGAAACCAATTGCCTTCATCACCATTTCGCGGGTGGAAGGATCTTTGAGAATATTTGTGATACCCAGGTGGCTCAGCTGGCCAAGCCCGGTAACAATATTCTGGGTGATATAACGGTTCTCAGGCATCCCGGCAAACCAGGTCCATCCGCCATCCGGCATTTGAAGTTTCTGCAATTTGCCTAGGTTTTCCCGTAGGTTCATGCTGATGTTGTCCGGGTCGAAAAAGAGTCCCAGCTTTTGTTTGCGCCCCGTTTCATCAGCGGCTTCCATCACCCAGGGTGTTTCCTGCAACAGCGCCGATTTCAGCTCCTGGTTTTTGGCAAGGTTTGACTGCAGCGCTTCGGGTGTCAGGTTTTTCCAGGATTCAAAAACGGACTTGATTTTCGGGTCTGAATTGGCAATGAAAGCGGCAAGGCTGTTTGACCAGAAGGCGGCAAAGATCGCATCGGCATTGTCGTATTGCCTGTCGTTCAGGGCCGGCAAGGCCTGGATCGCATACCAGGCCGGGTTTGATGCAAATTCGAGGGTGAGTTTGTGATTTTTAAGCGTTTCATTATGCTGTCCCGGAGTG
>CAIKNA010000070.1 GCA_903828645.1 uncultured Bacteroidales bacterium
AGCAGCAAACGGAAAGGGTACCAGGAACATCTTAACATTCTTTGTGTGATGGATACCGGGAACGGAGCTGCGTTTGTGTTCAGGAACGGCACCAAAGCATTTATGATTCCCATGCCTATAGTCGGACATTGGATGAAAAAAGGCTGGGGTGTTTATTCCAGACTGTCGAAAACAGGCCAGTTCCCAAGATTACCCGGATTATAAACACCTATGTTGATACAACCAAAATGCGAAAAGCTTTAAAATTACTTGTTGATAAAAGGGTTATGATCCTGGCCGTGCTGGGCATTGGACTTTATATTGCTATTTCCTACTTTCACATTTCACTTTGGTTCGTGCTCATTGCGGGAACGTTGCTTGGTGTGGTGTTCGGCAAAGTTTTTTGCCGCTGGGTATGCCCGATGGGGCTTATCATGGAACTTATGATGAGTATGAGTCCCGACGGCAAGATCCGCCAGATGTACCAGTATCATAAAGTAGGATGTCCCATCGCCTGGATTTCAGGTTGGTTAAACCGGTTTTCCTTCTTTAAAATCAGGCTTAACGCTGATAGTTGCATGAATTGCGGGATTTGCGATAAGAAATGCTATATCGTAGCCATGGAACCAGCAAAATTCAGTCTCTACAAACCTGCTATGGAAAAACCAGGGATGAGCTACACCTGCTCGAAATGCCTGGAATGTGTGGCAGCCTGTCCGAATGGCAGTTTAACATATAAAATTTAACACAATGAAAGGCAATTTTGATTCAATAATCAATGACACCCGCCCCGTAATTGTTGATTTTCATGCCTTATGGTGCGGCCCTTGTAAAGTCCAGTCACCTATTTTATCAGACATTGCATCCGAATTCGGGGAACGTGTCAGGGTAATTAAAATAGATGTCGACCAAAACCCGGGGTTGGCGAGTAAATACCATATCCAGGGTGTTCCCACAGTGATAATTTTTAAGAATGGTCAATTGGTTTGGAGACAATCCGGTGTTGCAAGTAAAAGTCAGTTGATTGACCTCCTTAAGCAGCACATGTAATTCCCTTGCCCCAGGTTTAATAGCCTCTCTGGAAGATCGTATAGAGTATCAATAATGCAAGAATAGTCCCTGTAAGCAGTGCCAGCAATCCAAACAACCGCAGCGTAATTTCCCATACAATTAAGTTTGGTTTCTTGACTTCGAATTCTTCAGAGATACCAAGTTTCTGATAACGTTCCCATTGCTCACTGCGCTCTTCCACCATTTCTTCTTCCGTAACCTGTCCATTGAAAATTACAAAGTCCATCGGGAACTTCTCAGCACGGAAGTGTGTGTTGAAGAAGTGAATGGTGAAAATAAATCCTACGGCCAAAAGAGCTTCGTCGGAATGGATGATCGTTGCGATGTTAAAAACCCACCCTGGAAGGAAATTGCCAAAGAATTCAGGGAACCATAGCAGTAAACCGCTGGACCCGATAATAGCAACCCCCCAGAAAACAGCCAGGAAGTCAAATTTCTCCCAGTAAGTCCACCTGTCAAATGTTGGCTTCGGGCCACGGAAAAAGAACCAGCGAAACATCGACCTGATATCCCGGAGATCTCTCATGTTCGGAAAAAGTGAATCAGGCCCGAAAAGTCGCTTGAAAAAAGATTCATTCGAATGCTTTTTGGAGAAAAGGAAGCGGGTACTCATGACCAGGGCAACAAAGAAATAGCCGAATGTAATGATTGCACAAATGCGGTGGATTATTCC
>CAIKNA010000071.1 GCA_903828645.1 uncultured Bacteroidales bacterium
ATCGATAGTTGTCTGGTATATCCCTTCAACCGCATTGTTGAAAATGTTCCGGTATTTTTCCTCGCTCCTGCGCAGTTTTTCCTCCGCCCTCACACGACGAAGCGCCATGGCGGTCAGTTGTGCAAATGTTTGAATGAGCTCGGTTGGCGGATCGGGGACATTGTTGCGCAAGGCAACCATGGAGGCCCCGAACAGTTCATTGTCGAAGAAGAAGGCGATGCCGAGAAACCGGTCAAGCTTTTGGATTCTCTGCAAAATCCTGCCGGCTTTTTTAGGGATGACACCAAAGGTGGCCTCATGGAGCGTATGATAATACCAGATCGGAGATAGCTCCATCTCTTTATACAACTGCTCACTGATGGGGAATCCGATCTCCATAATCCGCCTGCGCCCCAATGCCTGAAACAGGTCGTTGACCACGGTTCGGTCAAGGTCAGAATGCATCACATGAAAGCATTTGTCGGCAGGATTATAAGTGCTTATCGTGGTTGTCATCCCGCCTGTCAGGATTTTCAGATAATGGGTAATGTCAGCATAAAGTTCCGGTCCTGATTTTACATCATTGAATTTTACAGCCATCTCGTTCAGAAGCAGCAATCCGGGGAGTAAATTTGTCTTTGGACCTTCCATGCTCATGTGTCATGTATTTCCGGTAAGGACTGGTTAACTGTTGCCATTCTTCAACAAAGATAAACAATACCTCAATATTTGCAAGGTGACGGGAAACGACTTTCTGCGGGATTCACAATTCCGTTCGAAGTGCGCCAACCAGTTCGCTAACCTCTTTGATCTTATGCCGTTCCATATATGAGGCAATACCATCCACGATTTTTACGGAAATGGCGGGATCAATGAAGTTTGCCGTGCCTACCTGCACTGCGGATGCGCCTGCGAGCATGAATTCGATGGCATCGGTGGAATTCATAATACCGCCAAGCCCGATGATGGGAACGCGAACAGCTTTATGTACCTGCCACACCATGCGCAAGGCAATGGGTTTAATGGCAGGACCGGAGAGGCCTCCGGTGATGGTTGACAATACCGGCCTGCGTCGTTCAGCGTCGATGGCCATTCCCAGCAGGGTGTTGATGAGGGTGATCACATCTGCACCGCCATCAACCGCGGCTTTAGCCAGGTCGGTAATACTGGTTACATTTGGGGAGAGTTTCACCATCAGCACTTTTTTGTATACTTTTCGCACAGCGGCAGTGACCTCGGCAGCCATGGCCGGAACAGTGCCGAAGGCCATGCCTCCGAGTTTCACATTCGGGCAGGAGATGTTTAATTCTATGGCAGGGATTTTCTCCAGTTCATTGATGCGCCCGGCAACCTCTGCATATTCTTCAATGGTTGACCCTGAAACATTGACAATAATATGTGTATTGAAATTTTTTATCCTTGGATAGATCTCCCGGCAGAAATGATCGACGCCTTTATTCTGCAAACCGACTGAATTGAGCATGCCAGAGGAAGTTTCAGCCATCCGCGGGTAGGTATTGCCATCCCGGTTTTTCCCGGTCACTGCTTTTACAAAGATTCCACCCAGCCTTTCCAGGTCGATGAAGTCAAGAAATTCATCGCCATAGCCAAAAGTCCCCGAAGCAGTGGTGACGGGATTTTTAAAGTGCATGCCTGCAATATGTACGGAGAGATCTGGCATATCAGCGGGGAATATTAAAAATGCAAAATGCAAAATGCAAAATGCAAAGTGCAAAATAAAAATGCAAAATGCAAAATGCAAAATGGTAAATGATAAATCTCCGAAATCGTAAATCGTAAATCGTAAATCGTAAATCGTAAATCGTAAATTTCCTCATCTCCAGGGCAGTCTTTTAATATTAAAAACCGGTCCTTCAACGCATACCCGTTCGTTTCCCTTGTCGGTTGGCGTGATGCAGCATAGACACACACCAAAACCGCAGGCCATGGTGTTTTCGAGTGATACTTCACAATCAGTTTTATGCATCCGTGCGATTTTTGCAACGGCTTTCATCATGGCATCCGGGCCACAGCAATAAATTTTTTTAAATTCAAGCCGTTCGCGCTGGAACACAGAATGGTCAACCACCAGCCCTTTTTCTCCTTCGGTGCCGTCGTCGGTCATGACCAGTACTTTGCCGAAAGCCGAATAGGTTTCAATTTCAGAAACCTCTTCACTTGTGCGAAATCCCAAAAGGATGGTCGGCCGGATGTTGTGCTGGCTGAGAAATTGAGCCATGAACAACAGGGGAGCAACACCGCATCCACCGCCAACAAGGAGAACATCTTTGGTGAAAGGCAGTGAAAAGGAATTTCCAAGGGGATAGATGAGGTTGAGATGATCGCCGGTTTGCAATTCCGAAAGGTGACGTGTTCCGGGTCCTTTGATCTGGATAAGCAGGCGAAGGGTGTTTTTTTTGTAATCGACCGAATGAATGGAAAACGGGCGGCGAAGAAATGTCGAAGGAGAATCTTCAACCCGCGCCTGGACAAACTGACCGGGCAGGATCAACGGGAATTTTTCGGGGGCCAGCAATTCAAGAACAACATGTCGCTTATTCAAACGGTTGACCTCAGTCACCCTTAAATCCTGGACAATTTTTTTCAACTCCATGGATGTCCTGAATTTAGTCCGTTTGGTTGTCTTAAATCCGGAACTCCCTTCATTATTCGGTTTCCCTCGGGCTATCTGCTGATGCTTCAGTTTCCGGAGCGGATCCGGTCTCCCCGGGTTCCTTTGCCTCTTCGGTGAAATCAAGAAGATCCTGCCGGACCAGTGAGTTGTACCAGCTTATCATCTTTTTGATATCAGAAACATATACGCGGTCCTGGTCGAATTCCGGAACCATTTCAAGGAAAAAATTCTTCAGCGTTTTGTTGTCCGATTTGGGATCGATGGCAGATTTGCCAGCTAACTTTTCGTGAAAAGATTTGAATACTTCTTTCAGGGACAGGTCGTCGCCGGTTGTGAATACGCTAATCTCCTCGAGTGAACTCATCTTTTCATGTGCGAAGGCCGGGAAACGCTTATTATCATTGAGTGACTCAACAATTACCGCATTTTTTGTCTGTGAAACTACTTTAAATAACCCGTTTTTTCCTGCAATTGATAAGATCTTACTTAAATCCATGGTCTGATAGTTTTTTGCAAAGATATAAAGAAATTAAGATATCTGTCACGCATCACGCATCATGTGTCACGTGTCACGTATCACGATTTCGCCTTACAATCCTGTAATTCCTGTATTCCCCGACCCGCCATCCTGTTTTCTTTTCGATAAAATGAAGAAAGACTGATTTTAACGAATGTTTGTTATTTAAACGATCAGGGGTGAATTCCCAGTTACACCGTGCAATGCGTTCGCTCATAACCCGGGGGTGCGAAGCAGTAAACGGTGACAAAAAGTCTATCCCGGAATAATCGAAGGTGTCAGATTTTGGTACGCTTTTTTCGATCCACCGGTCTGAATGCCAGTATCTGTGAAATGTTTGCAGTTTGGCCTGCTGAGCCTGCGGGGGCTTTACCCATCCATAGTGATAAACAAAGGCGTCAACCTGCGCGACCAGCAACTTCTTTCCATTCTTTCTGAAACCCTGGGCGTCGAGAAAGGAACGGATTTGCCTGTCGTTGCGGATCACTCTTACTTCCCGCCGGTACCATTTGCGGGAGTCGCCCACGTACTGGTAAGAACCCCAGAAATGGCTGTAACTGAAAAGCAGTCCTTCTACCTTCGGGTATGATGCCCATTTTTCCATGGCAGCCCTGATTTCAGGCAGGTATTTCTCATGAATCACCTCATCGGCCTGGATGTAAAAAGCCCAGGTGCTGTCGGGTGAAATGGCATCAAAGGCTTTGTTGGTCTCCAGCGCAAGTACTTTTCCGCCTTCACGCAGTGAATCGTCCCACGTGGTATCGATGATCCTGATTTTAGGGTCTCCGATGGAGAGGACCAGGTTCCTCGTATCATCATCAGATTTGCCGATGGCCACAACAAATTCGTCGCAAAGAGGCAATATCGAACGGATCGATTCCACCACGGGATAGTCGTATTTGATGGCATTGCGCACAATGGTAAACCCGGAGACTTTCATTGGTGTTTGGAATCGGAACGCAATATTAAGAAACATTCTTCCATCAAAAAATACTAATTTTGAATTTTAAAACATATGTGATAAACAGCCTTGTCAAATATATTTTCGACCGTTTGGTGGCAATGGCATCCCTGGTAATGCTTCTGCCGGTGTTTGCCCTGATTGCAATGGGGATTAAGTCATCCTCTCCGGGACCCCTGTTTTTCAGACAAAAGCGGGTGGGTAAGGACGGGAAAATCTTTGTCATTATTAAATTCCGTACCATGATTGCCAATGATGGCAGCAATACGGTTACGGTAGTCAACGACCGCAGGATCACCCCGTTCGGGGCATTTCTCCGCAAATGGAAATTGGATGAACTTCCCGAACTTATCAACATCCTGGCGGGGGAAATGAGTTTTGTGGGGCCCAGGCCGGATGTTCCGGGATATGCCGACCAGCTTCGGGGCGACGACCGGAAAATCCTGGCGCTGCGCCCCGGCATCACGGGACCGGCATCACTGAAGTATTACAATGAGGAAGAGATCCTCGCAGGAGTTGAAAATCCGAAGGATTACAACGACAAGGTAATTTTCCCGGACAAGGTGAGAATAAACCTGAAATACCTCGAAAGGTATTCTTTGCTTGAGGATATGAAAATAATTTTCTACACAATCATAAGAAAAAAGGACGATGAATACTAAGATATGGTTATCGCCGCCCCATATGAGCGGGCTGGAGGAAAAATATGTCAGGGAGGCTTTCGAGTCAAACTGGATTGCCCCGCTCGGGCCAAATGTAGATGGATTTGAGCGGGAATTGTCACGATACCTGGATGGCCGTCACATTGCCGTGCTTGGTTCGGGAACTGCTGCGATCCACCTGGCGTTAATTCTTTTGGGCGTAACCCGGGGAGATGAGGTCATTTCATCCGATTTTACATTTACCGCCACGGTCAACCCGATCGTTTATCAGGGAGCAACACCGGTATTTGTTGACAGTGAGATGCAAACCTGGAATATAGACCCGGAACTTCTTGAAACGGCGATCGTCGACCGGATGAAAAACCATAAAAAGCCAAAGGCGATCATTTTTGCCGATATCTATGGAATGCCTGCCAGGATGGAAGCGCTCCTTGCAATCTCGCTCAAATATGATATCCCGCTCATCGAAGATGCTGCGGAAGCCCTGGGCAGCAGGTATAAAGAACAGCATTGCGGGACTTTTGGTGAAATGGGGATCCTGTCGTTCAATGGCAATAAGATCATCACGACCTCCGGGGGAGGAGCCCTGGTTGCCACGAAGGAAAATTTTACAACAAAAGCGAAGTTCTTAGCCTCACAGGCCAAAGAGAATACCCTGCATTTTGAGCATCACGAAATAGGATACAATTACAGGATGAGCAATGTCCTTGCAGGGATCGGCCGCGGGCAACTGGAGGTCATTGAAGAGCGTGTGGCCGCGCACCGCCACAACTATCGCCTCTACCGCGAATTGTTGTCGGATATCCGGGGTTTGATTTTTCAATCAGAACCGGATGATCACTATTTTTCAAACTTCTGGCTTACTTCAATGATTGTAAATGAGGAGGAAGCACATTTTACCTCCCAGTCGATCATCGGGATACTGGGAGAAGACAACATCGATTCCAGGCCGCTGATGAAACCTATGCACATGCAGGAGGTGTTCAAAGATCATCCTGCTTACCTGAACGGCAATTCGGAATTTCTCTATCAAAACGGATTGTGCCTGCCTTCGGGATCAAACCTGCGGGAGGAGGATATCGCCAGGATCGTGGAAGGGATCAGGAAGGTGAGCAAATAGAAATATTACACGGCGGACTTGGTTCCAATTTTCCGGACGAGTCACCGGGTGGTCGTAATTCCACTTTTTTGTTTTTTGAAAAGGAGAAACCGAAATATGCCCACAAGGTATCCCCATCCGTAAGAAAGGTGTAGAAAAAAGAAGATCCATGGCAGGTAGAGGAAGAGTTTAACTCGTTTTTCCTGCCTTACGATCCTGGCCGAGAAAATCAAATCCCCCAGAATGTAAAGTGCCGACCCGGTAAAAAGTAGCCAGCGCGAAAATGCAAAAAAGAAAGAACCTGCTCCCGAAAAGACCAAAAAGAGCAGGAAAACCAGGGGTACAAGATGGCGGCTCACTACAGGGCGCCCTACCTTCAGTGAAACCAGCGGATTATACAACCCATACTGGTAGTGCATCCTGAACAGTTGTTTAGTCGAACTCCTCGTAAAATAATTGATCGTCACAAAAGGGATCAGGTATATGGAACCGCCACTGTTAATAAGCCTCACATTGAATTCATAATCCTGGTTTCGCAACAACTCTTCATCGAAAAATCCTATTTTATCAAATACCGATCTTTTATAGCATCCGAACGGAACCGTGTCCACCTTGCATATCTCCCTGACACCTGTTCTGTATTTTGCATTGCCTATGCCGAAAGGCGAAGAAAGCACATTGGAGATGGCCAGTGACCGGATTGAGTCGTCTGCGGGCATCGTTTGTAAAAAAGCGCCAACATTATCGGCATTGAGTTCTGTAAGGTATTTTACAAGCACCGGAACATAATTCGCAGGATAAAATGTGTGCGCCCCGAGGATCATGATCACCTCCCCGCGTGACAACCTTATGCCGCTGTTCAGGGCGAAGGGGACATATCGCTCCCTGTTGTGTACAATGCGGATGAAAGATTTTTGTTCAGAATACTGCCGGATGATTTCAAGTGTTCTGTCGGTACTTCCTCCATCCATGACAAGCACCTCCATGAGATCATGGGGGTAATCCTGGGATATGAGGTTTTCAAGGAGCGTTCCGATGAACTTTTCTTCATTGAAACATGGAATGATGAGTGATACAAAAGGTTGTGCCATGCTTAAATATGCAGGATGGAAATTTTTCAGTAAAATTAGAATTAAATTTTAATTTCAGCCCGGGTATGCAGCTTCGCGGCGTTCCCGGCAGAATCTTTTATTGACATTTTTCACCGGATTTTCATATTTTTGGCTCTTATTTGCTTCCACAGGTTGTGTGTGTCAAATTTCAGGCACAATCGTTCAGTATGACATGTTTGAGTACCTTGTTGGTCAGCATTCGGATAATTTTATGGTAACGGAAAGTGGATTGCACCAGGATCGATTGAACCATCCTATCAATATTTCCATTGTGGTTCCATTTTACAGGGGGGAGGAATTTCTTCCCCGTTTGGCGGAATCCATTATGGCAAGCTATTTAGCTTCACCGGGTAATCTTTCCTTCGAATTGATCGTGGTGGTTGACTCCATCGAATCGGATACAGTTTACCTTTCTTCAATGCTGCACCAGATCACAGGTAACAATGACAATGTTTTCTTGCTGATTATAAAAAACGATTTAAACCTTGGTGTGGCCTGGTCAAGAATGATCGGGAATTCCTTATCAACCGGAACCTTCACTACTTTCATTGACCAGGATGATTATGTCGGGTTACCTTACTTCTCTGTTTTAGAGCGGCATCTTTCCGGTGATTTCGATTTTTTCCTTCTGAACGGCTATATCGAGTTTGAGAAACAAAAACTACACAGGCCGGTTTTCTATTATCACCCCAGGCTTACCTTCGGAAAAATTGCCAGGGTAAACTACCTGATCACACCGGGCCTGCTGATCTTCAACAGGAAAAGAATCAGCGCCGAATTCAGGCAACTCTCGGCCAAACATCCGGGGAGCGACGATTGGGCGTGTTATCTCCAGTTGCTTACGAACCCTTCACTGAAGTATAAATATCTGAAGGAAAGGCTCGTTCATTATGTGGTGCATGATACGAATTATCACCAGGACAAATCCAATTTTATCATTTCGCAGATCAGGACAATCCAGTATTTTCGCCGGTTGTGTCCAGGGAACTTTGCGGTTAAAATAAAACTGTCTTCACTGCAATTCAGGTTGAAGCGACATCTCTCGATGATAAAGTTATCTGCACTAACCTTGAGCGATATCTCAGGGTTCCTCTCGTTTATTTTCATTGAGTTGTTTATCTTACCTAACCTGATCTGGCTGATCTGGAGCAGGCGGCTTGCAATGCATAACAGTCGTATGGTCTAAGCAAATACAGGAGATTCTATGCAAAAACGCGTGACCCATCTGACCCGGGCATTTCTACCTCCCACTACATCTTTTATCAGCAACCAGATTATTCATCATGAAAGATATTGGCCTTCAGTGGTATATACGGATAAAATTGAAAGTGATCTCTATCGGAAAATCGCGTCACTATATCCTGTTTACCAGGCTCCTCATGGGATAGCCGGCAACTTCCTGTGCAGCCGGTTTTTAATGTTCACCCGTTCAGATGAACGGAAACTGATGCACTGGATTGAAGAAAAAGCTCCTGATGTAATGCACATTCACTTTGGCGTTGAGGCGATCCTCTTTTCAAATGTGGTCAGGAAATTGAACATTCCGGCACTGGTATCATTTTACGGACATGATAGCACTTCATTCCCGGCCAAATTCCATGGTTTGGGGCTGACCATGCTTAATCGCAAGGTGTTTTTTAATCCGGCGATCAGGCTGATACTTGCCATGTCCCCGGATATGCAGGCTGGCCTTGTTGCACTGGGTTGTCCTGCGGAAAAAATCAGGGTGCATTATTTCGGTGTCAACACACTCCAGTTTTCGATGGATCGGGATTATGGTGAAAACAGTATCGTCAGATTTTTAATAATCAGTCACCTGGAAGAGAAAAAGGGTCACCACTACCTGATCGATGCATTCAATAAAGCAACAGCCCTTACAAACAGAAAAATTCAATTAAACATGGCAGGGGACGGGAGGCTGAAAGAGGAAATCACTCAACACATTGCGAAAAGTGGTGCAACCAACATCTTCCTGCAGGGCGTTGTCGGGTACGGATCACCCGAACATCTTGATCTGTTTAAAAATGCAGATGTTTTTGTACATCCCAGCATTACCTCGCAAAACGGAAATAAGGAAGGAATCCCGGGAACGATCATTGAAGCGATGTCGGCGGGACTGCCTGTCATTTCAACTTTCCATGCCGGCATTCCTTATGTGATCGCCAATGAAATCAACGGGTTGCTTGTCAACGAAAGGGATGTGGACCAACTCTCCGCTGCCATTGTACGCCTTGCAGAGAATGCCGGTTTGCGTCAGCAACTGGGAAATGCCGCAAGAATTTCTGCTCAAACCGAGCTGGACGTTCACAAAAAGCAGCAGGAACTCGAAATGATCTATGATGAACTTTCAGGCCAATAAACCCGGTTAAAACCGGGTTTTGCTGACAGGAATGACCTGGTCATTTTACTGGTTTTACTGAATTAACGATCCAAAGTATTACACCGGTTGAATAGAGGCTGAGCGTTCCGGATAAAAGGATCAATGTGGTGGTTGCGTTTTTAAAAAAAAGACCACCCAGGCATAACTGGATGACCATCAGCATGGCACCTGCCAGGGAAATATAAAACATCATACGGGTCTTCCCGATGATGATCGGGGTATAAGAGATGGTTGCACGGATAAAATCAAAAAACAACCAGGGGGCCAGGATTCTTGCAAAAACCCCCGCTTCATGCCAGGCCGAACCAAACACCACTCCGATTAACCACGGACCGATGGTCAGCATGAGGATCAATGGAATGAAAGCCACGATTGCAGCCATTTTGATCGTTTTCCTGATCAATCCTGCAAGGTTTCCATCGTTCAGGTAATGTTCCGATGCATCCTTGTAAAAAACCTGGGCAAAAGAAGTCCCGATCAGCGTAAGCGGAGCCTGAAGGAGTCGCTGGGAAAGAGAATACCACCCCACGATTTCAACAGGAAAGAAAGCCTTTAACAGGAAAATAATCCCATAAATCTGGACCAGTTCGACCAGGATTTGAGGGGTATTGGCCAAGGGAAGATCCTTGTACTTCCTGGCAAGGGATTTTTGCGAGGTGGAATCGAAGAAACGCAGGCTTCCCCTGTATCTCATGAGAATCCCGGTTATAAAAAAGAGGTTGAAAACAAGCAGTCCCAGGAAATTTCCAAGCAATAATCCCCACACCCCGATGCCAATAAATCCCAGGTACAGGGTAAGCATGTTGTTGCCTGCTGCGTTTATCACTTTTGCCATTGCGAGGGTCCGGTATTCCTTTTGCCTGTTATACCATTGCTGGAAAACGTTCCCCGCTGCCACCATGAAAATCATCACCGGGAGTAAGTACATCCATTGCCTGTAAACCGGGTTGACAACCATTTTGGGCAGAAAAATAAAATCGGAAAGAAAGACCAGGATAGTGAGAAAAAGGGACAAGGCAAAAGCGATCAGCAGGGAAACAAAAGCGACATTCACCGAATCTTTTTCTTCTTTTGCGGGAACAACCGCCATTTCATAGCGTAAAGTGGCCATGAGTCCAAGCCCTCCGACAATGGAAATAAAGAAAGTGAAAATACCAACATCCGAAGGCGTATATAACCTGGTAATCAATGGCGTAACAAGAAATGAGATCGCCTGCGCGACAGCTGTTCCTGCGACCAGTTTTGCTGAATTTTTTATAAAATCGGATCTCCCGAAAAAGACTTTACGCATTTGACCGATACTGCTTTTTTTGATATCAGGAAAATAATTTCATTCTGCCTTTCCGCAATTTGATTTTGAAGGTGCGAAAACCATCGGTGCCCTTGATGTCGATCCTCTTCAGTTCGTAAGGATCGGTGAATGGAAGTGGATTGATCCTGTTTCCGATCCGCAGGGCAAAATCAACATTGAATTCGCGGAAAAGATCTTTCATCTCACCAAGGAGGATTTTGTTCTTCCTCGGGTAGCCCCCATATGGATAGGCAAAAACACGCACAAATTCCAGGTTGTGGAAATCCAGGGTACTTATGCATTTTGAAAGATCGTCGCGCATATCTTCAAGTGTCATCTCTTTGAAGTTCCTGTGATGAAAAGAGTGCAGTCCAAACTCGACAAGTTTGACCTTTTTGATCTCTTTTAATTCCCGGGCCGACATGATTGCATCATTGCCCTGATCCCAGAGGTTGGTTCCGCCAATGTGCGCGACCGGGATAAATACCGTTGCCTTGAGGTTGTATTTTTCCAACAGTGGCAGGGCATGGGTGGCAAAACCCTGGTAGGCGTCGTCGAATGTAATGACCACGGTTTTCGGAGGTAACCGTTGTCCTTTTTTTACCATGTCGGTCAACTCCCCGAAAAACAGGGTTTTGTATCCGCAACTCCGCAGGTAAAGAAACTGTTCATCCAGCTTCTCCACCGGAATGGTCAGTCCGTCGGCATGATGATCCGACACTTTATGGTACATGAGGATGGGAAGTCCTTTTTTTGGTGGTACCAGGAAACTGTAGGCCGTCACAAGCCAGGCAAGTAAAATGACGGCAACCAGGGCCAGGATGATAGGGAGAGTCATGATCGGGTTGTCATTTCAATGGTTTTGGCAATTTTGATCGTGGAGTTGAATGCGGCGATGAACGACCACATGAACCCCGGATAACCATCAAGGAACCCACCTTTGATGAAAAAATAGATCAGGAAAGTAACCGGGAATTTGATCACGACCCACAGTTTGTGATAACGCTTCCCGTTTTGCAAGTTTTGCCGGGCGCCAAGCGTGGTATAATTGTTCGATTTGTCAAATTGATTTTGAAGGTCGCTGTAAGAATAATGAATGATCCTGCCTTTCAGCCTGCCGGCGCGGCCTTTCAGGGTGAACTTCTCATGAACCTCGGTAGGATCAAATGCCCCGGATTTCCTGTTAAAAAGCCTGGGTTTATATTCGTTTCCAACCCCGGTATGATGCATGATCTTCCCCAGGTAAAACAGGAAGAATGGAATTTCATACCCGCAAAATGGGATCGTTTCCTGTTGAAGCAGGGCAGCTATTTCATTTTTCAGCCCTTCTGTAACCACCTCGTCAGCATCCAGCACCAGGATCCAGTCGTTCTTAGCTTCGTTGACCGCAAACTGTTTCTGATCTGCAAATCCCCTGAACTCCCTGCGTATGACCCGGCATCCGTGGGATTCGCAAATCTCCGCTGTTTTGTCAGTCGAAAACGAATCAACAACAAGGATCTCGCCTGCAAGGCCCCCGACGGCTTCCAGGCACCTGCCAATGTTCCGTTCTTCCTGGTAGGTAATGATGGTTATGGTTAATCCTGTCATGATCGGGCTATTGGACAAAGATAAAAAATACCGGGCAATTTTTACCGATCCGTGAAAACATACTTTGAATGTTCGTATTTTTGAAATCCATTATACTGCTTCTAATCATGACAGCCGATGAATAATCAGAACAGGAGGAAGTTGTTCCATCAGAAAATCTTTTACATCCTGGTGCTGTCGATTGTCTTTTTCATCCCCCTTTTTGGAAGAATTTTACCCACACTGATTTTTTTGCTTTGCCTCAACTGGCTGGCAGAAGGATCCTGGATTAAAACGATCAGCCTGTTATTCAAAGAACGAAACCGCTCAGGGATGATTTCGTTCTCTGTTTTATATTTGCTTTATATCCTGGGATTGAGTTATTCAACCAACATGGATTACGGTCTTTTTGACCTCGAAGTGAAGTTCTCCTTGTTTCTTTTCCCGCTTATGTTTGCCACGGCTGAACCTTTTTACCTGCAGAAAGAAACATCGACTGCCATCCTGTTCTTTTTCATTGCCGGGTGTTTTACAGTCACATTGCTCCTTTACGCGCATGCATTGTATGCATTTGCTGCATATCACACGGAAGATGCATTTTATTACACAAAACTTTCATGGTATTTTCATCCGAGTTACCTCGCCATGTACGTCACTTTTGCGATTGCCATCCTGGCTTACTGGCTTCTGGAAGCATATCCTGTTTTCAACCGTTATCAGTTACCCGGAATATTGTTGCTCATTGTTCATTTTTTTATTTTTATTGTCTTTCTGAATTCAAAAGCAGGATTGATCGCGCTGTTCATGGTGATATTCATTTACGCATTGTTATTTGTAATTGTAAAGCGCACCTGGATTTACGGAGCAGTGACCATCGTAGCTGCCGGTTTATTGTTCTTAGGTTGTTTAACCTTGTTTCCCAATGTTGTGGAACGTGTCAGGCAGTCGGGGAGCGATATTCACGCAATGGATTCAGCGGGGAAGGATCCCAGGAGCACCGCTGAAAGAATCGCCATATGGAAATGCTCTATGGAAATAATCAGCAAACATGTGATTTTCGGGGTGGGAACCGGTGATGTCAAAGACGCCCTGATGGAGAGTTACAAAGAGCATCAGGACGTCAAGATCCTGAGTCAGAAACTGAATGCCCATAACCAGTATTTACAGACCTTTATTTCGCTCGGTATTTTCGGTTTGATCCTCCTGCTATATATGCTCTTTTTCCCTGCCATCCGGGCATTCAGGCAAAAGGATTTCTTGTTCATGATCTTCCTGGCTATATTCGCCGTGAACATCATGGTGGAATCGATGCTCGAAAACCAGGCTGGCGTTATATTCTACGCATTGTTCAATGCATTGCTCTTCACATTTAACCCACCGGATCCTTCCGTAACAGCCCTTGATATCCTGGCCCGGCCGACCCGGAATTTTGTTAGGAAAATCAGTAACTAATCTCTCCTTGTTTTATAGAATTCCCTGTTCCGGTAAATATAGATGTTGTTGGCCTTGTTCACCTTGTTCAGCCGGTGCATGAGTTTGTCAACAAATGCCGGTTCAATAGTGGTTTCATAAACCAGCAATGGAAAGTTCTTTCTGACAAGGATAACTCTATTCTGGAGGTTTTTATCTCCTGAAAAGAGGATAAACTGGGGATGATAAAACTTCGGTTGTGCCGCGATGGACGCGACAAGTTGATAAACAGTGGTATCCGGGGGATGTATTTCGGGATAGCTGGGCCATTTCCCGGTGTAGAACAAGGGAGGCATGGGTACCTCTCCTTTCTCATCTTCAATAATGAGGTTTTTCACATAGGGGTATTTTGAAAGATAGTACATCGATTCTACCTGTGCACGTTTGGAATACATGAAGGTGAGGCCCGCCAGCAGCAGCAGGTTCACCACCCAGAAAAACATCCAGCATGAACGTAACAATTTTTGATGCCGTGTCCAGAATCCCGACGGGGCTATATATTGATAATAGCCCATCACGCCGACCATGATGAAAAACGGGATAAACGGCAGGATAAATCGTTCCTGCTTGTTTGGAAAATAAGAATGAAAGGCGAAAAACAGGGCTGCCGGGAAAAAGAGCAGCCAGTAACGTTTCCATCCGCGGATGAAGCCATAGAAAAGGAACAGGCTAAGAGGGGGAATCATGATCCCGCCCACGGTAAGGAAATAGTTGTACCAGGGCAAATTAAAATAGGAGTTCCGGTCGGTGATGTTTACCTTGATATACCCCATGAATTCCGCAAAGGGATATCCCCAGATAATCAGGTCGATCATGGTCTGGACCAGGAGAAACGAGCATATGACGCCTGCAACGATACCCGCCATCTCTTTCCATTTAAACCGAAAAAGCATCACTATGAAGACCCCTGCAGGGAACAACACCGCCTGGTACCTGAAATCAGTTGCCAGTCCGAAAAAAAGGCCTGCCATGAACCAGGTCCGAAAAATACCGGAGGTATTCCTGGCCTTGACTATTTGCCAGAAGCCCATCATCAGGAAAGGGATGCATATCACCTCGACAAGGTTTCTCACACCGGCCCAGGGCATGAAGAAACAGAGGGCCAGCAGGCTTCCTGCCAGCGTTGCAGATCTCTTGTCAGAGAGCGTCTCCACGATGCGATACCCGTACCAGACGGTCAAAAGTGAGAAGGCCCCAAGCGAAAATCTCAGGATGAGCATTTTGACCTGAGGGTCGTAAATGTGCATCCATTTCATCAGGGTAAACAGCAGGAAATTAATTCCGGGGTAGAAAAAGTTGTGACCACTGGGACCAAAGTTATCTTTGCTTCCCGGGAGCCATGAATCATAGTCATAACCATATACCCAGGATTGGGGTGCTTCAATCACCAGGAAATGATCATCCATCATGCCATAGCCCTTTGCGAAAATTGCAGCCAGCAACCGCAACAGCACGGCCATCGCCATGATGACCACCAACGGCTGATCCTCCCATGATTTTTTAAGATTGCAGTATATCCGGCTTGTGTTGAAAGGGTGGATCATCGTCTGAATAAAGTAAAAGGTAGGGAGATTATTACAGGTTTGCGATAATCCCAGTGTAACTCTCAGGGGTGATGGCTTTTAATTCGTCTTTCACTTTTTTAGGAATTTTTAACCCGTCGATAAATTTTCCCAACGTTGCCCGGGTAATTCCTTCCCGGCCGCGGGTGAGTGTTTTCAATGCTTCATAGGGGTTGGGATAATTTTCACGGCGAAGGATGGTCTGGATTGCTTCAGAAACCACCGCCCAATTTTCATCTAGATCTTTTTTTAACCTGGATTCATTTAGGATCAGCCTGTTCATTCCTTTTAACAGCGATTTATATGCGATCAGCGAATGAGCCATCGGGACACCCATGTTCCGGATAACGGTAGAGTCGGTGAGATCCCGCTGAAGGCGCGAGACCGGTAGTTTTGCCGACAAATGTTCGAAAATCGCATTGGCCATGCCAAGGTTTCCTTCTGAATTTTCAAAATCGATGGGGTTTACCTTGTGCGGCATGGTTGAGGAGCCGGTTTCCGTTGCTTTGACCTTTTGCTTGAAATAATCCATGGAGATATAGGTCCAGATATCGCGGTCGAGATCGATCAGGATGGTATTGATGCGTTTCAGGTTGTCGAAAAATGCCGCAAGGTTATCGTAGTGTTCAATTTGCGTGGTGGTCTGGCAGCGCTCCAGGCCAAGGGTTCCATTGATGAATTTATTTGCGAATTTCACCCAGTCGATGCCCGGATATGCAGCATGATGCGCATTGAAATTCCCGGTAGCCCCGCCGAATTTTGCAGAAACGGGGATTGTTTCCAGCAGTGCCAGTTGCATCCCAAGCCGCTCCGCGAATACATAAA
Organism: uncultured Bacteroidales bacterium; assembly: GCA_903828645.1. Lineage (GTDB taxonomy): Bacteria > Bacteroidota > Bacteroidia > Bacteroidales > FEN-979 > CAIVAT01. The sequence continues at coordinate 16,063 of CAIKNA010000071.1, forward strand.
GTTCTTTGCCGACAGTTGTGGGTGAAGCAGGCTGGCCATGGGTGCGTGCAAGCATGGGTATGTGGTTCCATTCCCGCGACCGTTCCAGCAAGTCATTATAAATCGTTTCGAGCGCAGGCTCCAGGATGTCGCGCCAGGCATCGCGCATGGCCAGCGGAAAAGCAGTATTGTTGATGTCCTGCGAGGTAAGCCCGAAATGGATGAACTCCCTGAATTCACCCAGTCCCAGAACGTCGAACTGTTCTTTCAGGAAATATTCGATGGCCTTCACGTCGTGGTTGGTCTCCTTTTCTATCTCCTTCACCCTCTGTGCATCATCCGGTTCAAATTTTTCATAGATATGCCTCAGCCGGGGAAACATTTTTTTATCAAAACCCTTCAACCGGGGCAGTGGAATGCGGCATAATGCAATGAAATACTCCACCTCGGCAAGTACGCGGTAACGGATAATTGCCCCCTCGGAGAAATAAGCAGCCAGTGGCTCGGTGATTTTACGATACCTGCCATCAACAGGGGAAATGGCATTCAACATGGAATCCATAACTACTTGAAAATTAAAAATTAAAAATTACTTTACTTCACGTGTCACGTTTTCACTTCCCCACATTATTCTCCAGCCATTTTCCGATCAGTTCAAGTGCTGCCGGTGAGATGGTCTCTTCGATCTTAGCATATTCTGACGGACTCCCCGTGGTGGCTGTCTGGAAAAGGTGGTTCAGTCCGGGAAGTTCTTCAATCACATAGGAGGAATTTCCACCAAAGATCAGTGCTTTTTCAATGGCCTGGAGATTTTCTTTCGGGGGCACCTGTAAATCGAGGCTCCCACCGATGGCCAGGACCGGGCAGCTCACCTTTGACAGGTAAGATTCCGGGTTGAGGGTAAGAAAGCAACGGAACCAGGGGGAGGTAAGGCTTTCGATCTGTGCGTTGATCTCCTCTTTCGACATCGCGTGGTAACTGGTATCCTTTGCATTTTTTTTGTTAAAAGCATTGATCATGATCCTGAGTTTCTCAGCCGCTTTCACGTTGTCTTTGTTCTTTTTCAGAACCATGTACATATCCTTGCTTATTTTCTCATTTGCTTTGATGCTCCTGGCATCAGCACCTTCTGTTTTCGAGATCAGGGCTGACTGCAAGAGCAGAATTTGTTCACCAGTAAGGCCCGGTCCGGCCATCAGCACGATAAAAGCCACGTCGATGCGGCGGGATGCAATTATCGGGGCAATAAGCCCACCTTCGCTATGGCCGATAAAACCAATTTTTGCCGAGTCGATTTCCGGGAGTTTCTTCACATATTTAAATGCAGCTTCCGCATCATTCGCAAAATCAAACGAGGTGGCGGTTTTAAAATCTCCTTTCGACTTCCCCACCCCCCGGTCATCATAGCGCAACACGGCAAACCCATGGCGGGTGAGGTAATCGGCCAGGACCAGAAACGGCTTATGCCCAAGCAGTTCTTCATCCCGGTTCTGGGGTCCCGAACCGGTGATGAGAATGGCAACCGGGTATCGTCCCTCTTGTTGTGGCATGGTCAGTGTCCCGGCCAACTCAATGCCAACTGCAGTACCCGGAAAAGTGACCTCCTGAGTACGATAGGGGAAAGGCGGCTTCGGCTCCTGCGGACGGTTCAACGAGGTTTTTTTTCCCTCCCTTACCATGGTAAGCGGGAACGACATTCCACCCTGGTGCCACGATCCGGCGATGGAATTGACCGCCTTGTTGATTTTACCCGTGAAATTGCCCCCGATTGCTTTTGCTGAAACGAACAGGGAGTCCTCCACCAGGACCACTTTGCTGGTAGGAAGGTCAAGCACTCCCTGGTCGGGACTGTCGAAGGTGACAACCATGCTGTCGGCTTCATTGACGGAGATGTTCATGTCGAGGCGGAGCTCTTTGTTTTGAACCTTCAGTTTCCCCGACCAGGTTCCCTTAAGCTTTTTCATCAAAGAGCCATCCTGGGCATGATTTGCGAACGGCATTAGCAGTGCCATGGCAAGGATCAATAATAACCGGGCTGTCTTATGCGTTTTTTTCATAGAAGATTTATGTATTAGGCGATTTCTGCTTTTAGGTTTAAACCTTTTTGTTGAAGTCTCAGGTAACAAACAGACAAAGTAACAAAGAAAATAGGAAAAAATGATGCTCATCCCTGTAGAAAGGCGAAAAGAAAAACTTTTCTGCCCTAAAATAATTTTGTATCATTTTTTACTTATTTTTGATAACCGCAGGAAGGGAATAATTACAAAATGCAAAATGCAAAATGCAAAATGCAAAATGCAAATTCAAAATTCAAAAGGTAGGATCAGGATGTAAAACACAATGGATATGGATGAGAGCGGAATGAATCGCTATTTTGAGGCTGCAGCACGTGCAGATCAGTGGCACAGGGAGTATAGGGAGCAGATGAAACAATGCCGGTTTGATACCATTGCCACGCATGGCATCTATTCCATGCAGGAGGCGCTCGATTTCAACCAGGGGGCCATCATCGAACCGGTTTACATGTCAACTTCACAGGCCTTCCGCGATTCGGATGAAATGGAAGCCGCCCTGGGCTACAAGATACCTACATGGTGCTACTCGCGCATTGCCAACCCGACCATTTATTACCTGGAGGGAGTGCTTGCCTTGCTGGAAGGCTATGGGTCGGAAGTTGAAACATCCTGCATAGCAACCTCATCCGGTATGTCGGCCATTCAAAGTGCCGTTGACGCTTTCCTGGTGATTGATCCGAAAAACCCCGGCGCACCGATGAATTTTGTCGCCACCACCCAGGTTTACGGGGGAACCTACCAGCAGTTTTCCATGCGGAAAGACCTTGAACATGGCATCGAATGGCGTAAGGTTGTTCACTCAACCGACCTTTCGGAATGGGAATCGCTGATCGATGAAAATACCCGGTTTCTTTACGGGGAGATGCCCAGCAACCCATGTTTATCCTTTTTCGATCTTGCAAGGGTTGCCGCACTGGCTCATAAATATGGCATTCCCCTCATCATCGATTCAACGGTGGCCACACCTGCGCTGCTGAGACCTATCCAACATGGTGCAGACATCGTCATCCAATCGGTTACAAAATCACTGGCGACCAGCGGGTTTGGAATTTCTGGGGCGGTAATCTCCCGCAGGAACCTCGTTTCGAAAATTGACAACCCCGAAATGAAGGCCGATTTCGCCAATTATCTCAAATTGTTGCCCAACCGTGACAACGGCCCGAATATCTCGCCCATGAATGCCGTGCTGGCGCTGAACGACATAAGGACTATCCGCATGCGCATGGACCACATGAGCAGAAGCACCATGAAAGTTGCACAATTCCTCTCACAGCATAAAAATGTCGAAAGGGTCGAATACCTCGGATTGAGCAACCACCCGCTGCATGACCTTGCCTCTGAATATTTATACCTGGTTGATGCTGAATATGATGAGCAGTATGGCGCACCGGTGAACCGGTACGGCCACCTGATGTCGTTCCTTGTCAGGGGAGATGCCGGGCAAACCCGAGATGTGTTTGATGCATTCACCCGGATCTGGAGAGCAACCGACCTTGGCAGGATCAAATCCGTTGCGACCATCCCGGCCATCTCCACCCATTCGCAACAAGGGGAGGAAGGCCGCAAACTTGCAGGAATCCCCTCAAACCTGATCCGGCTTTGTATTGGTGTCGAACATCCCGACGATATTATCAAAGACCTCGACCAGGCTTTATCTGTGTTGGATGGTAAAAAACTGAAGGTGACATCACCCGAATTTTCGGCAGGAGGTTCCTCTTCGGCCAGGATGGGAATTAATCAGATGCTGAAATATTGATCACATGGAACAACCACTGCTCTATTATTCTACCAACCTGCTGGCACCACATGTCCCATTTCACGAGGCTTTGCTCAGGGGCCAGGCACCCGACAGGGGGCTTTACCTGCCAGTATCGGTTCCTCAAATCCCGCTGGATGAAATCTACAGTTATTCCGCAATTCCCTATCCGGATATTGCCTTCGATGTCATGCGCAGGTTTTTACCAGATGAAATCTCAGGAACGGAGCTGGAGGTGCTCATCAGGGATGCATATGATTTCCCGGTGCCACTTGAAAAGGTAGCTGGCAGGAAATTCATCATGCGCCTCGATCAGGGGCCTACTGCCTCATTCAAGGACTTCGCCGCACGCATGATGGGACGTTTGATGCAGCACTACCTGGACCGCAGTGGGAAAAAACTGCTGATCCTTACGGCTACATCGGGAGATACGGGAAGTGCCGTTGCCAATGCGTTTTATGGAATGGATAACATCCAGGTAGTGGTTCTTTTTCCCGAATCGGAGGTGACCGACCGGCAGCGGAAACAGATGACTACCCTGGGAAAAAACGTGCATGTACTGGCGCTGGATGCCAAGTTCGACGATTGCCAGGCACTGGTCAAGCAGGCTTTTTCCGATCCTGATCTTGACCATCTATCCCTGTCGTCGGCCAATTCCATCAACATCGGCCGGTTAATCCCGCAAACCGTTTACTATTTCTATGCTTTTTCAAGGCTGAGGATGGAAAACCATCCCGAACAGATTATCTTTTCTGTTCCGTCCGGGAATTTTGGCGACATGATGGGAGGGATACTTGCCAAAAAGATGGGGCTGCCGGTAAAAAAGTTTGTCATTGCAACCAATGCAAATGATGAGTTTCCAAATTATCTTGCCTCGGGCAATTATGAGAAGATTGAACCCTCGAGGAATTGCATCTCCAGCGCCATGAATGTGGGCCATCCGAGCAACCTGGCAAGGCTGGTTGCACTGTATGGCGGGATGATGGATGAAAAAGGAATCATCCACCGGGCCGCGGATATGGCGATGATGAGAAAAGATATTTTTTCGGTCAGTGTCTCTGACCAGCAAACCCGGGAGACCATCAGGGAAGTTTACCAGGATTACAAGGTGGTCATGGAACCTCACGGAGCAGTGGGCTGGGCCGGAATGATGGAGTACCTGAAGGGAAATCCCGCCGATAGGGGGAACAGGCAATTGTGTGTTTCGCTTGAAACCGCCCATCCTGCAAAGTTTCCTGAAGAAATCCTCCGGCTCATCGGGCTCGATCCACCTTTGCCAGTGAGCCTTGAAGGACTTGAGGGTAAACCTGAATTTGTGAAGACTTTGCCGGTGGATTACAAGGATTTTAAAAATTACCTGATTAATACTTTTTAATAAAAATTCAAAGTGCAACGTGTAAAATCAAAGTGCAAATAAACCAAAACAACAATGTACATCCTGTGTTCCGACCTCGAAGGTGTGTTTGTTCCAGAAGTCTGGGTAAATGTTGCCGACAAAACCGGTATTGAAGAACTTCGCCGCACCACCCGCGATGAGCCCGATTACAACCTGCTGATGCGCAGCCGCATGAAAATCCTCGATCAGCATGGGCTGAAGCTTCACGACATCCAGGAGGTCATCGCACAGATCGAGCCCCTTCCGGGTGCAAATGAATTTATCGGCTGGGTGAAGGAGAGGACACAGCTGATAGTGGTTTCCGACACGTTCATCCAGTTTGCGGAACCGCTTATGAGACAACTGGGCCGCCCCACCCTTTTTTGCCATACACTGGTGATGGATGAGACCAACAGGATCATCGATTATACTTTACGCCAGCCGGATCCCAAACGAAAAACGGTGGAAGCCATACAGGGACTCAATTATAAGGTCATCGCAATGGGAGATTCCTACAACGATATCAGCATGCTTAAACAGGCCGATATCGGTATTCTTTTCCGCCCGCCCCAAAACGTGATCAGCGACTACCCTGAATTTCCCGTGGTGACCGATTATTTAGCGCTGAAAATGATTCTTTCCTCGTACCTTTGACCCATAATGAAACCGGTTAGTAATTTGAGACAAGGGCCATCTTCCCTTAAGTCTGTCATACTTGTAATACTTTTATTAACCCCCCCCAATCGTAAATCGTAAATCGTAAATCCAAAACCCTACTTCCCATGCAACAAGACCCCTCAACAAAAATCTTTGATCTCCTTCAGTTCGGCGAATATGGAGACGTAAACCCGTCCGTTTGCGATTCTGCCACCTTTACTTTTATGCAGGCCAAAACCATGCTCGACACCTTCCAGGGAGATGCAGAGGGATGCTTCTTATATTCCCGCCACTGGAACCCCAGCAACAAGTACCTCGCCGACGCCCTTTCGGCGATGGAAGGCACAGAATCGGCATGGGTTACTGCTTCAGGAATGGCCGCCATCACTTGCTCCATCCTGCAAATTTGCAACAGCGGAGATCACGTCGTTTGCAGCCTGACAACCTATGGCGGAACTTTTGCTTTCCTTTTCAATTATGTGAAGAAATTTAACATCGATGTCACCTTCGTGGATATTACGAACCTCGACCTTGTGGAGCAGGCCATCCGTCCGAACACGAAGATGATCTATACCGAGTCGATGACCAACCCCCTGCTGCAGATATCCGATATCCCTGCACTGGCCAGGATAGCCAATGATAACAACATCAAACTTGTAGTTGACAATACTTTTACCCCGATGATTATCGCCCCTTACCGTTTGGGTGCACATGTTGTGGTTTACAGCATGACAAAGTTCATCAATGGCAAGAATGATTGTGTTGCGGGTGCCATCTGTGCATCAAGGGAGTTTATCGATTCACTGAGTGATGTCAATGCCGGTACCGCGATGTTGCTGGGCCCCGCACTGGATCCGTTGCGGTCGTCAAGCATCCTGAAGAATATGCATACGTTGCACATTCGCATGAAACAACACAGCAAAAATGCCCTTTACCTTGCCGAAAAATTCAGGGAGTATGGCATGAAGATCAACTACCCTGGTCTTCCTGGAAATAAAGGCCATCAAAAACTGGCAGAGATGATGAATCCCGAATTCGGTTTTGGAGGGCTGATTGCCATCGATATGGTCACTGCCGACCGTGCAGCGAAGCTGATGGAGATGATGGAGAAGGCCGGCGTGGGTTACCTGGCGGTGAGCCTCGGCTATTTCAAAACCCTTTTCAGCAATTCCGGTAAAAGTACCTCCTCTGAGGTGCCTGAAGAGATCCAGCGTGAAATGGGATTGTCGGAAGGACTCGTCCGTTTCTCGGTAGGTCTCGACAACGACATTGAAAATAGCTGGCAGAAAATAAAAACCTGCCTGGAACAACTTTAGCACCCCTCCCTTTTTCAGGGAAGGAAAAGAAAGTCCGGTTCCGATTTTTTGTTTATGCAGTGCAGTTAAGATTCCTGTCGCCGTAGGCATCGTCGATCCTGGTAACAGTTGGCCAGTACTTGTCCTCCTTCAGGGAATCAACGGGAAAAGCAGCTTTTTGCCGGGTATAGGGCAGGTTCCATTCATCGGCCGAGACCATCTGAACAGTGTGAGGCGCTTTCATGATCACGTTGATCAGCTTATCGGACTTACCGGATGCGATTTCATCAATCTCACCCCTGATTGCTATCATCGCTTCCAGAAAACGGTTCAGTTCTGAATAGGGTTCGCTCTCAGTGGGTTCAACCATCAGGGTTCCATGCACGGGGAATGCCACGGTCGGGGCATGGAAACCATAGTCCATCAGCCGTTTGGCGATGTCGATGGCGCCTATCCCTGTCTGCCGGCTGATACCGTTGCAATCGACAATCATCTCATGGGCGCAGCGACCGTTCTTGCCGGAATATAGGATGGGGTAATAAGGCTCAAGGCATGATTTCAGGTAATTTGCATTCAGGATGGCCATTTTTGTGGCTTCGGTCAGGCCACCGCCGCCCATCAGCTTGATGTAAGCATAGGAGATGGTAAGGACCAGGGCGCTTCCGTAAGGGGCGGATGCCACGGCTGTGATGCCTTCCTGCCCGCCGGTTTCAACAAACACATGTTTGGGAAGAAAAGGAGAGAGATGCTTTGCTACGGCGATCGGGCCTTCCCCCGGGCCCCCTCCGCCATGCGGGATGGCAAAGGTTTTATGCAGGTTCAGGTGACAAACATCGGCCCCGATGATTCCCGGGTTGGTCAGCCCGACCTGGGCGTTCATGTTGGCGCCGTCCATGTATACCTGTCCGCCGTTTTCATGGATGATGCTGATGATGTCGAGGATCTCCTCCTCAAACACACCATGGGTTGAAGGATAGGTGACCATCAGGGCAGCCAGCGTATCCCTGTATTGAACAGCTTTTTCTCGCAGGTCATCCAGATCGATGTTGCCCTTTTCATCACATTTGACGACCACGACCTTCATACCCGCCATCGCAGCGCTGGCAGGATTGGTGCCATGTGCCGAAGACGGAATGATGCATACATCTCGGTGTCCCTGGCCGTTGGAGATATGGTATTGACGGATTACCATCAACCCGGCATATTCGCCTGCGGCACCGGAATTAGGCATGAACGACACGGCATCAAAGCCGGTGATGGTGGCAAGGTCTTTGGCAAGGTCTCCGATCATCAACTGATAGCCTGCTGCCTGGTCTTTCGGAACGAATGGGTGGATCCCGCCAAATTCGGGGTAGCTCAGGGCGAACAGTTCCGAGGCTGCGTTCAGCTTCATGGTGCAGGAACCCAGCGGGATCATTGAACGGTTGAGTGAAAGATCCCTGATCTCCAGTTTTTTAATATACCTCATCATCTCCGTTTCGGAATGATAACTGTTGAACACCTCATGGCTGAGGTAATCAGACGCGCGGGTAAGTTCTTGAGGAATTGTCGTGATCATCTCACATTCCTTCGGATCGCAGACAAATTCGGTGTAGTTCTTACCGTTGGCCCTGGCAAGAATTCCGACCAGAGTATTGATATCCGAAAGTGAGGTCGTTTCATCAATACTGACGCCCAGATGCGAGTCGTCAATATAACGCAGGTTCATCTGGTTTTCAAGTGCGGACTTGCGGATGGATTCCATGGAAACTCCTTCTGCGAGTTCAATCTTCACGGTATCGAAGAAATAATCGTTCAGTTGCCTGTACCCGTATTTTTTAACTTCCTGCGACAGCACCCCCGTGAGGATGTTTATGTGGCGGGCAATCTGGCGAAGTCCTTTAGGACCGTGATACACGGCGTACATCCCGGCCATCACGGCAAGAAGTACCTGGGATGTGCAGATGTTGGAGGTGGCTTTTTCGCGCTTGATATGCTGCTCGCGGGTTTGCAGGGCCATTCGCAGGGCGCGGTTGCCGTTGGCATCCACCGAAACCCCGATGATCCGGCCGGGCATCTGGCGCTTGTATTCGTCGCGTGTTGCAAAATAGGCGGCATGCGGTCCCCCGTAACCCATCGGGATCCCGAAACGTTGCGTCGAACCGAACACGATATCGGCACCCCATTCGCCGGGGGGAGTAAGGAGGGCCAGGCTCAGCAGGTCGGCAGCAACAGCAACCATGGCACCTGCCTTGTGCGCCTTTGCAATGATTGCGGCGTAATCGCAAACAGCGCCATGCTGGTTCGGGTACTGGATCACGCAACCGAAAACCATATCGTTGAAATTAAAAATATCCTGTTTCCCGATGATCAGCTGAATTCCGAGTGGGATGGCGCGGGTGCGGATCACGTCGATGGATTGCGGGAAGAGGTTTTCAGATACAAAGAACTGGTTGGCACCCCGTTTCACCGCTTCCCTCGACCTGCTGTTGAACAACATGATCATGGCCTCGGAGGCCGCTGTACCTTCATCGAGAAGTGATGCGTTGGCAATGGGCATCGCAGTAAGGTCGCAAACCATCGTCTGGAAATTGAGCAATGCTTCAAGCCTTCCCTGCGAGATCTCGGCCTGATAAGGGGTATAGGCAGTGTACCATCCCGGGTTTTCAAGAATATTCCTCAAAATGACCGCAGGAACAATGGTGTCATAGTAACCCAATCCAATGAAACTTTTGTAAAGTTTATTCTTTGCGCCAATCGACCTGATATGGCTTAGGTATTGATATTCATTCATCCCAACGGGCAGGTCCAGAGGATCCTTCATCCGGATGGACGAGGGTACGGTCTGGTCAATGAGCTGATCAATGGACTTAGCCCCGATTTTTTCGAGCATCAGGCTGATCTCATCGACTGAAGGGCCATTGTGTCGTCTTGCAAAGTTATTGTTGATCATTTGGATGTGTTTTTGAGGATTTTGAATGTGTCGCAAAAATACCAAAAGTTTGTGAATTTGTAAACAAATAAACCTGCCCGAAACGCGATTCACGAGGGTTGCTCCGGGCTTTAAAAAAAAACCGCCACGGAAATCCGGGACGGTTTTTCAGGCGTGTTGACTGAAATGCTACCTGGTCTTTGCCAGTTTGGTATGAATTTCCATCCCTGCATTTGAAGATAACCGAAGGGTGTACAGGCCGGTGGGTAATGAGGCAGTTGAAAGGGAAATCGTGTTATTGCCGGTCTGCAGAACCACCTCCAAGGTCGTCAGCAACTCTCCTGCAAGGTTTCGGAGTTCAACGGAGACCTTCATCTCCTTTTTAATTTCCAGGCTGATCGTTAGTTGATCGTTCACAGGATTCGGATAGGCCACCCATGAAGTTATTCCGGAGGCGATGTCGCTTATACCGGAAATATTGGTCCCGGTATAGGTCAGGATCACTGAAGGGTCCGGTTTTTCCCCGGAGATGACCACCTTGATGAGATCACTGGCGATCCCTGCCATTTCGGCTTTAAGATAGTACGTCCCATAAGCCAGCGATGCAAATGAAAAATGCCCGCCCGGTTTCACCGGATCATAAAAAATTGCTGTACCATTTGAGTTCAGAAGCAACATCGTGATTTTTTCAACAAAGTTTGTTTTCAACCCGGAAGTGCTTATCTGCCCGGTGATCGATCCATTGCCCGAATACATTGTTGCGGCACCCACAAGGTGGATGTTATATGGATTTCCCGGTGTTCCCAGGTGGATGATGGATGCATCTTCCCAGAATAGAACATCCCCGTAAAAAGTCGGAAGATATCCGGTTAAATTCACCGGGATAGCATTTACATAATAATCACCCTGGGGGACCATGTCGAAATGGTAGGTCCCGGCTGAATCAACAAGGGTAGTCGCCAGGTATGGCAGGTAAGGCGGGATGGTATCCACTGAAAAAAGGTTGACAATGCCTGCCTGGATGGGAACCGCATCGGCAAACACCTGCCCGTATATATTATTGGAACCTGTACTATCGCTTGTTGTAAAATAGGAGTCATCACCATAAGATATCCCGCCGGCGCTTGACCCGACAATACGGAAGTGATACAGGGTCGATGGCATCAGGTTGAAAACCTGCAGGGCTCTCTCATCCGTGTTATTTCCATTAATTGTCCCGTAGGTGGCGGTTGATCCGTATGCCGGGGTTAAACCGTATTGAAAAGTGATGGTGGTCGATTCGCCATTTGCATTTGCGTCACCCCTCAGCACTGCATTTGTTGCACAGTAATAATAGCAGGTTTTAGTGATTACCGTTGGGGGAAGTATGCCGGCAGCTGGTGTTGTGAATGTTTCATCATTGCCGTATGATGTTCCTGCACTGTTTGAGCCTTTTAACCGGAAATGATACAATGTCTGAGGCAGGACGCTGATCGTTCTTTCAACAGGCTGCATAGTGTTCCCGTAGACATGCCCGTAATTATAGGTTGATCCGTATGAGGATGTTAATCCATATTGAAAAGATACATCTGTTTCAAGCCCGTTTGGGTTTACGTTGCCATTGAGGTTCGCCAGCGTAGAGGTTACATTCGATGCAGGCATCGTGATAACATCCGGAGAAAGGTTTACCGTGGTCGTGAAAACGGTATCCAGCCCGTATGAGGCGCCGGTTGCGTTCACCCCCACGATCCTATAGTGGTAGGTTGTATAAGGCGTAAGGCCGGTTAGGATGGCATTGGCCCAGGTGATCAGTGAATCACCTGATATGGATGCCGGATTTGCCGTCACAGTAGAACCATAGCTTGTTGTAAGGCCGTAATTGAATGTGATTGCCGTTGTGGAACCGTTTGGATAAACCAATCCGTTTAATGTTGCAGTGGAGAGTCCGACATTGGTGGCGTGAACAGTACGAACCTTCGGCAGCGTATCTGCAGTGGTGAAAGTCACATCACTCCCGTAACTCGTGCCACCGGCATTGGTGCCCACAGCCCTGTAATGGTAAACATGGCTTGGAAGCAGGTAGTAAATATAAGGTTCAGTAGTTACCGGTGTATTCCCCGAAATATTTCCGCATTGCAATGTCATGTCATAGGATGCGGTCAATCCATACTCGAACATGACAGCAGTCGGGTTCCCGTTTGCATTGAAGGTGCCGGAAACATATGAGTAGGTGGCACCGGTCATCGGAGGAGGGTTGGTGGTAACTGCAGGAGGGAGAATGACAGTTGTGGTAAAAACGCTGTCGCTCCCGTAGGAAGTGCCGTTTGCATTGACCCCAACCGCCCTGAAATGGTACACGGTCCCGGGCAACAACCCGTTAATGTTCATGTTTACCGGGGTCATGGTGGTTCCGTATACCATTCCATAGGTAACGGTCGAACCGTAAACCGGTGTCAATCCATACTGAAAAGTGACATAGGCTGGTGTTGCGTTTGCGTTTACATTTCCATTCAGGGTTGCCCCGGTCGATGAAATCGCAGTTGCATGTGTTGTAATCACCGTCGGAGGGAGGGTGCCAGTGGTTGTAAGGATGGTGTCAATCCCATAAGAGGTACCTCCTGCGTTCACCCCGGTAATCCGGAAATGGTAGGTCGTGCTTGGCGAAAGGCCTGTCAGTACTGCCCTGGCCCAGGTTTCGGTAGAATCACCTGAAATGGTTGCGGGGTTCGCATTGATGGTTGTACCATAGCTTGCCGTCAGGCCATAATTGAACGTGATCGTTGTTGTTGAACCGTTGGGATATACCGATCCGTTAAGCGTTGCCGTTGAAGGACCGATGTCGCTGGCCTGGTGGGTAAACACTTCAGGTAGTGTGTCTAAGGTGGAAAATGTTACATCATTCCCATAGGTTGTTCCGCCAACATTGGTCGCGACGGCCCTGCAATGATACAAATGCCCGGGTATCAGTGGGTATGGATATCCGTTAATGCTGGTTGCCGTGTTTCCGGTTACAGTTCCTGCTGAGGTGGTTGATCCGTAACTTGTAGTCAATCCATATTGAAACGATGCGTTCGTGGTATTTCCGTTAGCATTTACAATTCCGGCCAGGTAAGTATATTCTGATCCTATCCAGGTTGGTGCAAGAGTTGTTGCCGCAGGCGGGGATGGAGCCGTTGTGTAACCGGTAACATGAACGAGGTCAAGATGACAGTTGTCTCCATAACTTGAACTGAAAAGAAAAGCGATATAAAGAACCGGTTGATTTATTGCACCTGCCGGCAATGGAACAACCTCATATTGCCAGGAGATGGTGTTCGAAAACCGTTGTATTGTCGCAGCAGTTGACCATGTTGTTCCGTTTGTGGACCACTGAACGGCCACGTTGTCATTGCATCCCGGGTAGCCGTTGCTGGTAAACCATTCAAAATCAACAGAAATCATGGCATAGCTGTTGGTTTGAACGGGTGTTGTACATTTCAGGCGGTTGGAGGTTCCTGATGCAGCATAAAACGATTGAAACTCAACCATTCTGCTCCCATTGAAGGGATAACTGGAGGGAAAGTTTCCAGTCTGGAGAAAATGGATGTAATTGGCACCGGAAACTGGATCAATTGCCCAACCGGCCGGAGGCGTTTGCCCGGTTGCGACAGTTTCCCAGTCTTCGGTGAAAAGAATGGTCTGACATGTCACCTGTTGGAGGAGCAACATGGAACAGCCAATGAGAAGTACCCTTAGGCTGAAGTTTTGTAATTTTTTTTTCATGGGTTATGAGTTTTGAGGAAACAAAACTGGAAGGGAAAATATAATTGCAATGTACATATAAGACGTGGATCAATATGTAAAGTTGCCTGCCAATATCAATTTTTTCATCCTGGGAATGACCAGATTCAGATGGGATTTGATCATATGGATGGGAGTATTTGGTTCCAAAGTGATGAATTAAAATGAAAAGCGCTGTTTTCTCCCGGAAGCAGCGCTTTTCATTAAAACCATTCAAGTCAGGTTTACCTGGTTATTATGAGTTTGGTTGTCAGGATCAATCCTTCGCCTGAAAGGAGCCGCAGGGTGTAGATTCCCGCTGGCAGCGAAGCTGTGGAGATCCGCGTAGTGTTGGTTCCCTCATTCAGTCTGATCTCGCTGCCTGATACCCGCTCGCCGGTCACGTTGTACAGATCAATCGCTGCAGTTGTTGCCTGCTTCAGGTCGATGTGTAGATCCAGGTGATCAATAACAGGGTTCGGGTAAACCGACCAGTGGTTCACCAGTGATAATTCGTCCCGGATACCCATGATCTTCTTCCCGTTGAAGGTCATGACAACATCTGCATGCGGTTTTGAAGGGGTGAGGACAATCATGACCTCGTCGCTGGTAACACCGGGCATTTCCGGGTGCAAATAATAGGTGCCATAGGCCATCGACGGAAAGGTGAATGCACCGGACGTGGAGACTTTTGTAAAGCCTATCGGCTGACCCTGTGAATTCTTGAGGATCATATTGACTTTATCCACCAGCGAACTCTTCAGTTTGCTCAGGTTGATCTGGCCAGCTGTAGAACCGGGTCCCGGAGTCATCTGGTCGGAGGGAACAAGGTTGATGTTGTAAGGATTGTTCTCAGTTCCAAGGGTGATCATTGTAGCCTGCTCCCATGTGATGGTGTTCCCGTAGTAAGTCGGCAGGTAACCATTGGAATCAAAAGGCAGGGCCAGGATATAGTAGTTGCCGTTTGGAACCATGTTGAAGAAGTACATTCCGGCGGAATCGATCGGAGATACCCCGACAAATGGCTGGTAATTTGGACTGGTGTCAAATGAGAAGATCATCGCCAATCCATTGGAAAGGGGAACATTACCTGCGAATACCTGTCCGAAAACCTGGTGAAAATTCATGCTGTCGATGACTGAAACATTTTTACAAAATACGCTTGTACAGTTGTTGCCGGTGATGGTGAGGCATACATTATAAATTCCCGTTGAACCAAAGACATGAACAGGGTTCTGAATGGTTGAGGAGGTGCCGTCGCCAAAACTCCAGAACCAGGATGTGGGATTTCCTTCTGAAAGATCGGTGAAATCGACCGTATAATTCCCAACTGCCGGACAGGTGTAAGTGAAATATGCCTGGCATCCAGGACCGCCTCCGGCAACCACGGTGTTGCAGTGGGTATCATAACACGTGCTGTCGGCTCCGTGCACGGTAAGGCATACATCATAGGATCCCGGTGAACTGAAGACATGGCTGGGATTCCGGAGTGTTGATATGTTGCTGGTTCCGCTGGCGGGATCACCAAAAGACCAGCTCCAGCTTACAAGGTTGCCCAGGGATTGATCAATGAAATGGACATTCGGGGCAGAAGTCAGCGAATCGGTATAATAGGTGTAGTATGCATGGCATCCCGGTGTTGTTCCGACAACCAGGGTATCGCAGGTGATATCGAAACAACTGCTGTCCACTCCCTGGATCTTCAGACAGACCATGTATATACCAGGTTGTGAATAAGTATGGACCACATTCGGGTTTCCCGGAACGATAACGACCTGTGACAGACCATCCCCGAAATTCCAGGTGTAGGAGGCTATGTTGCCGGACGACTGGTTGATGAAATGATAGGTGTTTAGCGTATTCATGCTGTCGGGAATGGCAAAAAAAGCTGCATGACAGCCGCCTCCGGTCGAATCCCAAACATAGACTGTTTGCGTGGTAACCTGGTAGCAGGTTGTTCCGAGGGCGCCGATTGACAGGGTCACGTTATAATAACCGGGCATGCCATAGGTGTGAATCGGGTTCAGCTCAGAGGAGTTTGCCCCATCGCCGAACATCCAAAGCCGTGTACTCCCGCCCCCTGTGGAAGCATCCATGAACTGCACGGTAAGAGATTGCTGTTGCTGGGTTGTGAAATTTGCCTGGCAGGGATTGTTGAAATAGCAGATTGCAAAATCAACGGTAAAGGTGGTAGCAGGCGGGGCTAAGGTCAGTGTAACCTGGTGCCTGTAGTTCTGGCAATCATAGGTACTCACATATAAAACACACTGGATGTTAGGCGGAACAGGAACACTGTCGGCGTAGAAACCGCTGTTATTGGTGTAAACAGTCTTGTAATAAAACCATCCGGTGGCCGAGTCGCTTGAAATGTACACCGCCTGGTTGGGAATTGGATTGCCAGTACCCGTATCAGTGACGGTACCAATTACGGTGAAAAAATTCTGTGACATGGCTGGCAGCAGCAGCATAACAAATAAAATCTGTAGAAGGAGCTTTTTCATGATCTTTATTATTTAAGGGGTTAATTGATTTTGATAAGTTTTGTGGTTATGAACAACCCGTCTCCGGAATTGATATGCAGGGAGTAAATCCCCGGTGGCAGGGAGGTTGTTGATATCTCGATGTGGTTTACTCCCCTCGTCAGGGTTGCCTGGGTGCTTGCGGCCATCTTTCCGGTAATGTTGTAAATGCTTATATTGACATTAGTTGCATGCTTGAGGTCGAGGAGAATGGTAAGCAGGGCTGCAACAGGATTCGGGTAAACCGACCACCTGTTCAAAAGGGTTGCTTCTTCCGGGATGCCCAGTATCTTTTTACCGCTGAAGGTCATCACGACATCAGCATGAGGTTTTCCCGGAGAGAGGGTCACCTTCACATAGTCACTGGTAATTCCCGGCATCTCAGCATGCATGTAATAAATGCCGTAAGCCAGCGATGGAAAGTTGAATGTCCCTGAGGTGGATACGCGGGTGAAGCCGATCGGTGTACCCTGGGCATTCAACAGCACCATGTTGATTTTGTCGGTGATGGAACTCTTCAGTTTACCCATGTTGATCTGGCCTGAGGCTGAACCCGGACCCGGGGTCATCTGGTCCGACTGAGCAAGGTTGATGTTGTAAGGATTGTTCGCTGTTCCAAGCGTGATGGGTGAGGTCTGCTCCCAGGTGATCGTATTGCCAAAATACGTTGGCAGGTAACCGCTTGAATCAGACGGAGTGGCCAGAATGTAATAGACCCCGCCTGGAACAGTGGTGAAGAAATAAACACCGTTTGTGTCGATAGGAGATACGTCAACATAGGGCTGGTAGTTTCCCGTTGTGTCCGAGGAAATGATCATGGCAAGGCCGGCAGTTGCCGGGAAACTTCCATTGAAAACCTGGCCGTAAATCTGGTGGTAAACCACGGTATCATGGATGGTAACATCCTGGCAGAATGTACTGTTGCAATAGTTGCCCGAGATGGTGAGACATACATGATAAGTACCGGAAGCCGCATAGGAATGTATGGGGTAACGCAGGGCTGATGAATCCCCGTCACCAAACTCCCACAGCCATTGTGAAGGCGTACCGGAGGAAAGGTCGGTAAATTGTACCATCTTCGGGCCTGTCACGGGGCTAGTGGTGTAGGTAAAGCCGGACTGGCATGGAACAAGTGAATCTGTGATCAGAACAGGTCTTGCGTAACTCTGCCAGCAGGTGGTTGTAAAGTTGCCTACAGATAGGATCACAAGGTACAAACCCGGCTTCCTGAAAGTGTGCTGAGGGTTTGCCAGGGAGGAAGTATCTCCGTCCCCGAAGTACCATGACCTGATGTTGCTGCTTCCATAAGAAAGATCCTGGAATTGAATCGTCTTTGGCAACTGGGTATTGGAAAAACTGAAACTGGCATTGCACAGGAGCGAATCAGCTAACCGGATTAGCTTGGTTGTCGTGTTTGAACACCCGGTTATGTTGTTGACAGTGGAAAGGGTCACAAGGAAATCTCCCTGTGAACCATAGGCATGGATGGGGTTCTCAGTGGTCGAGGTGGCCCCGTCTCCAAAATTCCAAACCCTCGAACTGACACCTCCGGTTGACTTGTCTTCAAACTGCACCGTAAGTATCCCTGCCGCGGAAACCTTCATTTTAGCCTGGCAGGGAGGGTTAATTTCACAATTGAGAAAAAAATCCTGGTGCAGGTGGTAGTTGAAAGAATTATATGAACCGGACAATTCTTCTGTATACCCGCAATCCTGGGTCCAGACATAGTAGTTTCCGCTTATCACCCCGACAGACAGGAGCAGTGAATCTGTATAAAAACCGTTGCTGTCGGTGTAAATCGTGCGCGGGGCAACCAGCGTGTCGTCGATCCCCCACGTCACAGCATGGCCGGGCATGGGGATGCTTGTCAGCGAGTTTGTAATGGTCCCGCTGATTGTGAGATAAACCGGGGTACTCGTCGTGTCGCCGGCGTATACATTTTTGACAATATTGGCAGAACAACCCGAATTGTTGGAAATGGAGAGTGTTACCGGGTGCCAGCCGGCTGCCCCGTAAATATGTTGCGGGTTTTGAACCGTTGAAGTTCCACCGTCACCGAAATTCCAGTCCCAGGTAACCGGGTTTCCCTGCGTCTGTGACAGGTCTGAAAACTGGAATGACCTGCTTGCAAACTGGTTGTAAGTGAAATTAGCTATGCATGGTGTGTTGAAATTGCAGATCGCAAAATCGACTGTGAAATTGTAGCTGGCCGGGTTGTAATTTAATACAACCTGGTGCTGGTAGTTCTGGCAATCGATGGTGCTAACATACAGTGTTCCGGGACTTCCGCCGGGAACCGGTGTAATGACAGTGTCCCGGTAAGATCCATTGATATCGGTATAGACTGTATGGTAATAGAACCAGCCGCCGGAGGAATCGGCAACGATGGTCACCGCATGGTTTGCGATCGGTGCGCTCGTGGCCGTATCCGTTACGGTTCCTCCTATGTTTATAATTCCCTGCGACATCCCCGGAAGGATAACCATGAGGAAAAGGATATGAAGCAGTAGTTTTTTCATAAATCAAGTGTTTTTATAATGGTGGACGAAGGAAATTTTAAGAACCTGGATCCGGATGTTCTACGAAGTAATAACCCGCTCATGATAAAAGGTTGTCCGAAGTTACGAAAAAAAATTATAATGATATAACGAAAGCTGTACGAAGGCCGATTGACCATGGTTTGGTATTATTAACCGGCTTCTCATAAACCGAATTAAAATAATACCTGACATTGGGTTCAATTTCAAATTTTAGGAGTTCTGAAATACGAAAAGAGGTATTCATGCCTGCCATCAATTGCCAGTTCAGACTGACCTGCCCCGGAGAAATGTCGTTGATGCTGATGATTCGTTTTGTTCCCGGGTCATATGCAGCAGACAATTGTTTTGAAGAGAGCAGCACAGACAACACCGGCCCTACCCGCACGCCTATCGAAATTCGTTCTGTCTGGAAGAAATCGTATCCCATGATCATGGGGATCTGAAGATAGGTATATCGTTTGACTACCTTTGGATTATCGAGTTTCATCAGGCTGTCCCATACGTTCTGTTTTGACAGGTACATGGTCGGGATATAATTATGCGCCGGATCGCTCCATGTGAATTTCATTGAATCCAGTTTGTTATAAGCGCCAAGGAAATCATTGTACTCCACGATCAGTTCATTTGTTCCGCTCGCAACAGATAAGCCGGCTCCTGTGCGTACAGAGAACCTGCCGAAATGGAAAGTTCCCTCGAAACCGAAGTTGTTTACAAACTTTGTCCCTTCAAGGGTGTTGAACATCCACTCGGGGGTATAATAAATTCCGGGATCAATGGTCCAGTTGCCAGGCTTCCGGTATCTATCTGCCGGTTTACCCTCAGGTATGGGAGCGGGTTTAACCAATGAATCAGGCTTTTTTATCAATGAAGTTGTATCCAAACCTGGTGTATTGGGAGTTACCGGAACATTGTTCTGCACTTTCCCGGCATCCGGAGCAATGGTAGCTGCAAGTGGAACCGGTTCGCCTTCTCTGGCTGTCAGTCCTGCCGCGACAGGTGTTTCCGGATGAGATCGTTGGAGCTGGCTGTTTTGCTCAGCCGTTTTTTGCAGTTGTGGTGTTTCTTGGGTCCGGCCAGTCTGGCTTCCTGAGACACAAGCTGACCTTCCTTGTTTGCTGATCAGTGTTTGCGCAGGGGGGGGGAGGAATTTCTGTTTTTGCGGTTGATGTTCAGTAAGATTGTTGTAAAGTTTGCCGGTATTTTTCAGTTGTTTTATTTCATTTGAATTTGTTTTTTCTGATGAGGTGGTATTCATGGCTGACATAGGGGAACCTTTCATGGAAGCCTTGATTTTCCTAATGGGTTCA
This sequence comes from uncultured Bacteroidales bacterium, assembly GCA_903828645.1. Lineage (GTDB taxonomy): Bacteria > Bacteroidota > Bacteroidia > Bacteroidales > FEN-979 > CAIVAT01. The sequence continues at coordinate 36,215 of CAIKNA010000071.1, forward strand.
ACGGAGAATTCATGAGAAGAGTTACCCCAGATGAAAATTCCTGAAACAACCAGTAAGGTTACCGCTGATAGAAGGATCAACCCTTTTCTTCCCTTATTTTTCGGTGGGGGTATTTGCATAACATCCTTCAGAAACGCCTGTCTGGCATCATCCGAAGGAGTCATCCGGTGATCCCTGAGAGCCTCCCTCAGGAATTCATCTGTTGGATGATTATACTTTTTCATAGGTCGGTTGTGTTTGAATATTGACCAGTTGATTCATTTTTTTTCTAAGCATGGAACGGGCTTTCGAAAGTTGCGACTTTGAAGTGTTTTCCGAACACTTCAAAAGTTCTGCGATCTCCTTGTGCCCGTATTGGTCAAAAACGAAAAGGTTTAACACAGTGCGATACCCGGAAGGCAGTTCGCAGATCAGTTTCATGATCTGTTCCCGGTCAACACTCAGGTATATATCTTCGGGGTCGTTCTCCGGTTCATTGTGAAGATCGATTTTTTCCTGGATAGGGTCGATATCGATGAAGTTTTTCTCTTTCAGGCGGCCTCGTAAAAAATTCAGGGCCGTATTGACCATGATTTTCCTCATCCAGGCTTCCAGGCTTCCTTCTGACCGTATCTTAAATGTCTGAATTTTCTGAATGATCTTGATGAATCCGTCGTGAAGAATATCCTCCGCATCATCCCGGTTTCCGCAGTAACGAAAACACACGCTTAACAGGATTGGCGCATAACGGTCGTACAGCGCTTCAATGGCGCCGGCATCCCTCGCAATCGCTTTTTTGATAAGGTCTTCCTCCACGGGTTTTCAGTATCCTGTATAAAGATAACACAACTGTTTATAAAGGTTGCCCCGGATGTTAAAAAAAAGAGGCTGCCGGAAACATTCCGGCAGCCTCTTTTTTGCAAGTAGTTGAAAGTTAGTCTCTGATACGCATTTTGTAAAATGAACGGTAAACAAAATATAGGGCAACGGCAAAAAAAGCAAGTCCGATGTAGTGGGCGACCGGCCGGAAATGCACAGACAGGGCAATTTCCATGGCCAGTAAGCCAAACAGGGTAGTAAACTTGATGATGGGATTCATGGCAACCGATGAGGTGTCTTTGAAAGGATCACCAACGGTATCGCCAACAACGGAAGCGGCATGAAGTTCTGTTCCCTTTTCTTTCATATCAACCTCAATAACCTTTTTTGCATTGTCCCAGGCGCCACCGGCGTTGGCCATGAAAATGGCCTGATACAAGCCGAAGAAGGCAATCGAGATCAGGTAACTCACGAAAAGCGATACCGGCAAGGCATAATTCAGTTTTTCTGTGCCCGTCATCGATTCAGTCAACCCGGTAGGGGAGGACAAAAACGCAAAGGCCAGTGCAAAGGAGAAAATTGCTATGAAAATGTTTAGCATGCCCTTCTGTGCATAAACAGTGCAGATTTGAACCACCTCTTTCGATTTGGCCGTGTCGGCTTTTTTGGGAGCGTTGGGGTCGAGGTTGATATTCTTCTTAATGTAAGCAACCGCGCGGCTTGCTCCTGTGGTAACTGCCTGGATGGATGCCCCGCTGAACCAGTAAATGACAGAGCCGCCTAACAGAAATCCTAAAATGGTGTAAGGATTTAAAAGCGTAAGGATCTGTTCAGGCTCGATGCCAAGCGATTTTTTGATCACCAGGATGAGCGAAAAGATCATCGTTGTGGCACCCACAACCGCGGTGCCGATCAGAACGGGTTTTGCGGTGGCTTTGAAGGTGTTTCCGGCTCCGTCATTCGCTTCCAGGTAATGTTTGGATTTTTCGAAATCAGGTTTGAAACCGAAATCCCGCTGTATTTCAGCGCTTATCCCCGGAATTTCCTCAATCAGCGACAGTTCGTAAATGGATTGGGCGTTGTCGGTCACAGGTCCGTAACTGTCGACCGCGATGGTAACCGGGCCCATGCCAAGCATGCCGAAGGCCACCAGGCCGAAAGCAAAAATGGATGGATAGATCATGAAGTTGATCAACCCGAAAGTGCTTGCATAGTATGCAATGAACATGAGCAGGAAAAAGACCATGCCCTGCCAGAAAGCGCTGAAGTTACCCGCAACAAGTCCCGAAAGGATGTTGAGCGATGCCCCGCCTTCCTGGGAGGCAACTACGACCTCTTTTACATGCGTCGATTTGGGACTCGTGAAAAGCTTTGTGAATTCGGGGATCAATGCTGCTCCAAGTGTTCCGGCACTGATGATGACTGACAGGATGATCCACAGGTCGCTTGGAAGACCGTTGATCTGAATGTCTTTTATTGTCAGAAAACTGATTGCGAAAGTAACGACGATGGATAAGATCGAAGTTATCCATACCAGGGAGGTCAAAGGTTTTTCGAAATCAAGATCATCAACCTTGTCGTATTTTGCCTTGCTGATAGCGCCATTGATCCAGAAGGATACAATGGAAGTGATGATCATGAAGATGCGCATCACGAAAATCCAGGTGAGCAGTTGAACCTGAACGGCAGGGTCTTTAACTGCAAGTACGATAAATGAAATGAGGGCCACACCTGTTACACCATAGGTTTCAAAACCGTCGGCAGTGGGGCCAACGCTGTCGCCGGCATTGTCGCCTACACAATCGGCAATGGTTCCCGGGTTTCTCGGATCATCTTCGCCGATTTTGAAGATCACTTTCATCAGGTCCGAACCAATATCAGCGATTTTGGTGAAAATACCACCCGCAATTCTCAATGCGGAGGCGCCTAAGGATTCACCGATGGCAAACCCGATAAAACTTGCCCCTGCATACTCTCCGGGAACAAACATCAGGATGATCAGCATCATGATGAGCTCCAGCGAGATCAGTACAACGCCGATGCTCATTCCCGCGTTTAAAGGGATGTTAAGCAGTTTGATAGGTTTCCGCTCCAGGGAGGCAAAAGCCATCCGCGCATTTGCCAGGGTGTTCATCCTGATTCCAAACCATGCTACACTGTAGGAGCCCAGGATTCCGATTATGGTCCAACCCAGGATCATCAATACCCCACCGATTCCGAAGTTGGCATCTGAGAGCCATCCAAAATAAAATGCCACGGCAGAGCCGATAAATACGAAAAGAATTACTAAAAATTTCCCCTGCTGAATGAGATACGTCTTCGATGTTTCGAAAATAACCTGTGCAACATCCAGCATGGATTTATGTGCACCGATTTTTTTAACTTTAAGAAATTGGAATAATCCAAACATAAAACCTGCGAAAGTGATCAAAAAACCCCAATAAAGGATGGACTGATCTCTAATCCCTGCAGGAATTACAAGATTCGCTTCGCCTGCCATTGTGAAAAATGGCAATAGCAAAGCCATAAGAAATGCACTGGCTCTTTTCATATTTACCTATTTAATTATTTGAACTGTCTACAAAAATAGAACAAATTTTATGAAAACATAAATTTTTGAACAACTTTTGTCTGTTAGGGAAATTTCCCGTAGGTTTGTATTTGGTAAAACCCGCAGGACCCGATGGAAAAAATACGACTTGATATCATTGGAATGTCATACAGCCAATCCCAAAGCGGGGCGTATGCACTTATCCTCGGGGAGCGCGACGGGAACCGGCGTTTGCCGATAATCATCGGAGGATTTGAAGCACAATCCATCGCCATCGAGCTTGAAAAAATCAGGACCCCGCGACCGCTCACCCACGACTTGTTTAAAGCCTTCGCCGATGCCTACAAAATTGAAATTTCCGAAGTGGTCATCAGCAAATTCAGCGAGGGGGTTTTTTATGCCAAACTGGTATGCACCGACGGGGAGTCTGTTCAGGAGATCGATTCCCGCACCTCCGATGCCATTGCCCTTGCCTTGCGTTTTGCCTGCCCGGTCTTTACCTATGAAAGCATTATGTCTGCCGCGGGCATCCTGATGGAAGAGGAGGCTGAACTGCTTAAACAGGATGAGCCTGCCCGGGAAGAGTATCAAAAGGAGATGGTTTCCTATTCAGATACTTCGCTTACAGAACTCATGGAGATGCTGCATGCCGCCATCGAAAATGAAGAGTACGAAAAAGCTTCCAAAATCAGGGATGAATTGAACAAGCGAAAATAAATTTCCAGAACCTGACTTATTAACACTTAAAAGAAAATCCTGATGGGAATAAAACTTCGTTTAATACTGATGAATTTTTTCCAGTTCTTTGTATGGGGAGCCTGGCTCATAACTATTGGAACCTATTGTTTTAATGCTAAAGGGTGGACAGGAGCTCAGTTTGGAGCAATCTTTTCAACACTTGCAATTGCTTCAATCTTTATGCCGGCGCTTACCGGAATTATTGCCGACAAATGGATAAATACCGAAAAACTCTATGGAACGCTGCACATTTTATATGGATGCGTGTTGTTCTTTGTACCACAAGTCAATGACCCGGATACCCTGTACTATGTGATATTATTGGCAATGATTTTTTATATGCCAACCATATCGCTTTCTAACTCCATTTCCTATTCAATATTAAAAAACAATAATTTTGAAGTTGTGAAGGCATACCCCCCAATTCGGGTTTGGGGAACCATCGGCTTCATTATCGCCATGTGGTGTACCAATTTATCCGGCAGTAAGGCTAATGCCAATCAGTTCATTATTGGAGCAGTTGCAGCTATTGTTTTGGGGATCTATTCATTTACTTTACCAAAATGTCTCCCCCAGAAATCAATATCTAAAGATGCTTCCATTATTGAACAATTGGGGTTAAATGCTTTTAAACTTTTTTTGAATTACAAAATGGCGTTATTCTTTATTTTCGCCATGTTCCTGGGTGCTGCATTGCAGCTAACCAATATGTATGGCGATTCTTTCCTTGATGATTTCAGGAATGTTCCGGAATACGCCGAATCATTTGTTGTAAAATATTCTACGATTATAATGTCGATTTCCCAGATGTCCGAGACCCTTTTTATTCTCACCATACCTTTTTTCCTGCGGCGCTTTGGAATTAAGAAAGTTATGCTTTTCAGTATGATCGCCTGGGTGCTTCGGTTTGGATTATTCTCTTTTGGAAATCCTGCCGGCGGTTTATGGATGATAATTTTGTCTTGTATTGTTTATGGTATGGCTTTCGATTTTTTCAACATCTCTGGTTCCTTATTTGTTGAAAGCACTACCGATTCTAAAATAAGATCGAGTGCACAAGGTCTTTTTATGATGATGACCAATGGTTTTGGCGCATACTCAGGCAGTAAAATAAGCGGATTCATTATTGATAAATTTTATACACACGCTCAGGGTAAAGACTGGCATGGAATCTGGCTTGCTTTTGCAATCTATGCCTTGATTGTGGCAGTTGCGTTTGCCATCCTCTTTAAACATAAACACGACCCCAAAGACTTTTCTTCTTCAGCCATTCAGCATTAAATTAATATTTGCACTTTGACTGTGCACTTTGATTTTGCACTTTGACTTTGCACTTTGATTTTGCACTTTGACTTTGCACTTTGACTTTGCACTTTGACTTTGCACTTTGACTTTGCATTTTGACTTTGCATTTTGCCCTTTGCATTTAACAAATGAAACAGTATCTTGATCTTCTTGATTTTGTCCTGAAAAACGGCATCCAAAAACCCGACCGCACCGGCACCGGCACGATCAGCGTTTTCGGATACCAGATGCGGTTCGACCTGCGAGAGAGTTTTCCGCTCCTAACCACCAAAAAATTGCACCTCAGGTCGATCATCCATGAACTGCTTTGGTTTTTGCAGGGTTCAACCAACACCAGGTACCTTACGGATAACAAGGTAACCATCTGGAACGAATGGGCCGACAAGCAGGGAAACCTCGGCCCGGTATACGGGTATCAATGGCGCTCGTGGCCAAAGACCGATGGCTCGCATGTTGACCAGATCCGTCAGGTTGCTGATTCAATCCTTCAGAATCCTGATTCACGCCGTCACATCGTTAGCGCATGGAATGTTGGGGACCTGGACAAAATGGCTCTGCCACCCTGTCACTTGCTTTTCCAGTTTTATGTGGCCAACGGCGAACTCTCCTGCCAGATGTACCAGCGCAGCTGCGACATCTTTCTGGGTGTGCCGTTCAACATCGCCTCTTATGCCCTGCTCACGTTGATGATGGCCCATGCAACTGGGCTCAAACCCGGGGAGTTCATCCATACACTGGGGGATGCGCACATTTACCTGAACCACCTCGACCAGGTACAACTCCAGTTGTCACGCGAGCCATTGCCCCCACCGCAAATGAACCTGAACCCGGAGGTGAAAAACATTGACGACTTCCGCTTTGAGGATTTTCAACTGGTCAACTACCAGTCGCACCCCCACATCAAGGGTGACATTGCAATCTGAAAAATATTGTAATTTTGCCATTTTACTTTTGCATTTTCCATTTTGCACTTTCCTTATGATATCAATCATTGTCGCAATAGCAGAAAACCGGGCCATCGGGAAAAACAACGATCTCCTCTGGCATATCCCGGCCGATCTGAAGCGTTTTAAAAGCATCACGAACGGTCACCCGGTCATCATGGGTAAAAGAACCTGGGAATCACTTCCACGGAGGCCACTGCCAAACCGCAGGAACATTGTGATTACCGACATTCCCGGCGAACAGATCGAGGGTTGTGAGATGGCATATTCAATCTCCGGTGCGATTGCCATGTGCAGCCCGGATGAGGAAAATTTTATCATCGGGGGCGCTTCGGTTTATAGCCAGTTTTTACCTCATACCGACCGGCTCTACCTCACGCTGGTCCATAAATCGTTCGATGCGGATGTCTTCTTTCCGGAAATAGATTTTTCAAAATGGAAACTGCTTTCAAAGGAGGAGTTCCTGCCCTGTGAAGTCAACGATTTTGCTTATTCAAACGAGACCTACGGCAGAATTATGTGATCAGGTTTTTCTTTTTTGCTTTTTAGCCGCCGGGAATAGTATGTTATTTAGGATCAGCCGGTATCCCGGTGAATTCGGATGAAGTTTGAGATCGGTGGGAGGATCCCCGACAAGGTGCTGGTAATCTTCAGGATCATGCCCCCCAAGGAATGTCCATGTTCCTTTACCAAAGTCACCATGAATGTACCTCGCTTCGTCCAGCGACTTCGTTTCGCCCAGTACGAGCACGTTAGACTTGATGTATTTTTTATTGAATGCCGTGGTTTGTCCCATGAATCCATGGATCAGGGTTTCGTGATCCTGGCAGAGCATGCAGGGTACCGGGTCCCATTTGGCGGAAAAATCAAACAAGGTAAAAAAATCGTTCTCTCTTTTGATGTTTTTAGGCCGGGTCTCCGTTACATCGATCGATGAAATTTCATACTGGTAGGGGTTTGTCACCAGGGTGAAATTTTCGAAGGCAAAACAATTGGCGAAATTTATTTTTGACTGTGCATTGGGATCGGGCGGATCTCCGTCGAACATCACGTCGCAAATGTCAACGCCATCGGCTGCCAGCGCAACATCATAACTGTCGGGGGCCGAACACATGGCGAAAAGATACCCTCCGCCTGCGACAAAGTCGCGGATCTTTTTAACGACCGCAAGCTTCATCTGCGAAACTTTTGAGAAGCCTAACTTTTTCGCCATCTCCTCTTGGATATTCACATCCTCCTGGTACCAGGGAAACCCCTTATAAGCCCCCCAGAATTTGCCATACTGCCCGGTAAAATCCTCGTGATGAAGATGGAGCCAGTCGTACATCGGCAACAACCCGGCCATGATCTCCTCGTCATAGAGGATGTCATATGGAATTTCCGCATAGGTCAGAACCAGTGTCACCGCATCGTCCCATGGCAGTTTGTTTTTTGGGGAATATACGGCGACCCTGGGAGGTTTGTGAAGTTTGATGTTCTCCATGTTCACCTGCGCATCGGAAATTTCCTCGAGAATGGCCGCAGCCTGGGCGTCGGCTATGGTCTGGCAGGTAACTCCCCGGATGTTGCACTCCTCTTCAAATGCCTTGACATACTGGAACATGAAACTCCCGCCGCGGTAGTTCAGCAGCCAGCTCACCTCCACATCTTTTTTCAATACCATGTAGGCAATTCCGTAAGCTTTCAGATGGTTCTTCTGGGCATCATCCATGGGCACGAGGAGGAAAGCCCCGAAAGAGGTCCGGACAAGGCAAAGCATCAGGAAAATAATCAGAAAACCTGCAGGATTAAAACGGTGCATCATGGTGCTCATCATCATTCATTTTTGACATCACGGTTCGTGTTCGCATTGAACCATCAAACGATGAATTGGGTTGAATAGTATTAGTGGATTGATAGTCCATTTCGGCATCAACGAATTTGGCATATTTGGAGACGAATTTTATCCTGATATCCTTCAACGGGCCATTCCTGTTTTTGGCAATGATGATTTCGGCCACCCCTGCCGTGGAATCGCCGCTTTCATCCACATCGATCTTGTAATATTCGGGGCGGTAAATGAACATCACCATGTCGGCATCCTGTTCGATGGAGCCGGATTCGCGCAAATCTGAAAGGATCGGTTTTGCGGCAGCGGATCGTTTCTCGGAGGCTCGGCTTAGCTGTGACAGTGCAATGACCGGCACATCCAGCTCCTTGGCCAGGGTTTTCAGTGCCCGGGAAATGCTGCTGATCTCCTGCTCGCGGTTGCCCCTGGTATCCTGGCTTCCCTGCATCAGCTGCAGGTAGTCGACAATGATCATCTGGATGTCGTGATGGGCCTTAAGCCGCCGGCACTTGGCCCGAAGGTCGAAAATAGACAGGGCAGCGGTATCGTCGATAAACAGCGGCGCCTCAATGAGGGGAGTGATCCTGGCGTTCAACTGGGCCCACTCGTGATCCTCCATGGTTCCCTTGCGGAGTTTTTCCTGGGGAATCTCGGTCTCGCTCGACATGAGGCGGGTGACAAGCTGGATTGATGACATTTCAAGGGAGAACACGGCAACAGGTTTCTTGAAATCAATCGCTGCATTTCGCGCCATTGTCAGTGCGAAGGCAGTTTTTCCCATCCCGGGGCGTGAAGCGATGATCACCAGGTCCGATTTCTGCCAGCCAGAAGTGATCCGGTCCAGTTCGGTAAACCCCGATCCGACACCTCGCAGCTTCCCCTCCTGATTCCGGCCGGCATTGATTTCCTTGATGGCTTCCGCAATGATCGACTGCATGTTCATGTACGATTTGCCGATGCTGCCTTCGCTGATGGAAAAGAGCCCGTTTTCAGCCTTGTCCAGCAGATCGAACACATCAGTTGTATCCTCATAGGCATCTTTGATGATCTCCGAAGATACCCTGATCAGTTCGCGTTGGATGAACTTCTGCAGGATGATCCGGGCATGAAATTCAATATTGGCTGTGGATGCAATGCGGTTGGTCAGCATTGTGATGAAATAGGGGCCGCCTGCCACTTCGAGTTCTCCGCTTTTTCGCAGCTCTTCGGTCACGGTAAGGATATCCACCGGCTCGTTCTGTGCGAACAATCGCATGATGGCTGAAAAGATGATCTGGTGATTTTCCTTATAAAACGCATCCGGTTTAAGTACCTCGATGACCTCGGCCAGCCGGTTGCTTTCAAGCATCATTGCCCCAAGAACCGCCTCTTCCAGGTCAAGCGCCTGGGGAGGGATCTTCCCGTGCTCAAAGACCACTTCGTTCAACCCCGGTTTGCGGGTACGCTTCCTGATGTTCTTATCTTCCATACGGCAAAAATAGAGCTAATCCGGCTTGGTTTTCCCGGTAATCCCGATTTTAGTTTTCAACAATTACAGGCTGAAGGTGAGGGCGAGATGCACCCATTTGTGCCACCAGCCATTGTGAAATTCAGGACTCAGGATAAATTGTTCCACATCAAGACTGATCCCGTTGCAGGAAAATGTGACTCCTCCGCTTCCCTCGAACACCATCCGTGAGATTTCATCGGCCGCCAGGATGTAAGCGCTCGATGTGTTGAAGAGCCCTCCCTGCAGGGTAGCATCGTAACCCACCAGTTTGCCGGTTCCTTTAACAAAAAAGAAAAACTGGATCTTATTCAATCCCGCATCTTCAAGCACCTGCTTTTTTGCAACGCCAAGGTTTGCAAAGTAAGGATTGATTCTTCCTGTCCTGAGTTCAGCCCCAGCCGAGACGTTGGTGTACAGTGTTCCGAGATTCCCGGCAGAGGATAGCAGCAAATCAGCATGTTTCCAGTTAAAAACTCCTTTTTCAAACGTGATGGAATAGTTCAGCACCAGGTCGTTCTTTACCTGGTATTCCCAACCCAGGGGTTCGTTGTTTGTGGGAACGGCATTGTGAAAAGAACGCTGAACCCATTCTCCATAAGAATTGGGCCCCACAATGCCCGCATCCAGTTCACTGGTTTGCCTGAAGTTGTGTTCAGGATCGTTTGTGATTTTAAAACTACCCACATACAGGTAGGCCGCATAGGGTCGGTCGCCGTATAAAATCCCCCCTTTTTTAGTGGTCGACGGCGTAAACATATTCTGAACCAGCGAAACTCCGTAATAGTTTGTGCCCGAACCCCAGTAAGGAATCATCAGCCGGCTCAGCGGGTTCATCTGCAACCCCGGTGATATGATCTCAATCTTGATCCCGTTGGTGTAAAAGCGGTCGGTATAGTCCAGAATGTCATTGTCAAAATCGACCTTTAAATAAGATTCACGGCCCAGGGTGATCATTGTGGGGAACTGCCGGTTGTCGACGGGAGAAAAAAGGTACTTCCTGGAGACCGGCTCATTCAGGTCGGCTTGGATACTGTTGGTCCGGAGATATTTCAAATGGCTGATAAACAGTGAATCCGACCTTTTTCCTGTCCATGGCTGCCCACCGGAGGGCTGAACAGATTGCCGGGCTTTTCTTTTTTTAATCCGTCTTTTCTTCTGTGCAACCGCCTCCCTGGATAAGGATGGTTGAATGGCCGGGCCATGGGTGTTACCCATGCCAAATTGGTTTCCGGCCAAGGTTTCCATAGGTACACCCCCATTTATGACTCCCGGGAGTGTCTCATCGATTTTTTCACAATGGCTGAACAAAAGTAGAAAAAAAAAGAAAACCAGGCCTCTTTTCATGCAGACCACAAAGGTAATCAAATACTGTTTTTTTTCTTAACTTTACATGACCATTCGAACGATGAAAAAAAATCTTTTACTGCTTCTTTTTTATTTCATTACTGGTTGCCTGTTTGCTCAAAAAACCCTTTTGGTTGAAAAATTAGGTGGATCGGGAAGGTATTATTATCATTCCGGCGACATTATGAAGCTAAGGGTTTCCAAACTGGACACTATTCTGATCGGAAGATTATGGGCTATTCATGACAGCGTCATCTCCATTTCAGAGCTCCGGCCATTTGATGTCAGGATCAAAGATATCGGTTCGGTTTACAAGCAGTATGCCTATGCAAAAAAGTTTGGCAAGTACGCGGCAATCGGAAGTGTGACTTTTTTTGCCATCATCACCTTCAATCATCTCATCAATCATCAGCAGGTTTTCTCCCCCGACGTGTTTATCGTCTCCGGGGCATTCCTGGGGGCAAGCCTCATTTCATTATCACTGAGCGAAAAACGGTGCAGAACCGACAGGGGCTGGAAAATTAAAGTCCTGGATATCGATGTGAATTGACCGGAGATCGTTAACCGGCGATCATCTCCCTGATGATGCGTGTCATGACTGGCTCAACCGCACTTGCTGCATCAATCACATGTTTATGGGTTATTTCTACAATCTTTCCGGGAACACCCAGGTCGGAAATGATGGAAACCGCGAAACATTTCAACCCCATGTGGCGTGCCGCGATCACCTCAGGAACGGTAGACATTCCAACGGCATCCGCACCGATGGTACGGATGTACCTGTATTCGGCGGGCGTTTCATAGGTGGGTCCGGAAACGGCGGCATAGACCCCCCGCTGCAATTTAATTCCATGATTCCGGGCAATTTCGAGGGCTTTCCCGATCAACTCGGCGTCATAAGCCTGTCCCATGTCAGGGAAACGCGTGCCGACCTCATCCTCATTTTTCCCGATCAACGGGTTATCTTTCATAAGGTTGATATGATCGTCGATCACCATGATATCTCCAACTTCAAAATCAGGATTCACCCCTCCGCTGGCGTTGGAGAGCACCAGCAACTCAATGCCTAAAAACTTCATCACCACCACGGGGAAGGAGATCTCCTGCATGGTATACCCCTCATAATAATGAAACCTCCCTTGCATCGCCACAATGTTTTTTCCTGCCATGGTCCCGAAAATGAGTTGCCCGTGATGTCCTGCAACGGTAGAAACCGGGAAATTGGGAATAAACTCATATTGCAGCGTATGCTGTATGTCGATTTCATTTACCAGTCCCCCCAATCCTGTGCCAAGGATGATGCCGATTTCAGGTTTTGCGGAGATCTTGCTTTTAAGGTATTCAACGGTCTCTTTAATTTTTATTAACATATCGTAAAATCTCGTTATCGAATTTTTCTTTATCGGAGCCATGAAAATCTATCTCCATTGGAACGCAAAATAACGGTAAATTTTTCATATAACCGCTAAGTTCCGGAGTTTTCAACCGCATCACATCTTTCTCAGTCGTTACAATGATTTTTTTCTGTGTGGGCAGGTCATCGAACTTCCGGATGATATCTTCCACATCTTTAACGGAATATGCATGATGATCAGTAAATTTCAACACCACCAGTTCGCTGCACATCCGTTCAAGGTGCTCCCTGAGGGGGTAATCGTTTGCAATGCCGGTAAAGAGAAGTATGTTGGTCACCCTGGCCGGAAATGGAATGTTCATTGTGTCAAAAACAGCTACCGGATCGGTATATTTGATATACGAAAAATAGATTCGCTGATGGCTGTCAGGCTTTAATTCTTCAATGATCCTCCTGCGCGTGATGGGGGAGAAAATTTTTGGAGTTTTGGTCACCACGATAATGTCGGCACGTTTGGACCCGTTGCGGAATTCACGAAGTGTGCCCGAAGGAAGAACTACATCTTCCGAATAAAGACGATGATAATCGGTCAGCAGGACAGATAACCCGGGTTTTACATACCTGTGCTGGAAAGCATCATCAAGAAGGATGACATTCAGACCTGGGTGTTTCTCCAGCAGCAGACGGATGCCCCTGCTTCGTTTTTCATCAACGGCAACCTTGACGCTTTCAAACTTTTTCAGGAACTGCAAAGGTTCATCCCCGATATATTTGACGCTTGACCGTTTGGAAGCAAGAATAAAGCCGTTGCTTTTCCGTCCGTATCCCCGGCTCAGGGTTGCCACAAACATGGCAGGGGTTAAAAGTCTGATCAGGTATTCAATGTGGGGTGTTTTCCCGGTTCCGCCAAAGGTAAGGTTGCCGACGGAAATAACTGGTTTGTCAAATGTTTTGGATGACAGGATGTGCAGGTCGAAAAGCAAATTCCTTACCTGCATGGCCAACCCATAAAGTAAAGAAACAGGGAGCAATATAACCTGGAGTATCCGTGTCATAAATGAAGCTCCTAAATTAGGAAAAATTATTGTCCGTCGGGCAGGACTTTTTCCCGGGCGAGATAACGGATATTCTTCAGCAGATCAGAAATGCCGGCATCCGGATTCCTGGTCTTGGCCACAAAATCGCAGGCTCCGGCGGTTATAAGCTTCCCGGGAATCTGCGAATCCTCAAAAGTGTCAAAAACAATAATCCGGATTGATGGATGAATTTCCAGCACACAGCGTAAAAATTCAAACCCGGTAAGTTCGCCGGTAAAAAAACTTGTGATCAGAAAATCGGGTGGGGAATCTTTGCGGAGGCGATATAAACACTCTTCACCCGAAGGAAACGCATGTATGTTTGCAAACCTGTTTAGTTCCAGGTTGTACCTGATGAGGTTCCGGTGTATCGGGTTTTTATCGACGACAAATATCGCAGGTGTTTTCATAATTCCCTCCGGGGCTGAATTTAACTGTCAAAAGTTGTGATTTTTCATACATGATCGCCTGGATGCAGGCGAAACTTGTAAACAGGTTATGAACATCCTGTAGCAGGATTGGTTTTCCTTTACCAGGTGAAAATTATTACCTTTCCTAAACTGTTCATTTGCATGATTGCGTTGCGCCAGCCTCGATTCTCAAGCATTGAAAAACTGATCATTGATTTCCTTTACCTTTTCAGGTTCCATCACAATATATGCTATCGTAGCAAAATTTCGCAGAATACTTTATCTTTGCCATGAAGTGCTGAAAAATACCGGCCTTAGGTGTGTGCCTTACATTGAAAAGCCACGATCCATTTAAACTAACAATAAATCCGGAACATGAATATCAGACTTACTCTCTTTTTCTTTTTTAGCGGGACAATGATGATGTTGGCCCAGCAGCAGGTTCCCCGGGATACCTTCGATATTACGAAGTCAGCCATGCAATTCCCGCATCATTATAAACTATTTGGATTCCAGGTTTCAGCGGGACTCTCCATGGTCCAGCCACCGAAAGATCTCCTGGAAAGCACCTACCAGGCCCCGCTGGTAAACATTCACGCCACGTTTGGACTTCCCTGTAACTTTTCGCTCGAAGGCGATCTGTCGACCCTCATTGTTTCAAACCAGCTGGCCCTGGGCCCCCGTTTCAGTTATCTGTATAAGAATCTTGGTGTAAAACTGGGATGGGATATTGCCTTTGTTTATGGACAGCTGAAGCAGTTGGGGTTTGACAACAGTACCAAGGTCTGGATGCATTACCCGAATCTCTCGGTTGGCTATAAACTGAGAAAAATGGCTTTTACCGTTAAAGGCGAGATGGTCATTGTTGCCAAGTCTTCTACAAAATCGGGAGAAAATGAAGTAAATGTTTCAAAAAATTTTGTCAATGGCGGCACCCTTGCATTGTATGTTGAGCAGAGGATCCATAAAAACATGGTCTTTGTGTTCGGGGTGAAAGATAATTATGTGAAAGAATATTGGCCTGTGTGGATGATCTTTACCACGTTTAACCGGTATTATAATATTCCTGAACTTTATTTAAGCTGGATTTTATGAAAAATATGTTTTCAAATCTGATCGGGTCGCTTCTGGTTCTTTTATTTCTTTACAGTTGCAACAAGGATTCTACAGTACCCATCCCCTCACCCGGGCTCGTTTCTGTTTTGACCGATGCAAAACCTTTGCCGGCAGGTTCGAAACTTCTCATGGAAGGTGTTTACCATGTTACTTCCGGATCGGAGATGTTCGGAGATTACATGGTCGTTAAATGGAACCGCACCAGTGTCATGTTTGCCAACAACAATGGAAAGCACTTTATCATGCAGGCGGGTCATCTCGATTCGGTGGTTTTTGTTCAGGGTTACTGGCGCGATGGATACAGCGATGCGACTGGGTTGTGCAGTATGATCATAACCAGGGAAGAAGGCGGAACCACGATCGTTACCGGTAATGGTGCCCAAAAGATCATCATCCTGGGTGCCTATGGAAAGGATAGCGGTTTGCCCGACCAACCCCTGAGGCTGGAGTACCTTCGGCCATTTTCCGATAAAGTAAAGAATAGCAAGTTCTATATTCTTGCCCACCGGTCGGGAGGACGCAATTCAGACCGGCTCCCGGTATCTGAAAACAGCATTGCCATGGTCAGTTATACGGAAAAGCTTGGTACTACCGGCGTTGAGGTGGATCCCCGGATAAGCCGTGATGGGGTCCCATTCATTTATCATGATGCCGATATCAACACCCGGCTTACCCAAAAAGGCCCCCTCGCCGGAGATGTCAGTGCCTATACATGGCACGAGTTATCAACCTTTGTCAGGCTGATTCATGGCGAAAAGATCCCTTCCGTAGAAGAATTGCTGACCTACGTGGTGGACAGCACCCAGCTTCGTTTTGTCTATCTTGACATGAAAAGCGCAGATGCAGTTCCTGCAGTCATTCCAATACAATTGAAAGCCCTGAAGCGTGCAAAAGATAAAGGCCGCGATGTCATGATTGTAGTAGGAATCCCATCAACGGATGTGCTGAATGCCGTGCTCGCCTACCCCGATTACCAGAACGTTCCTACCTTGTGTGAACTGACAGTGGATGATGTCAGGAAAGCCAATTCTAAAGTATGGTCTCCGCGATGGACACTTGGAACACAGAATAACCTGGTTCAGCAGATGCAAAACGAGGGCCGGCTTGCCATTTGCTGGACAATCGACACCCCAAGCTGGATTCAGAATTACATTGAGACCGGATTGTTTAACGGATTGCTGACAAATTATCCCTATGTGGAGGCATATTATCACTATATACAGGAATAACGCTATGGGCAGGATAAAAACAGAATTTACCGTGGTAATGGTTTTCTTTACCCTTGTTGCATTTTCACAGCAAAAGGACAGTGTGAAGGTTCGACTCAACCACTATACGCTTACCATTGGTGCAGGCTGGAGCCACTACATTGACAACCTGGATAACGGGGACAAGGATATCCGCAAGGATTTTGCAGGGGTTTCCTTTAAATTCTACTGGGAGCCTGAGTACCGGCTGAGCCTTGGTCTTGAAACCGGGTATTACAAGTTGTTCACCACCACCAACCAGATTGCCCCGGATACTACCTATCATGTCGACCGGATCGTGGTTCCCATGTTGCTCCTGGTAAGAATGAGGATCATCGACAATGTTTATCTTGGAGCAGGGATGGGACTTGCTTTCATTACAAGTAAAGTTTACGGGGCAGGGGAGAATCTCGTTACAAAAACAACCTCAATGGCCAATTTTGAACTTTCCGTAGCTTATATTTACCCGCTAAGCAAACACATGCGTGTGGGAGGGGAGTTTAAAGGTTTCCATTTCGGAAATCTCAACGACTGGATGTATTCCCTCCAGGCAACATTTGCCGTGAGGTTATAAAGATAGGTGCCGGTGGTTTACCATCCTGATTATTAACCATCTGTCATGGTAAGCCCCCCACAGATTTTCTGGATCAATTCCTTTTACTGCTGCAAATGAATGCTCTTCAGCTGGGAATTTTAAATTGATTTTGTGACCTGTTACGACCTTGTTATCCGGTTCGAATATGCCTTTCCTTTGATCTACACAAATGGACTCTTTTTTGGATTTATAATGCCAATTTAAAATGATTTGTAAATTTGAAGAATAGTTCATTGCATTGTTTGCATAGTTTGCATTGTTCCAGCTTTACCATAAACCTTCATCAAATGAAAAACCCTCTGCCCTCACTTCTCCCTCTGATATCTTTCCTGCTTGCAATATCTGGTCTGCATGCCCAGCAAAAAGCGTCAACCGGTGAATCCAGAATGCCCGCATCAGATACCCTGAAAGCCATACCAGCAAAGGATTGTCCTCAGAAAGCCATCGGCGACCTCTTCAGGAAGAAGGAGGAAGCACCGAAGCCGCCAAAAAAATTCATGGCACTTATCCTGCCCAACATCAGCTCCAACCCGTCAAATGGCTTCGTGCTCGGGGTGGGGGGGACATTCGGATGGTATATGGGACCCAAGGAAGAAACCAGGGTTTCATCCGCCCCATTCACGATAGCTGTTACTTCCAAACAACAACTGATTACCTTCGTGAAATCCAATATCTATACGAAGGAGAACAAATTTTTCCTCCAGGGCGACTGGCGTTATTATGTTTACAGTCAACCCACCTATGGGCTGGGCACCAATGCCCCGGATACCGGTAATCTTCCGAACAATTTTCATTGGCAGGGCGAAGGAGGTTCCACAAATACATTGTCATTTCCGATGAAATACAATTATTTCAAATTCAGCGAGATAGTGAACATCAAAATTCGCGAGAATTTTTATGCCGGAATCGGGTATCACTTCGATTACTATTATGCCATCAATGACGAAAAACTTCACCTGGATTCAATCCCGGCAGAGGTTACACCCCATTATGTTTATTCGGATACAAACCGTTATAGCACAACCCAATACAAAATGTCGGGATTGAGTGCCAACATTGTTTATGACAGCCGCGACAACCAGGCGAATCCCTACAAGGGAATTTATGCGAATATCAACTACCGGTATAACTTCAAGTTTCTTGGAAGTGACCAGGATGCGTCGGAACTATGGACGGAATTCAGGACTTATGTCAGCCTTTCGAAAAAGCGGGCCCGCAACCTGATAGCTTTCTGGGCATTCGGCGATTTTAACGTTACAGGGGATCTGCCTTACATGACGCTGCCTGCTCTTGGAGGAGATCAGCGCGCCCGTTCCGGGAGAGGTTATGTCAATGGCCGTTACCGTGGAAAAGACCTTGTTTACGGCGAGGTTGAATGGCGCTTTCCCATCTCACCATGTTCACAGATCCTGGGCGGGGTACTTTTCGTCAATGCCACAACAACCGACAACCCTGCACGAAATGTGGCCCTGTTTCAATATATCCGGCCTGCAGTCGGTTTTGGCATACGGGTGATGATCAATAAATACTTCAGGACCAACATCAACCTCGACTTCGCCATCGGCTCCAAATCACAGGGATTCTATTTTTCAGGGCAGGAGACTTACTAAGTTCAGTACCTCCCTTTCTGGGAAGGGGGAAGCAGGAGGGATGGGGCTTTAGAAGATTCAATTTTTCTTTCGAGAAACATTTTTAACTCATTGGCATCTATGCCCATGTCGGAGATTTTGATTCTGAAGTCCGCATTTTCCCATTTGATGACCAGCATTATATGTTTCCTGAAATATTTCTTCACTTTGAAAAGGATAAAAAGCGGGCCGCCAATGAAAATGAACATCAGCAGAGATATACTGTGTTTCCTGTTGTAGAACCCGCTTCCGGGCACATGTGCCTGATCATCAATACTTCCCCTGATAAACAGAAAAAATATTCCGAGAATGACAATGAAAGCAAGCACACCCGTAACCAGGTATAAAAGCCATTTTCTGCTCAACCTGGTGTTTTTAATGCCGATTGATTTGATATCCTTGTAGTTCAGTCTGATATTTTGTTCTTTTATTTTGATATGGTCCTGGCCGATTTCTATTTTTGGCCCGCTGTAGAATTGCTTCTTCATCACACTTGTTACTTTGCCGGAGAGTAAAATTACACCAATAAATGACTTGGAACCAATTACGTTAAATTCGCCTGGTCAAAATCAGGCGACTGTATTCATGTTGGGTAAGTTCAAAATTGAAAAAATGCAGTTTCACCAATCTCACTTAAACAATTGAATGGAACACAGATGGCATATATCGGATTGGTTACTGCATGCTGAACAAGATGAAGGTCCCATGTACACAATGTTGCCTTTCTGATCCATTCTGAAAATGTTTATCTTTGTTTTCTTGAAAAATCGCCCCATGAAAATCGCAGAAATTACCCGGTATCTCGAATCGCTCTCCCCGCTTGCGTTGCAGGAAGAGTATGACAACTGTGGATTGCTGTTGGGTGACCCGGAATGTGAATTTCACAAAGCATTGCTGTGCCTTGATCTTACCACTGAGGTGATGACGGAAGCCATTGAAAACGAGTGCAACCTCATAATTTCACACCATCCGTTCATTTTCAGGGGGCTGAAAAAATTAACTGCCGGCCAGTCCGAAACAGGAATCATTACCGCGGCTGTCAGGCACAACATTGCCATCTATGCAATTCATACCAACCTCGACAATACCCTCCATGGGCTCAATGCCCTGGTACTGTCCAAAATCGGCATATCGAACTACCACATCCTTAGCCCAAAACCCGGTTTGCTCCTGAAACTGGCCGTTTTCTGCCCTCTTGAACATGCCGGAAAAATAAGAGACTGCCTGTTTGATGCGGGAGCCGGCCGGATAGGCAATTACGATTGCTGCAGCTACAATGTAAATGGTGAGGGAACTTTTCGTGCTTCTGAACTCGCCAACCCTTACGTCGGTGAAAAAAACAAGATGCACGTTGAACCTGAAACCCGGATTGAGGTCGTTTTCCCGGGATACCTTGAAGCCGGGGTTGTCGCAGCATTGCTTGCAGCACATCCTTACGAGGAGGTTGCTTACGACATCTATCCGCTTCGCAATAACCCTCCTTTCGCAGGTGCCGGCCTGATCGGTGAATTGGACGAACCTTGCAATGAGGTGCAATTTCTTGAACGCGTCAGGAAGAATCTTGGCATCGCCGTGATAAGGCATTCATCCTTTATTTCAAAACCGGTAAAAATAGTTGCATTGTGCACAGGTTCAGGAAGTTTCCTCATAGGTGAAGCAATCAGCGCCAAAGCCGATGTATATCTTACTGCTGATTTGAAGTACCACGACTTCTTTGGCATGGAGAACAGGCTGTTGCTTGCAGATATCGGTCATTATGAGAGCGAAAATGGGGTAAAAGAATGGCTTCATGCTGCGCTTATTGAAAAATTTCCTAACTTTGCATTCCTTATTTCAGAAGTAAATACCAATCCTGTTCATTATTTTTAAAAAAGAGTTTATGGCAAAAACAACGAATACGCCTATCGCTACCTCCAAGCCATCAAAATTAGCAAAGAAACCTGTTGTCCAAGAGGCAGCTCCGGCAACTTCAGAGGTTGCAAAAAGTGAAGAGGTGGTCGAAGCAAATGCTGTGATAGCGGTTGCTCCCAGACCCAGGGCAGAAGGTATTGATGAGAAGGCCGAAATCACCATTGAGAAAAAATTAATAGCACTCTACAGCCTGCAGCAGGTTGATTCGCAGGTTGATAAAATCCGTATTATCCGGGGTGAACTTCCGCTGGAAGTCCAGGATCTCGAAGATGAGATTGCAGGTCTTGAAACCCGTGTCGACAACCATATCCAGGAAACGGTCTCCATCGAGAAATCAATCACTGAAAAAAAGACCGCCGTCAAAGATGCCTATGCCCTGATCAAAAAGTATGAAGATCAGCAGATGAACGTGCGCAACAACAGGGAGTATGACTCACTGACAAAGGAAATCGAGTACCAGAACCTCGAAATTCAATTGTCCGAAAAAAGGGCAAAAGAGTTCCAGATAAGCCTTGACCTGAAAAAGGAGGAGATTGAACGCTATCAGAAACTTTTGCAGGATCGTAAGAATGACCTCGAAATCAAACGCAATGAACTGGATGACATCATTGCAGAAACTGAAAAAGAAGAGAGCGACCTGATTAAAAACTCTGAAGACAATAAACAGTTTATTGAAGACCGCCTGCTCACCGCCTATTCCCGGATCCGGAAAAATGCCCGCAACGGGCTTGCAGTGGTTCAGATCGAACGTGATGCATGTGGTGGCTGCTTCAACAAAATACCGCCGCAACACCAGTTGGATATCAGGATGCATAAAAAGATCATAGTTTGCGAATATTGTGGAAGGATACTTGTCGATGATGGAATCGTGAACGCAATGCATTGATGGTTATTAAAATGACTATGCGGAAGGCATCTTGGGTCAGGTTTATCCTGGTCACGGGTGCCTTCCTGCTTTTACTGCCGCTCACGCGGGCGCAGCAATACAACTACGATGCCAATTGCGAGCATGCCTACGCATCCATATTGTCGCTCAGGTTCCTGGAAGCGCGCCAAATGATTGCACTGGAAAAAAAGGCGGTTCCGGGAAACCTCCTCCCGCTTTACCTCGACAACTACATCGATTTTTTAACGCTGGTGATCGGCGAAGAACGCAATGTATATAACCAGTTAAAAGATAAAAAAGGAGAAAGGATCACGAACCTTGAAAAAGGACCCAGGGATTCTCCTTTTTACAATTTTTGCCTTGGAGAAGTTCATATGCAATGGGCATTTGCCCGGCTCAAATTCGGCGATTATGGCACTGCGGCGTTTGAGATTCGAAAGGCTTATGGTTACTTCTCTGCCAATGAACAACGGTACCCATCTTTTATCATAAATAAAATGGGGCTTGGGATGCTGCATGTCATTGTGAGCCTTGTGCCTGAAAACTTCAAATGGGTGAGCACCCTCGTCGGACTGAAAGGAGATATGGAACTCGGCTTGAACGAGATCAGGCAGGTTGCCGGGTACCCTGGTCCTGATAAAATCACCCGGCTGTATAAACCTGAGGCCTCTTTTTTCCTTGCTTTTCTGGCCGTTAACCTGCAAAAAAACAAGAGGGACGCCATGCCTGTTCTGGATCTCTTGAAAAGTCAACGGGATGGTGATCAGACACTGGAAAGCCCTTTGCTGATTTATGCCAGGGCCTCTGTCCTGATGAAAAACGGGTTCAACGATGAAGCTTTGGTTGCGCTGCAGGAGCGGTCATCCCTTGCCCCGTCATTCAATTTTTACTATCTTGATTATCTTGAAGGAATGGCCAGGCTTAACAAACTGGATTATGGCGCCTCTGCTTATTTTGAGCGTTTTCTGGCAGGTTTCAGAGGACGGAACTATATCCGTTCTGCATACCAGAAATTGGCATGGATTGCCATCCTGGGTGGTGATACAGCGGGTTACTATCGCAAGATCAGACTGGCATTGACACGGGGGGAGGCAGTCGTGGATGAAGACAGGCAGGCAGGCTTCGAGGCCGTGAGTGATGTTGCTCCAAATCTTATGTTGCTTCGTGCGCGGTTGCTGTTTGACGGGGGTTATTACAACCTGGCGCTAGGTGTACTACTGAATAATTCTCTTACAACAACCTTAAAATCAAAACGTGATCTTGTAGAATACACGTACCGGCTTGGCAGGACCTACCATGAAACGGGAAATTTCGCAAGGGCCGTTGAGTATTACCGGCAAACTGTTTTGAATGGTAAAATGGAACCCTGGTATTTCGCAGCAGGTGCTGCTTACCAGATGGGGTTGCTTTTTGAGAACAAAGGTGCCTTTTCAAGGGCTGACAGCGCCTACCGTCTTTGCCTTTCAATCAAGTCCCCCGAATATAGAACCAGCCTTGACCAGAAAGCCAGGGCTGGTTTGAACCGGTTGAAAACAGCACAGCCTAAAATCTGAATCCGACAGTAGTGGAAACGGTATTCGTATAATAGCTGACTGCTGCGGGGTTCACCATCCGGGAATCATACAGGTAATAATCCTGGTCCATCTTCGACCAAACATAGGTTACATCGGTAAAAAAATGCTTTGCCCTGAACCCGAGTCCCCCCGAAACCTGGTAACGGGCACTGTTGTTTGTCCCGCCTTTATACGGATTGCTGAAATAAGCGAACCCTCCCCTGATCCTGAAGTTTTGCAACCTCCATTCGGTACCGGCCCTGATATTTCCCCAAGATTGATAATCTGCTTTGATCGCGTTGTTTACATCGGTATAGCCGTCGTAGGATGAACTGAAACGAGCTTGCGAATAGTTGACATACTCATAATCGGCACTTACAAGTCCATATTGCCCGATGATAAAGGCAATGCTTCCCATGGCACGGAAAGGAGTGGTTAAATGGTAGTCATACGACCCGACCGGGGAGGATTGCACGGCATTCCAGTCAGGGTTTGTAAAGGTCGATTGCATGCTGCTCGACCATACATCCCTCATTGTGGGATACCATGTTGGCGTATGAATACTTGCCCCGATTCTTACCCAGCCGGCAGGTTTATAAATAATCCCCATTTTAAAGTTGAGCCCTGTACCGCGCGTATGAAGGTTATACTGGTAGTGCAGTGAGATGAAGTTGGGAATGGTGTCCTTTGTCCGGGTTTCAGTGTATGTGCTGTTTTCGTAATAGTTGATACTGGGAACCCCGAAGGTCATGCCTACAAAAAGTTGATCCGAAAAGTTTGCACCGAGAGAGAAATCCAGTTCATTCATCGACCCGTAAGTATCTATTAATTTATTCTGAATGACACCTCCATAGGCAGCATCACAATAATATTTATTGGTAGCGGAATCATGAAAAACGAGGCCGGTCCCAACAGCAAGATCAATATCAAATGGATAATCGCCCGGTTGGCTGTTATTTTCATTCAGGGTGTTTGCATAACTCTGCATCATGGAGTTTTTAGTATTGACCCCGGTAATTACCGTTCGGTTGTTAAAGTCGTTTTGCCGGTTGAAACCAATACCGATATTTACATTTTTCAGCACGCCTGATTTGTTTTTATCGTATGGGGGAATGCTGAAGATGGCGCCGAAATTTCCAACGCCCGCATTCACCCGGTCATCGGTACACAAGCTACCATTGTAGATGGAGGAAGAATATCCGACGGTCGGTGCAATGGTGAAGGTCATTTCCGATCCTTTGTATAATCCGATTCCGGCAGGGTTGGTCGCAAGGGTGGAGAAGTCGGCGCCAACAGCGCCAAAAGCCCCGCTCAATCCGTTAAACCTTGCTGTACCACTGTAAAAAACACGGGAATAACGCAAGGCATCTTCCGCAGTCTGGGCGTTGACAAACATGTATGATGACGTGAATATCAGGATGATCATGGATGCTTTTCTCATGGCAGTCAGTGTTTTATATTAGAAAAAGGTTACCTGTGTCTTCCGCCGCCGCCACCG
Organism: uncultured Bacteroidales bacterium; assembly: GCA_903828645.1. Classification (GTDB taxonomy): domain Bacteria; phylum Bacteroidota; class Bacteroidia; order Bacteroidales; family FEN-979; genus CAIVAT01. Next base: position 60,486 of record CAIKNA010000071.1, read on the forward strand.
CTGCCTCCGGAAGATGAACCACCGCTGTTTCCACCACCTGACCTTCCTCCTCCGCCTGAACCGGAAGGTGAGGAGTTGGATCCGCCTGAACGTGTGGACCCGCTGCCTGAGCTACGCGAAGGGGTTGAATAACCTGAAGAACCTGACCTGTTGGATCCGCCGCCTGACCTGTTGTAACTATTGTCAGGGGTTGCACTTTGACGGGTAACATTGTTCGCCCCGGATCCTGCCCGTACAGCTGGATTGGCCGCTCTTGTGGTTCCGGGATTCTGAGACCTGGGTGCAAGGTACTCCTGGCTCGATTTTGGTTGTCTGTAAACCGGTGAAGAATAACTTTGAACAACGTTTGCCGAACGCTGCTGTGCCGCATTGACATTTTCCGGTTTGGCATATCTTGGGGCTGGTTGCTGGCGGTTCATTTGATTCTGAACCTGGCTGTTTCTTGTCGTACTTCTCTGGTTTTCGGTTTGTCCTGAGGTTGCAGGACGTGTATACCGGTATTTTTCCTGCGCCACGGGTGTGGTACGGGCAGTTGGAGGTGCGGTTCGTGGTGAAGGGACGATTGTGCTCCTTTCATTACGCGAATAAGCGCTGTTTCCGTTAGCCTGGGTTGCACGCACGCTGGGGGCACCTGACCGGCCGTCGGTACGGTAAGTAGAACTCCTTGAACCGTAATAATAGGAGTTGCTGGTGTAGTAAGGATTATACCAGTCGTTGTAACCGTTGCAATAACAGCAGGGGTAGTATCCTCCGTAATAGTAAGGGTAGCCCAATCCGTAGCCATAAAATCCGCCATAATAAGGGTAGCCCCAACCGTAATCCCAGCCCCACACGGAGTAAGGATAACCAAACCCAAAAGAAAGGGAGGGTGCATAGTAGCTGCCATATCCCAAATCATTGCCAAGATAAATATTGACGTTGGGGTTATTACCACCCTGTGTTCCTGTGGTGGCTGAACCGGTGTAGGATTTGTCAAAATATCCAACCGTTGTGTCCTTGCTGCTGAAACGGTCGATCCTGTTGGCATAGGAATAGTCATTGTAATCATCTGCAAAGGTCGAGGAAGCAGGCTTTTGCCCTTTGGCCAAATCGGGAGATGTGACCACCTGGGCACCCTGATTCTGTGAAGGTGCCACGGGCGTTTTTACTAGTACGGGTTCGGAGGATGTGTTGTAAACCTCATCGCCGACATAGGTCGTGGCATGTTTCTGAGATGTGCACGCACTGATTGCCAGGGCAATGATCGCGATAATCCAGGCTGATTTTTTCATAAGGCATTCTCTTTTATATTGCTGATGTACCGTTTGCATTGAGGGATCGGGATAATTTTTGTATTTTTGCTGTCTAACAATGCAACATAGAAATTAACAACTTTCATACCAAACCTATAAAATGGCTAAAGATTTTCCTTCAAGGGCAGAAAATTATGCTCAATGGTACAATGATCTGGTTATCAAGGCCGATTTAGCTGAAAATTCAGCAGTTCGCGGATGCATGGTTATAAAACCTTATGGCTATGCCATCTGGGAGCGGATCCAGGCGGTTCTGGATAAAAAATTCAAGGATACGGGCCACTCGAATGCTTATTTTCCGATTTTCATCCCTAAATCCTTTTTCAGCAAAGAGGCGAGCCATGTTGAGGGTTTTGCAAAAGAGTGTGCCGTGGTGACTCACTACCGCTTGAAAAATTCCCCCGACGGAAAGGGGGTCATCGTTGATGAAGATGCCAAACTCGAGGAAGAATTGATCGTGAGGCCTACTTCAGAAACCATTATATGGGATACTTACCGCACCTGGATCAAGTCTTATCGCGATCTTCCGTTACTGATCAACCAATGGGCCAACGTGGTGCGCTGGGAGATGAGGACCAGGTTGTTTTTGAGGACGACCGAGTTTTTATGGCAGGAGGGACATACTGCGCATGCCACCCGCGAGGAGGCTGTTGCTGAGGCTGAAACAATGCTGGGTGTGTATGCCGACTTTGCAGAGAATTGGATGGCCATCCCTGTTATCAAAGGAACAAAGTCGCCGGCAGAAAGGTTTGCAGGTGCCATTGACACTTATGCCATTGAAGCCCTGATGCAGGATGGGAAGGCGCTCCAGGCTGGTACTTCCCACTTCCTGGGACAAAATTTCGCTAAGGCCTTTGATGTGAAGTACCTCAACCGCGAAAACCAGCTTGACTTTGTGTGGGCTACTTCATGGGGTGTCTCCACCCGGTTGATGGGGGCCCTGATCATGTCGCATTCCGATGACCATGGGCTGGTACTCCCTCCGAAACTTGCCCCGATCCAGGTTGCCATCGTTCCGGTGTTTAAAACTGCTGAACAACTGGCACAGATTTCTGAGACAGTCATCCCGATAAAAAAAGCGTTGGAAGCGAAAGGCATCGCCGTTAAATATGACGACCGGGATACCCACAAACCGGGATGGAAATTCACGGAATATGAATTCAAAGGGGTTCCGGTGCGCATGACAATCGGCCCCAGGGATATCGAACAGGGAACCGTCGAGGTGGCCCGCAGGGATACCCTTGAAAAGGAGACCCTCCGGATTACCGACATTGAAAACAAGATCGTTCACCTGCTGGATCAGATTCAGAAGAATTTATACGACCGGGCGCTCTCCTTCCGCGAAAACAACACTTTCAGGGTGGATACCTGGGATGAGTTCAGGAAGGTGCTCGACGACAAAGGGGGGTTTATTTCTGCACACTGGGACGGAACCACAGAAACTGAGGAGAAGATCAAAGAGGAAACGAAGGCCACCATCAGGGTTATCCCGATTAACAACCAGCCGGAAGCGGGGAAATGCGTTTTTTCGGGGAAGCCTTCAAGCCAGAGGGTGATTTTTGCCCGGGCCTATTAGCCTTTTTTTCAATAGGCAAGCAACTTTCCTGTGCCTGTGATCGTAGCCTTGATTTCCTGGGGATTTCCGGAATAGTAAATATTCCCGATGGAGGTGATTGTGGCCTCAAGGGAATGGGTGGCGCTCACATAGCAATCGTTTGAACCGCTGTTGGTTACAAAGGAATATCCTGTTCTCAGTCCGCTAAGCTGGAGCAATCCGTAATCCCCGGCATATACGCTGCTGATGTTGCAGATGCCATTCAGCACCAGGGTTGCCGTACCCATATGCTGGATGAAAAATCCATCTCCCACATTTACCTTCAGGTCGATGGTGCCGCACCCTCCCCACATGTCGATTTTCAGGTACCCTGTCCTTATCGTATCTGTACAACTGATATTCCCCGACGACTCATAATGTATTTTCAGCAGGTTTTTTACTGAGACATATACATTAAGTGGTTTGGAATAACTCCGCAGCCAGTTGCAGGTATTGGTGTTCCTTAATACCAGTTCCCTTCCTGACAATTCGGTGACGATACCCCCGATGATATTCTCACCAGTTTCAACCCTTACACTGTTGGCTGAATCCTGCTTCAGGATAACGTTTACATTATCCAGTACGCGGATGCTGTCGAAGGCTGAAATTAAGCGGTCCTGGAGGATGATCCGGCCGGTGGAGGAGACACACCTGCCCCCGTCTTTCCCGCAACTGCTCACAATGAGCCCGAGAAGAAACACGGAAATATAAACCGGGTATAAGGAATTTTTCATTTCAAAGTTTTTTTACCATACACAACGTCGAACCTGTAACCTAAACCCCAGCCGATATAATCAGCTCTTCCCCAGTGCACTTTAATCATCACCGTGGCAAACAGGTCTTTTGCAAAACCATATTGAACGGATATTTTCTCGTACAGTGGTCCATTGCTTTTTTCTTTTCCCCCGAGATAATAACCGAGGTTGACGATAAACCCCAGCCGCGCCATGACCAGCTGGTATGCCCCGTTGATCCCTGGCCGGATTATACTCATCTTATTGGTGACCGGGATCCCGGCCCTCTCCAGGGTAGTGATCTGCGACGGGTCATAGGAGAAATCAAGGCCGATCCCGAATTTACTTTTCGGACTGACCTGCAGGAAGGAGTTTCCGTAAAAATGGGTAATCCAATAGTTCTTACCATACACGGCCTGCATGTTTTTATATCCCAACAGTCCCCCGACATCGATTCCGATGGTCTTCCTGAGAATGGCCGAGTATGGTTCGACTGGGGCATAGAACCGGTCGGTGATGTTGTGGTTCTCCCTGAACGGACGATATGCGACCCCGACGTTAACGAGCATTAAATTGATGCCGTAATTCGGCTGTTTGAGCGACCCGTTTGAAAAATGCTGAAGACTCGCCCCGGCAGTGACGGTGAGAAAATAGTTGATACGATACCGTACTTCGGCCATCAGGTTCACTGCTGCATTCAGATGTGACCCGATTGCCAGGTTCCTGAAGTTTGTAATACGGTTGAATGGCTTTGTGATGTAACCGACTCCCAGGGCAAACCTGAACCCGGCCGTGAAACGGTTGTTTTTATACAGTGGAAAGTTGAGAAATGGCATGGCAGCATAAGCACTGCCCAGCGATGGGTTGTTGCCAATGCCTGAGTAAAACATGGAAACACCAATGAGCGGGTAGTTATAATCGCGTTCCCACTTATGTTTCCCGTATGTCAGTTTCTCCACAATTAGTTCGAAAGCAGGAAAGTGAGCATTGAAGAGTTCCAGTTCAAGGTGCTGGGCATATAAGAACCCGTAATTTATTTTGCCTTCGATTACAAGATTGGAAGAAACAAGCTTGTGTTCAAATTGCGCCTGGACAGGGTTTGCTTGAAACGTGATTATCAGAATTATACCTATAAACCTCAGAAATACCGACATCTTTGTTGTGTAATGATCCAAGGATAGGTTGCTATGAAATGAAAGGCAAATTTAGGATGAATATTTAATAACGTAACAGGGATGAAATGCGTATTTTTGCCTAAAATATATTTCATGGAGGAAAAAGTAGCCGCTTTTCAGAAACTGTTGGAAATCATGGATGAATTGCGGGCAAAGTGCCCGTGGGACAAGAAGCAGACCATCGCAACCTTGCGATATCTTACAATTGAGGAGACCTATGAACTTTCCGAGTCCATTTTGCAGAATGACCTGGAGTCTCTGAAAAAGGAACTGGGCGACCTGATGCTGCACCTTGTCTTTTATTCAAAAATAGCTTCTGAGAGCAATTCATTCGATATCAAGGATGTACTTGAAAGCATTACCGAAAAACTGATCCACCGGCATCCGCATATTTTTGGGGATGTAGTGGTTAAGGATGCAAAAGAGGTGCATGACAATTGGGAACGCATCAAACTCAGGGAAAAGGGCAATAAATCGGTATTGTCGGGTGTTCCTGCCGGACTTCCGGCCATGGTTAAGGCATACAGGATTCAGGAAAAGGTCAGTGGGGTGGGTTTTGACTGGGAAAAACCTGAGCAGGTGTGGGACAAAGTTCTGGAAGAGTTGGGAGAATTGAAAGAGATGGTCGAAACAGGTGCGGTACATAAGAGAAAAGAAGACGAACTTGGCGACCTGATTTTCGCAATTGTCAACTATTCCCG
>CAIKNA010000072.1 GCA_903828645.1 uncultured Bacteroidales bacterium
CTGGGGTTTATTTCCATTCTCAATTGAAGCAAGGGGACGCAATGATCTTATCCGTGGAAACCGGATTTTTTGGAATATTTATTAACCACTAAGGCACTTAGAACACTTAGTAACACTAAGAGATTTAAATAAAATATTAAAATACTTTTCTAAGTGATCCTTAGTGCTCTCAGTGTCTAAGTGGATTCCTTTCAACCTACTGGCATCATTGTGCTTAATCGTAAAAATATTTTAAAATGACCCACCAGCTGGTTAAGACGAACTTATTTTTTTCCTCCCAGCGGGATTGCGTAATTGATCCCGAAATTCAAACCCACAAGGATGTTATGTGATGCATTATAATTCCCGGTATGATCCGCGATTCTCATATTTGTGGCATTGACATCAAGAAATCCATAAGCCATTGTCAAACCGGCATTGAGGAACAGGTTCTTGACAAGTGTGATGTCAACACCCAGGTCAAGCCTGCCCAATACATCAAGTGAAGTATACCTTTCTGTAATCGTCTCCTCACCAATTTTTACAGGCTTGTTGTTCTTGTCAAAAATATAATCTGTATCAATTTTCCCATACTTGTAATACTTCTGTTTGGCTGACATAAGAAAATTAAATTGCGGACCGGCGAGCACACAGAACCTTACAATCTTACCTGAAGTCCGGTACTTGAATAACAAAGGAACCTCAAGATAATTAAGGGACACATTCCTTGTATACGTGGTATCATTGAACAGGTCGTCTTTGTAAGTCTGGCCTAGTCTTTCAAAACCAACTTCAATTTTCAGCCCGACGTGCTTGCTGAAATCAAATCCTATGTTTGCATTGGCACCGCCGCCTATGGTGATGGCATAGTCCATTTCGAAAGGGAGTCCATAATTGTTCTGGTTGGTTACCCAGGTGTTAAGTCCCATTCCGCCTACACCAAAATAAAACTGTTTTTGTCCAAAGAGTGATCCGCTGGCAATTAGCAATGCTGAAATCAGGTAGATTACATGTTTTTTCATAAGAATATTTTTTTGCAAACATAGAAAATCCCCCCGGATATCCCAAAATTCCTGATGAGCGCAGAAGTGAATTGTGAAAAACTTTTCACTTTTCACTATTCATTGTTGCAACCGGCTGATCTCTGCTCTGCAGGTTAAAAGTTTCTGTTTTATGAGTGTTCCTTACCTGAGAATTTAAGTATTCCGGACATATAATCTTAATAACAATCTGTAAAATCCTTTGCATGTTATTGCATCCAAACAAGAAAAATATTAAATTTCGGGCTTAATCACAAAATCCTTGTCCCATGAAAAAGTTTACCCTCTTCGCGGTTATTTTTGTTCTGTATATTGCCCGGGCCATTGCCCAGGTGGGCATCAACACCGATAGCAGCGCGCCTGATAGTTCGGCGATGCTGGATGTGAAATCGACGAACAAAGGCTTTTTACCCCCACGAATGACCTCTGCACAACGAAATGCTATTGTGAATCCGGCGGATGGCCTCATGGTAATTTGTACGGATTGCAACACGGATGGATCAAGCTGCCTTTCCATTTTTCTCGGGGGCCAATGGCAGAACCTGGGTGTGACTTGTACCCTGCCTGGATCGCCGGTTGAAGGAACCCATGTGGTATTAAACACACAAATCACCTGGAATTGGGGTACGGTAACCAGGGCAACCGGGTATAAGTGGAATACAACCAACGACTATGCTACTGCCACCGACATGGGTACGGCAACAACCAAAACTGAAACGGGATTGATTACCGGAAATTTTTACACACGTTATGTCTGGGCATACAATGCATGCGGGATTTCTTTACCGACTACGCTCACTTCACAGGCTTCACAGATTTTTTCTTGCGGTTCCCCTTTAACTATTAATCATGTTGCAGACTCGGTAGCCCCGGTCACAAAAACCGTAGTTTATGGCACCGTGACCAACATCCCGGGTGAACCGTTAAAATGCTGGATTACCCAGAATCTTGGCGCCGACCACCAGGCAACTGCCGTGAACGATCCTACAGAGGCCTCTGCAGGCTGGTATTGGCAGTTTAACCGTATGCAGGGCTACAAGCATGACGGGACCACAAGAATACCCAATACGACCTGGATAAACAGCATCATCGAAGCATCCGCCTGGGCAGCAGCCAACGACCCATGTACGATAGAACTGGGTAATGGCTGGCGTATCCCGACCTGGACGGAATGGGTCAATCTGCGTCAATCCGGCGACAACTTTAATAACTGGAACGGACCGTGGAACTCCGGCTTAAAGCTTCATGGTGCAGGATTCCTGGACTTCTCAAATGGTTCTCTTGTTAATCGAGGCTCACAAGGCAATTACTGGAGCAGTATAAATTGGTCCTCTGACCTTGCTGTTGATCTTTACTTCAGCAGTGGGCTATGCAACACAACAACCAACAAAAAGGCATACGGTTTCACGCTCCGCTGTATCAATGATGGTAGCGTTACCTATATTGCCCCTGCTGTCTCCACCTCCCCGGTTACCATCATAACCCAGAGTTCTGCCACAGGCGGCGGGATTGTTACCAGTGAAGGCACGGCCATGGTGACCGCAAGGGGTGTTTGCTGGAGTACCACCTCGAACCCCACTACGGCGAACAGCCATACCTCGGATGGCAGTGGCGCCGGGACCTTCACAAGCAACCTTACCGGGCTGGCCGCCGGTACCCTTTACCATATCAGGGCCTATGCCTCCAACAGTATTGGAACGGCTTACGGAGATGATGTGACCTTCAGCACGCTGCCTACGCTTCCCAATGTTACCACCGCAGCCGTGACAAGTATCACTTCGGGTAGTGCTTCATGCGGGGGAGATGTCACATTTGACGGGAATGCAATCATAACAGCAAAAGGAGTATGCTGGAGTACCTCCCCGAACCCTTCAATAACCGACAGCTATACGACGGACGGTAGCGGAATGGGACCATTCACCAGCAACCTTTCCGGACTGGCTCCCGCTACACTTTACCATGTCAGGGCTTATGCCACCAACACCATCTGGACATCCTACGGGAACGAAGTAACTTTCACCACATTTGCAGTTATTCCGACACTGACCACTGTCATGACAACTTATACATCGACTACTGCTACAAGCGGCGGGAATGTAACTTATGATGGCGGGGCTGCCATTACTGCACGGGGTGTTTGCTGGAGTACATCCCCAGACCCTGTGGTTACAGACAGCCATACCACCGAAGCCGGAACAACAGGTTCTTTTACGAGCAATATTACAGGACTCTCGCCTGGGACACATTATTTTGTTCGCTCCTATGCCACCAACAGTATCGGAACAGCCTATGGGAACGAAATATCATTCTACACGCTTTCGGTTCCGGGCGTGACTACTGCAACCTCGTCAAATGTTACATCGACTACTGCTACAAGCGGCGGGAATGTAACTTCTGACGGAGGGGCCACCATAATCGCCCGGGGCGTCTGCTGGAGTACATCCACAGGCCCTGTGGTTACAGGCAGCCATACCACCGATGCAGGAACGTCAGGCTCTTACACCAGCAGTATTACTGGACTCTCACCGGGAACAATTTATTATGTTCGGGGCTATGCCACCAACAGTGTCGGAACAGGCTACGGAAATGAAATAACATTCGCCACGCCTGCAGCTATTCCGACCCTGACTACTGCAACACCAACCAATGTTACATCTACTACTGCCACATGCGGAGGAAATGTAGCTTTCGACGGCGGAGCCACCATCACCGCGAGAGGCGTTTGCTGGAGCACATCCACATGCCCCGTAGTTACCGGCAACCATACCACAGACGCCGGAACGACAGGTTCTTATACAAGCAGTATTGACGGACTCTCACCGGGAACAATTTATTATGTTCGCGCATACGCCACCAACAGCGTCGGAACAGGCTACGGAAATGAAATAACATTCGCCACGCCTGCAGCTATTCCGACCCTGACTACTGCAACACCAACCAATGTTACATCTACTACTGCCACATGCGGAGGAAATGTAGCTTCCGACGGCGGGGCCACCATCACTGCCCGGGGCGTTTGCTGGAGTACATCCTCAGGCCCTGTGGTTACCGACAGCCATACCGCCGATGCCGGAACGACAGGTTCCTATACAAGCAGTATTACCGGACTCTCGCCCGGAACACTTTATTATGTCCGGGCATACGCCACCAACAGCGTGGGAACGGCTTACGGAAACGAAGTGACATTCAACACACTCGCAACACTGCCCTCCCTAACCACTTTAGCAGTGACAAATGTTTCCGTATTTACAGCCACAGGCGGTGGGAATGTCACTGCTGACGGCGGGGCCGCCATCACCGCCAGGGGCGTTTGCTGGAGCGCATCCACAGGCCCTGTGGTTACCGGCAACCATACCACAGATGCAGGAACGACAGGTTCCTTCACCAGCAGTATTACCGGACTCTCACCGGGAACAATTTATTATGTTCGGGCATACGCCACCAACAGCGTCGGAACTGCCTACGGGAACGAATTAACATTCACCACACTTGCTGTAATTCCGACCCTGACAACTTCGTCCGTGACAAATGTGACATCGGCTACTGCCACAGGCGGTGGAAATGTAACTTCTGACGGCGGGGCCACCATCACCGCCCGGGGCGTTTGCTGGACTACATCCACAGGCCCTGTGATTACCGGCAGCCATACCACCGATGCCGGAACGACAGGCTCCTATACCAGCAGTATTACCGGCCTGACGGCAGGAACACTTTATTATGTTCGGGCATACGCCACAAACAGCGCCGGAACAGCCTACGGGAACGAAGTGACATTCACCACGCCTGCAGTTATTCCGACACTGACCACTGCAATCCCGACTAATGTTACATCGACTGCTGCCACAAGCGGTGGGAATGTAACTTCTGACGGCGGGGCCACCATCACCGCCAGGGGCGTTTGCTGGAGTACATCCACAGGCCCTGTGGTTACCGGCAGCCATACCACCGATGCCGGAACGACAGGCTCCTATACAAGCAGTATTACCGGACTCTCACCGGCAACACTTTATTATGTTCGGGCATACGCCACCAATAGCGTGGGAACAGCTTACGGAAACGAAGTGACATTCACTACACTCGCAACACTGCCCTCCCTAACCACTTCAGCAGTGACAAATGTTTCCGTATTTACAGCCACAGGCGGCGGGAATGTTACCGCTGACGGTGGGGCCACCATCACAGCACGGGGCGTTTGCTGGAGCACAACATCAGGTCCTGTGGCCACCGGAAACCATACTACCGATGCCGGAACCATTGGATCTTATACCAGCAGTCTAACCTACCTTGTGCCGGGAACACTCTATTACGTTCGGGCCTATGCCACCAACAGCGTGGGAACCGCTTATGGAAGCGAAGTGACATTCACTACACTCACACTGCCCTCTTTGACCACTGCAACAGTGACCAACATATCCTTCAATTCAGCCACAGGAGGCGGGAATGTAACTTCTGACGGCGGCGCCGCCATCACCGCCCGGGGCGTTTGCTGGGGTACATCCACGGGCCCTGTGACCTCAGGAAACCATACCACCGATGCCGGAACGACAGGCTCCTGGACAAGCAGTATTACCGGCCTGACGGCAGGAACACTTTATTATGTCCGCGCCTATGCCACCAACCTTGTCGGGACAGTCTACGGTAACGAGGTGACTTTTACGACCTTGTCATGCGGCGCTTCCTTCACCATCAACCACCAGGTTTCGGGCGGTGTGGCGCCGGTCGCTAAAACAGTCACTTACGGCACCATGACCAACGTCCCGGGTGAAACCGCCAAATGCTGGATCACCAGCAACCTTGGAGCCGACCACCAGGCAACCTCCATCAGCGACAACACTGAAGCCTCTGCCGGCTGGTACTGGCAGTTTAATCGTATTCAGGGCTTCAAGCAGGACGGAACCACCCTGACACCGGCTTGGACAATCACCAGCATCAGCGAAACATCCAACTGGACTACAGCCAACGATCCCTGTGTGATAGAGCTCGGTACCGGCTGGCGTCTCCCGACCAATACGGAATGGACCAATGTGGACGGTTCATCCGGCGGAAACTGGACGAACTGGAACGGGCCGTGGAACTCCGTATTAAAGCTTCACGGGGGCGGATTCCTGGACTTCCCCAATGGTTCTCTGGTCAACCGGGGCTCGCAAGGCAACTTCTGGAGCAGTACATCCTGGGCATCCGGCCTTGCTTATGATCTGAACTTCAACAGCGGGCAAAGCCAGACATTAACCAACAACAAGGCATACGGTTTCACCGTCCGATGCATCCGGGACAATTAATTTCGGTGAGTGTATGCATTTGTCTTCTATTTCCCGGTGAAAATCTGCTTTGCCGCGTAACAATTGTTTTCAAGGAGCGAAGTCATTTCATCGTATAAACTCGTCATCTGGGTCTTTTCATTCCAGCAATTGGTAAAAACGACTACGGTAAATCCCGAAGCAGGGTCATGCGCCATCTCCGAAAGGTATCCTGCATGTGCGCCCGTATGCCCATAGCCGAGATTGTTTGTGTATCCGATACCACATCCATAGCTGCCGGCATTGGCCGGGCTGGTTGAAAGGCAGTCCAGCATTACCGTATTTACGATGTGGGGATTAAGCACCCCGTTGCCCGTGATCAGTTTCCGCAGGAAATGGCCAAGGTCGTCGGGTGTTGTGATCAGCGTTCCTTCTGCAACATTGGCTGATATATTGGAAAGGGTAGCATTAATCAATGTATCTGGAAGAAGTATATATCCCGACGCAAACGGCGAAGGAATCGTCTGATCTGTTCCGCTGACAGGCATCGTGGAGTGGCTCATGCCCATGGGCGTCATCACATTCTCCACGAGATACTGCTGGTAAGATTCCTGGGATACCCGTTCAATGATCTTGCCCAGGATAGAATACCCGGTATTGGAATAATGATAAGCGGTATTTGGCGGGTAATAAAACAACCTGCAGGTTGAGACTGCGCCGACGAGCTCATCAAATGTAAATGTATGCTCCAGGTCCTGTGCGAGCACATAGTCGATATAGTTCTGTCCTTTGTACGGAACCTGCACGGAGACCGTATCGGGGATATTGTCGTTGGAGACATCAAAGATCCCGGCACGGTGGCGGAGCACATCAAGGATCGTGATCGAACTCTTATAGGGGATATTGAACTCCGCGGTATTCGGCAGATAGGGCTCCTGCGTACCGGGAATAGTGTCGGTCAGCTTTTTGTTGATGTCGAGTTTTCCCTGCTGATAAAGCAGTAAAATGGCCGTTGCAGTAAGGGTTTTTGTATTGCTGGCCGCCCTGAAACGGACCTGGTTGGTTACGGTTCCCATCCCCGCCGAGACGAAGTATGTACACTGTTTTGAAATAACTTCCAGGGCAATCCCGCCGGGGAAGTCGGGGTATTTTACCTTATAATCAGCCAGGGATGTGTTCACAAGTGTTTGAAGCTTCTGCGTGAAAATATTGTTTTGCGGAGAATCTTCATCATGGTACTTCCTGCAACTGGTGGCAAGCAACAATATCCCGGCCATTAATGCCAGGGGAAAAAGAGGGTGTGATAATTTTTTCATGGGTTAGGGGTTCTTTGAGTGTATTAAAAATTTTTAATATTGGTTATCACTGCTACTTTATGACAACCAGCTTTCGGAATGAGGATCCTTCAGGTGCCTCCAGCCTGAGCAGGTAAGTTCCGGCCGGTATATCCGAAACGGAATGCTCAATATTGTAAATTCCGGGGCCGGTTGCCCCCTCCATCAGCAGGGCCAGCGGCTGGCCTGTGACAGACAAGATCTCCAGCCTGCAAGTACCTGTGGAAGCAACCTTGAAATGGACGCTTATCCATTCATTTGCAGGATTGGGATAGATCTGCCGGATCCCGGAGAGTTCCGGTTTTGTTTTTGTATCCGGAATTCCAACTTCCCCGCTCACTGACTGGCAAACCGCCTGCTGGACTTCCGACTTATAGATCGAATCCGCATGATGATAAACCACCAGGTTGAGATGGGTGTTTTCGGGAACCCACGCAGTATCGATCAGGATGGAGAAGTTCTTCACGATCTCCATGCCTGCAGGCCATACCGGCCCGATGAGTGAA
>CAIKNA010000073.1 GCA_903828645.1 uncultured Bacteroidales bacterium
ATCCGCCTGGACACGATAAAATTGCGTCACAGGAAGATTGCTCTTGAAAATAAACTCTTTCCCGGCATCAAAGGTTTCATAGATCCCGCCGTCGCAACCGATCAAAAAATGTTTCGGATTCTCCGGTTCGATCCAGAATGCGTGATCATCTACATGCCTTTTGTTGTTGCCGATGGGTTTCCATGTCTTGCCTCCATCTTCAGTGAAGCATGACCATGTTTCCATGGAATAGACTTTGTCCATGACAACGGGATCACAAAAAATCTTGTTATAATATTGTCCCTGCGCAAAATGACCGCTCATCTTTTGCCAGGAAGCCCCCCGGTCGCTGCTGCGGTAAAAACCGCCGGCATCACCGGCCGCTTCAATGATGGCATAAATCACATCGGGATCGATCGGTGAAATCGCCAGTCCCATGCCACCCATATCTTCCGTAGGAAGACCGGATGATAGCTTATCCCAGGTTTCTCCTGCGTTTGTTGATTTGTAGATCGCTGTTTCAGGACCTCCGCCGATCTTGGTAAACACATGCCTGCGCCGCTGTTCGGATGATGCATACAAGACATTCGGATCGCGGGGATCCATGAGGATATTGTTTACACCTGTATTTTCGCTGATGGTCAGGACTTTTTTCCAGGTCTTACCGCCATCTGTCGTTTTATAAAGTCCCCGGTCACCGCCCGGGCCCCATACAGACCCTTCTGCGGCAACATATACGACATCGGAATTCCGCGGATCAATCAGGACTTTCCCGATCTGGCGGGATTCCTTTAATCCCATGTTCTTCCAGCTTTTACCGCCGTCAATACTTTTGTAAACACCATCGCCGTATCCCAGGGACCGCTGGTGATTCCCTTCACCCGTTCCGGCCCAGACAACATTGCTGTTGTTGGGATCGATCGCCACGCAGCCAATGGAATAAGATCCATAATTGTCGAATACAGGTGTAAATGTTGTGCCATTGTTCACCGTCTTCCAGATATGACCTGAAGCCACGGCAACATACCATTCAGTATGGTTTTTCTGGTTTACCGCGAAGTCCACGATCCTTCCCGAAGCAAAAGCCGGTCCGATACTCCTGAATTTCAGTCCGTCAACGGTTGCAGAAGTCAGCAGCGTATCTTTTTTCTCCTCTTTTGAATTCGACTTTTTGGTCTCTTTCGGATTGAGCGGTGGTGGTGCATCGTCATCATCCTGTTCCTGCGGCGAGGCCGTCATACTAAGGGAAACGAAAAGAAATACGAACTGAAGGACAATTCCTGTTAAGATTTTGTATTTCATTTGCTGATTATTAAAAATTATGAAAAAATAAAAACTTCTATTCTATATTACTTTTCACCACAAAGAACATAAAGATATTCATTGTGACTTTTGTGTAAATCATTGTGATCATTGTGGTTATTGTTTTACTTGTTTGTACGACTAAGGCCGGATATTGATTTCCGGTCTGGTTTGATGATTCCTTTTTCGGTGATGATCCCGGTGATGTATTTCGCGGGGGTCACGTCAAATGCCGGGTTTTCCGCATGCGAACCGGGCGAACAGACAAGGATCTTCCGGAGGATTCCATCCGTATCAGGACCTTCCTGGTATAGAACCTCATCTTCGCTGCGCTCTTCAATCGGTATTTCATTTCCGCCGGTACAATTGAAGTCAAATGTGGAAACAGGTGCGGCGATATAAAAAGGTATTCCAAATTCTTTGGCAACGATTGCTTTTTCAAGGGTACCAATTTTATTGGCAGTATCCCCGTTCCTTGCGATGCGGTCGGCACCGGTGATGATCAGGTCAATTTTCCCGTGCGACATCAGGTGCGCGCCCGCGTTATCAGGTATGATCACATGCGGAATTCCGGCACTTTGCAGCTCCCAGGCAGTCAGGCGTGCTCCCTGGCTTCTCGGGCGGGTTTCGTCAACATAGACGAAAATTTTCTTGCCTTGTTTTGATGCAGTATATATAGGGGAGAGGGCGGTGCCGTAATCTACAAACGCCAGCCAGCCGGCATTGCAGTGAGTCTCAACCCGGAATCCGTCCCTGATCAGGTCATTCCCGTAAACCCCAATCATCCGTGAATCTTCAGCATCCTTATCAGCGATCCATTGAGCCATCCGTATCGCCTCTTCAACAGAAACAAGCCCTGCAGCAAATACTTTTTCAGTGGCATAGAACAGGTTCCGCGCGGTTGGCCGCGTAGCCTCAATTTCCTTGCGGGCGGCAAGAAGATAAGTTTCCGTGTTGATTTTTGGAGCCCTGATAAAAGCAAGCGCCATGGCAAATCCCGCCATGGCACCAATGGCACCTGCACCGCGTATTTTCATCGAACGGATCGCCTCGCAACAGGCTTCGGTATCAACTGCCTGAATAATTTTAAATTCAAAAGGCAGGAGATTTTGTTCGATCAGGAAAACCGTCGGACCTTCCATCCAGACCGTCCGGTAATTCTTTGTTCCGACCAGCACAGGTTCAATTCAGCTTAAAGACTAATCCTATTTGTGCATAATTGATGTTATATCCCAGTTCTCCGTTGATGCCAAATACATGGTTGAAAAAATAGGATGCACCAACAAAGGTACCAAAGAAGGCTGATACTGCTTCAGGGTTATAGTTGTTTTCTACATGAAGCAGGTTATTCCCGGTATAATTCCACGAGAAGAAAAGAAAGCGCATGCCGGTTGAAAGACCACCATACGTGTCAAGTCCTTTCACTTTCCATCCGTAATGATAGGCGCTACGTGCAGCCGTGATCAGGCTGACCCAATGATAACGGTAAGTGGCGTTCGAGTAAAATTCCCCGTTGTATGAAAAGAAGGAGGTGCCCAGTTCAGCGCCAAGAGTAAGCACACCCGGGCCAAGCTGCCACATTCCTTTTTCAAAGGATGCCTGGAACCCCGGTCCGAAACCGGTTGAATATCCATTGTAAAAGTTAATCCCAGGCCCAAAACCGAAATTGATCAACCAGGTATCTTTTTTCATGGGATCGACAGGCCCGGATTTTTGAGCCGAAACATGCATCCCTGATGAAAGAAGCAACAAACACACCACAACAAAAAATGCCCTTTTCATAGCTTTATTCTTTTGGTTAACTACTGTCCTTGATTAACTTAATTCATAATAAAATTAAAAATACCGCAAAGACGCTAAGACGCAGAAGTCTTAACATAAACTTTAGATTACTTTGCGCCTTAGCGTCTTAGCGGTTGAATAAATGTCAGGAAACTACCAGGATTATCCGCCTCAATATGGATCTTATAATTCAATTACAAGAACTTAAATCCAAGACTTACAACCCACACATTGTTCGATGTATTAAAGTTGACAGTCTTGCTATTGAAATCCACATCGCTGATCATCTTGTTCAACCCGATCTGGTAACGGACATCCAGGGTGAATTTCCAGATATCAACACCGGCTCCTGCCTGGATGTACCAGTTCACATTCTTGATATTGGCATCCTGGACCGGGCCGGTGACACCGGTTTCAGATATTTTTTTGTTTACAATAAAACTGGCCAAAGGACCAGCAAGAATACGAACGTTCAGCAACTCGCTGTTGATAAATGAAACCCCGATAAGCACCGGGACATCGAGGGATCCGAGCTTGATGTTCTGTTCCCATTGTTTAATGGAAGAACTGTTGCTTTTAAACACACCTCCTTCAGTTGTATAATACAACTCAGGCTGCAGGTAAACTTTTTTTCCCAGCCTGACGAATATACCGAATTGAAATCCGGATTTGAACTGGCTTGAGATTGAATCCAGGTTGGTGTGGAGCTGTGAGGCATTAAAGCCCACCTTGGGTCCGATTTTGATGTTCAGTTGTCCAAAACTTGTCCCTGTTGCTACTGTTAAGAGGAGAACGAGCGCTAAAATGATTTTTTTCATATTGCTTGGTTTTGTTTTTCGGCTCAAAAATAAAGACTTCCGCGACAAATCAGACAAAGAATTACAAATATTACGAAAAATGTACGAACAAAAAAACGAAAAGAGCCCCTGAGGAGCTCAACAGTTGAAATTCTGCCAATTTGCCAGGATATACGAGCAGTATAGGCAACCTATACTCATTCTATAGAATCTTTAGTGGTGGACATCCCCTGCATGTAAAAATGGCAGGTCTTTTCCTTAGTGTCAATTAGTGTTCTCAGTGCCTTGTGGTTAAAAATCAGATAACCACGGAAACACGGAGAACACGGAGTTACGGAGACTCCTGGTGAAGTTAATTGATTACCTCAAATTTAGTATAAGGAACCAGCGCTTTCGGGATCCGGATCCCATCCGGGGTCTGGCTGTTCTCGAGCAGGGCAGCAACGATACGTGGCAATGCAAGCGCACTGCCGTTGAGCGTATGTGCCGGGTGGATCTTCCCTGCATCATCCTTGTAACGCAGTTTCAGCCGCGTTGACTGAAAAGATTCGAAATTGGAGATGGAACTCACTTCCAGCCAGCGTTTCTGTGCGGCCGAGTAAACTTCCATATCA
>CAIKNA010000074.1 GCA_903828645.1 uncultured Bacteroidales bacterium
AGCAGCATTCCGGTATTTGCCAGTACGGTCTCCTCGCTGTTGTCGGCAAAATGCTCCAGGATCATGTAGGCGTTTGCATTCAACGACTTGATGTGGTTGTAATAATCGGTGAGGATGTTGATCCGGCTCTGGTCATAGGCGCTCCATGCACCCATGTCGCTGCCGGAGTATTTCTGGGTGAGTCCCTTTGAAAGGTCAAACCGGAAGCCATCCACCTTGTATTCGGTAAGCCAGTACGAGAGTACCCGTTTGAAGAATTCACGGGTATAGGGACTTTCATGGTTGAAATCGTATCCCACGCTCAGGGGGTGCGGCGCCTGCGGATTGAGCCACGGGTTGACAGCCGAGGGCTGACCCACGCCTGTGTTTGGGTCGAAATACATGGCTGCAAGCGGGCACATGCCGAAGCAATGGTTGGTAACGATGTCGAGTACCACTGCCATGTCGCGTTTATGACATTCGTCGATGAACTTTTTGTAATCAGCCTTCTTTCCATAGAATTTATCCGGGGCGAAAAAGAAATTCGGGGCGTATCCCCAGCTCTTGTTTCCGTCGAATTCGATCACCGGCATCAGTTCAACGGCATTCACCCCCAGGCTTTTAAGATAATCGAGTTTCCCCATGGCCGTTACGATGCTGCTCGAATCGGTAAAATCGCGCAGGAGCAGCTCGTACACCATCAGATCCTGCTGGGTTGCGTTGACGGCCGGCGGCGTGAAAGCCGGTATCTCCCAGGGATAGGGCGCCTGGTTGGTCTGGAATATGCTGACCGGCCCCGTGGTCTTGTCAAACGGGTAGGGTTTGAGACCGGGATTGTTGAATTTCGGTATCCACCGGTCGTTCCATGGATCGAGCATTTTATCGCAGTAAGGGTCGCCGATCTTCAGGTTGCCATCGATGAAATACTGGTAGGCATACTCTTTCAGGCTGGTTAGGCCGGTGAGGGTAATCCAGTAGTTTTTCCCGTCGGGGGTACGCTTCATGTAATTCTGATCGTTGGGGAGCCAGTTGCTGAAGTCGCCGATGGCAAAAGCAAAATTTTTCAGCCCCGGAGGATCGTTGAGCACCAGGGTGACGGTTGTGTTGTCGATGTAGTTGATGCCGCCCGTCACACCGGCAGGCAATTCCTGCACCACCACGGGTCCGCGCAGGTAGATGCTCACCGAATCCCTGGCCTGGCCTGTTGTACCATGCGCCACGGCTTTTACCCAGTAGGATCCCGGGGCCATCCCCTGGAGAACCAGCGGATAGGCCATGGAAGTCGCGGTATCGGTCTTAAGGAGTTGCTGGTCGAGGTAGATGCTGATGGTCTGGTTCTGCAATGCCTCCACACATACCGGCAGCACCTGGTTGGGGCTGGCCAGCGGGGCGCGGCTTGTTGGATTCATGATCTTCACCGTGAGTGCGGGAGCGTATACATCCACCAGGATGTCGGAGCCATCGGCATTCTTCTGTTCAGGGTAACCACCTCCGGGATTGGGCGCCCCACCCCTGAAGACAAAGGCCATTTTCAGGATTTTTTCCGCGGTAGGAACCCCGTAATATTGCCGGATGTTGGCAATATGCAGGGAGTAAAGGTTGTCGCTGATCCTGGTCAGCTTGGTTTCGGGGGTATTCTGTCCCCAGGTGGTTTTCACATATTTCCAGTCGGTGTTGCCGGTGGAAAGGTTTGTGATCACCCCCGTGTGGGCGTAAACATCGCCGGTATAGTTGAGCAGCCCGCCATTCCCCAGGGTGGCATTGAAATAGATGTCAACCGGGATGGCCTCCATCGGAAATGGAGGGCTCGTCGTGACCAGGTTGACGACCTGCCCGCAGGTGAACTGCTCCCCTACCAGGTAGCTGTAATTCTGGCCATTGTTGTTGTCGAAGTTCAGGGTCACCAGGTCCCAGTCCTGTTGCGGATCCTGGATCACCGAACTGAAAATATAATACTGCACGGTGGTATCGTTGGGCTGGGCGGGGATGGTAGCGATTCCCGACAGGCCTGTCACTGCAAGCGCCGTGGTAGCGGAGGTGATCCAGTGATTGGTGGAATAACGCAGGTAAAACTTTTCCTCCACGGATGGGGTTGCCGAAACCTGAACCGTAACCGATACCGGGTTGAGGCTGGTCACAATCAGGGGTTGCTGTTCCACCGAAACGATGGTGACCGGTTTTGCCGAAGTCTCCATGAAGATCGCCCGTGAACTGGCATAACCCTTATCCTCAAAAATCACCGTGTACCACTTATTCTGAACTGCGCTGATCTTGTTGTTGGGTTCGCTGGGGGTTCCATAGACCAGAGTCGAAAGGCTGTTCACAGCCAAAGTGGTGTTCCCTGCCCACTGGTTTCCCCAGGGGTCGGCAAAACTGGTGCTGACAAACTTGAAATTCTGGGGCCCGGTTGTTCCGGTGAACTGGAACGTGGTATGCCAGCGGAGAGTTCCCGACTGGATTTTCTGCAAGTCGAAAACACCCCCCATGCCGGTGGTGTTGGTCCATGCGTTCCAGTCTCCTGGGATCCGCAGTCCGTCGGGTTCATAAATCTGGGCGCTGCCTGAATGACCCATCCCGGCGATCAGCATGATCATCACCAGGAGCCGGATCATGGCTGATTTCAGCGCCTGAATGGAATTGGGGACTATTAACAGAGGAGTTTTCATTGGGAAATTTTATGCACCTCACCCTGACCCTCTCCTCAAGGAGAGGGAATACTCCCCTTCTCCCTGAGGAGAAGGGGTTGGGGGTTGAGGTGAATGATTAAAAGTGTCCTTAGAATATATTTACCGTTTGATGATCGTTTGATGTGAAACCTGGTTCCCAGTAGTAATCTGCAGGTGATACATCCC
>CAIKNA010000075.1 GCA_903828645.1 uncultured Bacteroidales bacterium
GAAGAACCACGAAGGAATGCACGAAGTGCCGCGAAGGATGGTATTCAGTTGTACGCCTTCAGGTATTACTTCGTATAACTTCGTGAAATAGATAAAACGGGAAGATTTTCATACTTTTATAGAAAATTTCCTCATGAAAAAAATTGAATTGCTGATTTTGATTTGTTTCCCTCTTTTTGGACTGGCTCAAGGATTCAATGGAGGAATTTTAGCTGGTGGATTGGTTAGCCAAATTGACGGAGACACCTGGGATGGTTACCATAAATTTGGTTACCTGGCAGGAGGTTTTGTAAGCCTAAAAGTTTCGCCACGTTCTTCCTTTCAAATGGAGATGGAATACATTCAGAAAGGAGCCAGGCAGGGGGCAGACACGGTAACAAATACAGGTAATACATATCTCACAAGACTGCATTACCTTGAGATCCCCGTATTGTATCAGTTTACCTTTGCAAAACGTGTCCAGGCGGAGATCGGCCCTGCAGCGGATGTGCTGCTTGGTTCATATGAAGAGGTAAACGGACTGGCAGTCCCATACATAACAGTACCCTACCGAACAGTCACCCTGGCAGGAATCATTGGTGTTTCCTGTTTTATTACCGATCATCTTAAAGCCAATTTCAGGTTTAATTATTCACTGATTTCAACCAGGGATGGACATGTGGCGGGGGAACGGAAAATTTTATTTGAGTCTGGTCAGTACAACAATGTGCTGTCATTGGCCATGAGCTGGTATTTTAAGCCTAGGGATTATTAAGATATTTTCGATTTACGATTTTCGATTTTCGATTTTCGATTTACGATTTACGATTGAGGCAATTGAAACGGAGGGGCTGGTTTTTTAAATCGAAAATCGAAAATCTGAAATCGAAAATTGTCGGTTTAATAATAATGCAAATGCAACAACACAAGGTTATTATCGGGATCACCGGCGCCAGTGGCGCCATTTATGGAAAAATGTTGCTGGAAAGAGTGATGTCGGTTCAGGATCAGGTAGCCTCTTGCGGGGTTGTATTTTCCGAGAATGCAAAGGCCGTGTGGAAATATGAGCTGAACGAGTCTGCCCCTGAAAATCCTTCTGCAGCATGGCATCCAGGCAAGATCAGGTTTTACGGACCGGGCGATTTTTTTGCGCCGATGGCTTCCGGATCTGCCGGTTACGACGCCATGATCATATGCCCGTGCACCATGGGAACGCTGGGTCGGATTGCCTCCGGTGTATCATCGGACCTGATGACCCGTGCGGCAGACGTGATGCTGAAGGAGCGGAGAAAACTCATCGTGGTACCCCGCGAAGCGCCATACAACCTGATCCATCTCAACAACATGAAGCTTCTGACTGAGGCCGGGGCCATTATCTGCCCGGCATCCCCCTCATTTTACAGCAAACCGTTAACAATCGAAGAGTTGACCCTGACCGTTGTCGACAGGGTATTAAGCCTGGCCGGGTTTGACCTGGAAACATATGCGTGGGGACATGGCACGTTTCAGCCGCTGGTATCCTGATCGTTTGATGGGCGAATCGGCAAATATCCTGTTAAAATCGGGTTCGGTCAGGGCGATCCACTCTTTTTTCCGAAAATTCATAACCGGTTCCGGGGGTAAAAATGCCGGGATCTGGTGCGGGCTGGCAAACCGGTTGTATGGGCAAACATCCTGGCAAATATCGCAGCCATAGATGCGGTCGTTCAGTTTGCTTTTCAGTTCTGCGGGAATCTCCTCCCTGTTTTCAATGGTCTGATATGAGATGCACCGGGGGATGTCGAGCTGGTATGGAATGTCGAGCGCCCCGGTTGGACAGGCTGTCGCACAATGGTTGCAGGCACCGCAATGGTCGGTTTCGGGCGCATCGGGCTCCAGTTCAAGATCGGTGAGGATGATCCCGATGAAAAAGAATGACCCCGACGATTTGTTGATGATGAGTGTGTTTTTCCCCTGCCAGCCAACACCGCATTTTTGAGCCCAGGCTTTTTCAAGGATTGCCCCTGAATCTACAAAAGCCTTTGCCTGATGGCTGCCGCAGGTAAGTTTCATGAAATGGACAAATTCATTGAGGCGGTCTTTCACAACCCGGTGATAATCGGAGCCATAGGCATATTTGGCCAGGATGAAGTTGTCCTGTTCAGGGATGGTTGCCGGGGGAAAATAGTTGACCAGGAGTGCGATGACCGATCTGGCGCCCTCCAGTACAAGTTCAGGATGCATCCTCCTTTCAAAATTGGATTCAAGGTATCCCATTCCGGCATGGCCGTTTCTTTTGAGAAATGCGGAGTAAAACGGTCTTAATTTTTCGAGGGAATCGTTCCGGGTCATTCCGCAATGGGAGAACCCAAGGCGGAGGGATTCTGTTTTAATTCGTTCCTTCAGGTCGCTCATCC
This sequence comes from uncultured Bacteroidales bacterium, assembly GCA_903828645.1. GTDB lineage: Bacteria > Bacteroidota > Bacteroidia > Bacteroidales > FEN-979 > CAIVAT01. The sequence goes on from CAIKNA010000075.1 coordinate 2,376, forward strand.
TGCCGGCCACTTATTCGAACAACCTTGGATGTTCACCGGCCTTAATTTTTCCAAGATGGCGGTAAGCGAGTTCGGTCACTTCGCGGCCACGCGGGGTTCGCATGAGGTAACCCTCCTGGATGAGAAAGGGCTCGTAAACCTCTTCGATGGTGCCTGAATCCTCGGAAACAGCAGTTGCAATGGTGCCGAGTCCGACCGGCCCGCCTTTGAATTTATCGATGATGGTGGTGAGGATTTTGTTATCCATCTCGTCGAGGCCGTTTTTATCGACATTGAGTGCACCGAGCGCATACTGGCTGATTTTGATATCGATGGTTCCATCGCCTTTGATTTGTGCGAAATCGCGAACACGTCTTAAGAGAAGGTTCGCTATGCGGGGCGTTCCGCGGCTTCGCCTTGCAATTTCAGCGGTGGCAGCGTGATCGATGGGCACGTCAAGGATTTCTGCCGAACGGTGGATGATCTTGTCGAGGGTTTCGGCCCTGTAATAATTCAGCCGTGAATTGATCCCAAACCTTGATCGAAGCGGCGCAGTGAGCAACCCCGATCGCGTGGTGGCGCCCACCAGGGTGAAGGGATTGAGTTTTATCTGGATACTCCGGGCATTTGGCCCGGTTTCGAGCATGATGTCGATCTTGTAATCCTCCATGGCCGAATAGAGGTACTCTTCTACGACAGGCGATAACCTGTGGATTTCATCAATGAAGAGAACATCATTGGGCTCAAGGCCTGTTAGAAGACCGGCTAGGTCGCCGGGCTTGTCAAGCACCGGGCCCGAGGTTACCCGCATGTTGACATTTAACTCATTTGCAATGATATGCGCGAGGGTTGTTTTTCCCAATCCCGGGGGGCCGTGCAGCAATACATGATCCAACGCTTCGCCGCGTTGCCTGGCTGCCTGTACGAAAATCTTCAGGTTTTCAACGATTGCCTCCTGTCCCGAGAATTCGACAAAACCGCCGGGGCGCAAGGTTCGTTCAACCTCCTTTTCGGCAGGATTTAACAATTTGCCGGTAGGGTCCAGATTTTCGTTCATCCTGACAAAAGTAAATTATTTTTCTAACTTTCAGTTGTAAAAAAATTTACCTATTTTTACGGTATAAATTTAAGCTGTCAGCCATGCATCCCATTATTGTAGCCGTCGATTTTTCAAACACTGCCATTCATGCCGTGGAGTATGCCATTTCCATGGCCAATAAAATGAAATCGGATATCCATCTCATCTGGGTCGATAAATTGAACCCGCAGGAATCCGTTTACCCCGACACCTCCAATGAAAACAGGAATGAAGCGAAAAAGCGGTTTGAAGAGCTCCTCAATACCTACAGTAAAAAACTGGCAAGGGGTATTACCATGGATTTTAAATTGAAAAAGGGGCGGATTTACCGTGAAGTGGATAACATGGCAAAACTTGTTGAGGCCGAGCTGATCGTAACAGGCGCCCATGGCATTTCAGGGTACGAGGAATTCTGGATCGGCAGCAATGCCTATAAAATTGTTTCCTGCGCGACAAATCCGGTAATCACCGTCAGGCACGACTACCCCATCAGGGAAAATATCGAAAGGATTCTTGTTCCGATGGACGGATCTCTGGAAACATTGCAGAAGATTCCATTCGTGGTCAAGCTTGCCACCTTGTTCAATTCCGAGGTTCACCTCGTGACAACGCACAACAGCCACCTGAAATCCATCCAGAGGATTACGGAAAAAATCACCCAGATGGCACGGGGTTACCTTCAGGACCAAAAGGTTACGGTCATTGAAGATATCCTCGTTGCGAACGACCTGACAAAAGCCGTCCTGGCTTATGCCGGAAAGGTTGATGCAGACCTGATTGCCATCATGACCGAGCAGGAAACCCCGGTAAATATCCTGCTGGGTGCACAGGCCCAGCAGCTTATCAACCAGTCGCCCATTCCGGTTTTGAGCATCCATCCGCAGGAAAAATTTAATTTGATTTAAAGATGAAAACCATCGGTTCATGTTGTTTCCTTCTATTGCTGATGCTGATCAGGTCGCATACTGCATCGGCCCAGCAGAATGAACAGCATGGCAGCACTCCTGAAATAATACAGGACTCCAGGGTTGATGTGCTGGTAAAGAAACACATTCAAATCAACCAGGTTTTAAATACCATGGACGGGTTCAGGATCCAGGTTTTTTCAGAATCCGGGACCAATTCTAAAAACAAGGCCCAGGCGATCCATGACGAATTTCAGTCCAGGTTTCCTTCAACCGGAGTTTACCTTACCTTTAAATCACCCAACTATAAAGTCAGGATCGGGGATTTCAGGACAAAACTCGATGCCCAACGCTTTCTGATCGGATTGACCTCAGATTATCCAAATGCATTCATCATAGCAGACCAGATTTATTTGCCAAAAACCGATTAACTAAAACCTTGTGGTATGAACAAAATAGTCGTGGCCATTGATTTTTCTGAATGTTCAATCAATGCATTTCTTCATTCATTGTCCATTGCCGAATATTGCAATGGTGAACTGATTTTACTGTGGGTTCAAAAAGCAGCCGGTGAGAAGGAGAAATATGAGGACAAATCCCTTGATCTTCCGAAAGATGTTCAAAAGGCTTTTGAAGACCTGATCGCAAAATACCAGCCGGAACATCCCGGGGTGAAGATTTCCTGGAAAATCAGGACAGGGAAGATTTACAGGGAGGTTACCGAGGAGGCAAGGTTCGTCAAAGCCATGCTGATTGTTACCGGAACCCATGGAGCTTCAGGGTTTGAGGAATTCTGGATCGGGAGCAACGCCAATAAAATTGTGACTTCCAGTCATTGTCCTGTGATCACCATCCGGGGAGGGATCAACATACAGCGTCCGTTGAAAAGGATTGTCCTTCCAATCGACAGTGCCGAGGAGACCAGGCAAAAGTCGTCATTTGCCGGATACATAGCCAAACACCATGGCGCTGAAATCTTTATCCTGAAGTGTTATACTTCGAAACTCAAGACAATGAGGCAAAAAGTAGATATTTATACCGCCCAGGTGGCTGAATATTTCGACGAGGAAAAAATAACATATCAGATCGACCAGATCGTATGCGAAAACATATCCGATTCAACCATTGAATATTCAGTCAGGATTGACGCCAATCTCATTGCGATCATGACCGAGCAGGAAACCACCACGGCCAATATTTTCCTGGGCCCATATGCGCACCAGATGGTGAACCATTCGCCGATCCCGGTATTGAGCATTCATCCGAAGGATACCCTCGCTACCGGGGCAGGATTTTAATACCTATCGATGCAGTTCAGATCGCTGAAAGCGATCTTCAATCGGTCAACCATCGATTTTTGTCCCTCGCGAAGCCATACACGCGGATCGTAGAATTTTTTGTTCGGTTTATCATCCCCTTCGGGGTTTCCGATCTGGCCCTGTAAAAAGCCTTCATTCTTTTTGTAGAAGTTCAGGATTCCGTCC
>CAIKNA010000076.1 GCA_903828645.1 uncultured Bacteroidales bacterium
CAATGGTATCAGGCAACTGTTTGTTGTTTACTGCTATAGCCATTTGGAGCTGAGCCTTGCTGATTGAATTTTGTTTGCTCCTGATTTTTTCAATGGCCGCGTTAAGGTCTTCCTTGCCAATCGGTTTTAAAAGGTAATCCAACGCACTGTATTTAATGGCTTTAATGGCATATGAATCGTAGGCTGTTGTAAAAATCACATCAAAATAAAGACGGTCAAACTTCGATAGCAGGTCGAAGCCATTGAGCAATGGCATTTCAATATCGAGGAATATGAAGTCAGGTTTGTGCTGCTGAATTAAATCGTACGCCTTCGTTGAATCATAGCAGGATGCAAGAATTCTGACCTCCGGAAAATTTGTTTCCAGCAGGTTTGTCAGCGTCCTGATGCAATGCTTCTCGTCGTCAATGATAAAGCAGTTCGTATCCGGAAAATTAAACCAACGTAAAACTTCATCTGCTGCCCTGCCAGCTACTTGTCATTTGTCAATTGTCACTTGTCATTTGCCCCGCCTACTTCACCACCGAAAACCGCCATACCGTCTTCTCCGCAAACTTCACCCCCGGGCGCAGGATGGTATTCGGAAATGCAGGCTGGTTAGGCGAATCGGGAAAATGCTGCGTTTCAAGGCAGAGGCCGTAATGCTGCTGGTAAACTTTACCTCCTTTTCCACGGATGGAACCATCGAGAAAATTTCCTGTATAGAACTGAATGCCGGGTTGTGTGGTCATTATTTCAACCTGCCGGCCTGTACGCGGGTCGTACAACTGCGCAGCCATGTCGAGGCTCCCGGCCTTTTTCTTCAACACGTAATTGTGGTCATAGCCGCCTTTTATTGCTGCAATACGCTCACCGACCGCAACAGAATTGTTGAAATCCATAGCGGTTCCTCTCACAAACGGCATCATGCCGGTCGGGATCAATTCACTGTTGATCTGGGTAAACTGGTCGGCATAGAGCGTAAGGACATGCCCGAGGATGTTCGTGTCGGCTTCACTGAGGTTAAAATAGGTGTGGTTGCAGAGATTGACCGGGGTGGGTTTATCGGTTTCCGCTGCAATCAGCAAAGTCAGCGCATTATGATCATCAAGTAAGTAAGTCGCCCTGACTTTCAGGTTGCCGGGATAACCCTCTTCACCGTCTTTGCTCACATAGGTCAGTTCCAGCCCGACAGCCCCGGCGGAATCTTTCATTTCCCTGACATCCCAAACCACCTTGTCGAAACCCTTTACCCCTCCATGAAGGGAGTTGTTCCCGTTGTTGATGGCAAGATGGTAACTCTTTCCGTCAAGGGTGAATTTTCCTTTGGCGATGCGATTCGCATAGCGGCCCGCGATGGCCCCGAAATAGGGATTGTTGGCAACATACTGTTCCAGGCTGTCATAACCCAGTACGATGTCGCCCATCCGGCCGTTTTTATCGGGAACGAGAATGGATGTGATGATTCCGCCATAGTTGGTGATCTTCACCTTGATACCGCTGCTGTTGGTAAGGGTATAGCGGAAAACCTGCTTCTGATCAACTTTTCCAAAGGGTTCTTTCATGATTTCCCGTGTTGCGGCGGTTTGACTGGTTACGATGGATTTGCCATTTAAGGTGATGTTTAAACCACCATCATCATTGGAACTTTCATGGATATTGCACGAAAAACAAGCCAACAGCAGCATGGCAGAAACAAATAAACCGGGGTTGCTTTTCATGGATTGCAGATTTTTATTCTGACAAACCTATGAAATTATCGGCATACAAACAACATTCTTTTTACTTTTGGCCTCCAATCTAAAATCGTAAATCGTAAATCGTAAATCGTAAATTGTCTACCCTCCCTGATCTCTCGAAAAAAATCATCCTCATCACCGGCGCCTCCTCCGGCATTGGTGCTGCCATAGCGCTGGCGCTCGATGC
>CAIKNA010000077.1 GCA_903828645.1 uncultured Bacteroidales bacterium
AAATCAACTTAATTGACATAATAGGTGGTTAATAGGCTCAGGACCGGCGGGCATGAAGGCGATGGCCTTCAGGCTGCCGACAGGGCACTGAAAGAGGAATTTGGATTGACTCTGGAGGAGTGTAATTCGCTATCTCCGGGAAAATTGCCGGACATGATCCAACCCGGCAGGCGGTTCTGTGACGAGAACCTTGAGCACCTTGCAGAGTGTTTTTTATTTTGGCCGAAGAACGGGGAGGCAGTGATTTTAACCTTGTTCTGATTTTTTTCTATTTAATCTTGAAAATCCGAAAAAATATTGTATATTTGTGCTGAATAAAACATATCATCGCCCGGTATCGCAAAAAACTATCCTGTACCTGATGGCATTTTGTTTTGTTCCGGTGTTTCAGCTTTCCGAATTTCAAGAGCATTTCCTAAGCCTCCCCTAAGCTTTCTCTAAGCCTCCCCTAAGTCTTCCCTAAGTCTTCTCTAAGTCTTCTCTAAGTTACCTTCGATCTTCATCCGATGTCGTACGATGTTTGTATAATGTTTGTACGATGTTTGTACGATGTTTGTGTAATGTTTGTACGATAATCCTCCTATGCTGAAGCCGCTGGTCTCAGCCTGGTAAGGATGATCGACGAGGCCGGGAACAGCGTCCAGAACTTCCCCTGGGGTTGATGAACAACATCGGGAACTTAAAGTCCGGCGAGGGATACTATGTCAAAGTTTCTGCGGCATGCTCGCTTACCCTTTCAAACCCGTGAGGAGGAAGACCGGTAACACATCATTTTTATAACACGTTAGGGCATCGGTTAATGTTACCGATTATCTCTAAATAAGTTACAAAGATATTCTTATTCATTCTAAACCTAAATTGCCGTGTAATGGCAATATATTCAGCGTTTTAGTGGGTTGTTGTTGAATTTTTCGGTTATTTTGTTAGACTTTTCCCCAAAATTGCATCCCCGTATGGTCCTGCTTTTTTTGCATTGGGAAGATCGTTAAAAAATAAATTCCTTCCCATGAAAAAGACCGGATTACTCTTTTCCAGTGTGCTTCTGACATTCTTTTTTCAAGTTCAAAACCACGGGTTTGCGCAGTGTTCAGTAGACGCCGGTGCCGATAAAACTATTTGTTCAGGACAGACAACGACCCTTATCGCGGTCCCTTCCGGGGGGACACTCCCGTTTACCTACCTTTGGTCAAATACCTCGACCAATGCCTCCATTACGGTGGGTACCGCGGGCACTTATACTGTTACCGTTACAGATGCTGCCATTACACCCTGCACTGCTTCAGACCAGGTTGTTGTTAACGTTAATCCTTTGCCTGCTCCCGTTGTGTCAGGATTGCAATGCGTTTGTATAAATAGTTCGGGTGTTGCCTATTCGACCCCCGACAACCTGGGAAGTGGATATGTATGGACTGTAGCCGGAGGGACGATCAGCACAGGACAGGGTTCACATCAAATAACGGTTAATTGGGGTGCTTCAGCTGGTGCCGGACCGGTTAAGGTAATTGAAACAAGTCCAGCAGGTTGTGTCAATTCAAGCACATTGAATGTAACCATTAACAATTATCCTGCAGCAATTGCCACGGTGGTTAATAACAATGCCTGCTCGGGTACGGCCGTCAATTTCCAGGCACCATCGGGTACTGGTTATACGTACCTGTGGTATTTCGGGGATCCGACCTCGGGAACAAACAATACCAGCACTCTTCAGAATCCCAGTCATATCTTCAGAACCTATGGCTGTTCTACAACGAATTACAATGTAACCGTCACGTTAACAAATTCCTGCGGATGTACAACCACATCTGCAATGCAGGTTGTTACCATCAAACAGCAACCAAATCCTCAATTACAGGATCAGGATCCAAATACTCCGTTTAGTAATTGCGACAACAATCCAACCCCGACAAATCCTGGTTTTCAGCTAAATCTGAATAATATTACCACAAATACCTCCTGTATCACAAGTTACACCATCAACTGGGGAGATGGTGGCGGGCCGGTTTCCTACCCGCCTGGCTTCACCACTGCCAGCCATCTTTATACCCAGCTGGGCGCATTTAACCTCGTCTTTACAGCTACCAACGGAACAACCGGGTGCAGCAATTCCAATACCTTTGTTGTTGTAAATCAAAGCAACCCTGCAGTCGGGATCAGCGCACCGGGAACCACAACGGGTTGTTTACCCGTAACCTGGTCATTTACGATCCTCGGGGCAGGTCAAAATTCACCCGGAACCACCTACAGGATGGAGTTTGGCGATGGAACGACCATTTTTAAAACAAACGAACAATTATTGCTGGATAGCATTATCCCTCATACTTATACTACATCCTCCTGTGGCCAGGGATTGGCCGGAAATCAGTTCATTGTGAAGGTTACTGCCGTCAATGGCTGTGATTCAACCTATGCCCTCGTCAGCAATGTAAAAGTGTACCAGCCACCGACCGCGGGTTTTACATCAAACCCGGCAAATATAGGCTGTATCAGCACCCCGGTATGTTTTATCAACACCACAACCAATGGTTATGGCTTCAACTGT
>CAIKNA010000078.1 GCA_903828645.1 uncultured Bacteroidales bacterium
ATTTACCCGCTGGATTGACATTTAACCCGGCTACACATGCGATCAACGGAGCTCCTTCCATGGCTGGCACCTACAATATTCCTGTCTCGGCAACCAACAATTACGGCACTGTAAGCAAAACACTTGTTCTTACGGTTGGGATCCCGCCCACGATCACAAGTGTGCTTGCAGCTACCGGAACAACCGGCCAGCAGTTTATAACCTATACGGTTGCAGCAACCGGATCATCCACCATCAGCTTTGACGCTACAAACCTCCCGGCCGGTTTAAATTTCAGTGAAGAAACCCATTCAATAAACGGTACCCCTTCATTGCCGGGCTTAACCAATGTTACGCTCACTGCCTCCAACGAGTATGGCAATGATTCCAAAATCCTGGTGATCACGGTCAGGGAGCCGGTTGAGGCCCCAAAAATCACCAGCCCGCTATCGGTATCAATTACCCTTAACCAGCCATTCAGTTACCAGCTGACTGCAACGGGAACACATCCGATTGTTTGTACTGCCACCAATTTGCCGGCCGGATTAATATTCGATCCCCAATATAACGTTATCAGCGGAATTCCCAGCCAGACCGGCTCAGGTGGAATATTACTCACCGCTACTAACAGTTCAGGCACGGATACCAGGACCCTGGCGCTGAGAGTTGTTGCACAGGTCATCACCGACAGCGACGGGGATGGCGTCGCTGATGCGCTTGATGCCTATCCTACCGATGCAACACGTGCTTTCAACTCCTATTATCCCAACGAACTTGACTTTGCCTCTTATGCCTTCGAAGATCTCTGGCCCGCTTATGGCGATTATGACTGCAATGACCTTGTGATGAATTTCAATTATAAAATCGTCACCAATGCTCAGAATAAAGTGGTTGACCTGATCGCAAAATTCAAAGTAAAATCATCGGGGGCCTCCTTCAACAATGGTTTTGGTGTTGCCTTCAGTACTTCACCGGATAATGTTGCAAGCGTGACGGGCTGTATCAAGGTTGGTTCGGTCGTGAATATCGATCCGAAAGGTTACGAGGCGGGCCACACCACCAACACGGTCATAATCCCGGTAGATGCAGTTAACACATTACTTAGCCGCTCGATCATCAATACGGTTCATGGAGGATACTCCGTGCAAACCACTGTTCAAACAGTAACGATGCATCTCTCAACGCCGCAGACCAGCATCGGGACCCCGCCGTATAACCCGTTTATCTTTGTCAACCAGGACCGCGGGAAGGAAATCCACATGAAAGACCATCCTCCAACGCAACTGGCAAACCCGGTATACTTTGGTTCATTGAATGATGCCTCAAATCCTGCCACCGGGTATTATTACCGCTCCGCAACCGGATTGCCATGGGGATTGGAGCTCCCGGTTGATTTTGCATATCCGGTGGAGAAGACGGATATTGTTCAGACCTACATGCACTTTGCCGAATGGGCACAGTCGTCGGGCTCAATGTATCCCGATTGGTATATGGATAAACCCGGCTACCGGAAAACCACTAATATATACTAACATCCCGTCACACAACAAAAGAGGCTGTCTCAAAATTCACGGGGCAGCCTCTTTTTTCGTTCCGGAGACCAGGTCCCGCTTCGTTTGGTGCATGCTATTATGAAAATAGTTGCTTCAATTTTACTTGTTTGTTCTTTGATCATAATTAGTGCAACACATAAGTCACAGGCCCAGTGTTCAACAGGCTACTCACAAATCATTGTCAATATTATTCCTGATAATTACCCGGCTGAAACAAGTTGGGATATAAAAGATGCATCAAATAGTATTATTGCGAGTGGCACTACCAATGGTGATACACTTTGCTCTCTCACCGGTAAAAGCCTGCATTTTACCATTTACGATTCATATGGTGATGGAATGTGCTGCGCATGAGGAATTTATATCATTACTCCCTGCCAGGCTTCTGCGGGTTTGCAACAGGTAGAATTAACCAACGTAGTTCCGGCTCTGTTCTTTTCGGCAAAAAGTTTTTCCACTACCACCTTAAGCCAATGGCAAAATGTTCAGCGGCTTAATCCGGCTCCCTGGGCAGATTTTGAATCTGAGAAATTCATGATGCAGGTGCCAACGAGTTTTATATACAACTATAGCGACCCCGTGACACTCATGGCCCACTGGGATGCGCGCATGGATGTGGTTTCAAAGCGGATCAGGCGCAACTTTTATCGCCTGGCAGAATATTTCCTTCCTTCCAGGAACCCGGATTCAGAGCGGAAGCTACATGCACGGCTATATTTCACCGGGAACCTATTGCGTTGCTCCTTTAATGCCGGCCACAGCATCAGGTATGGGTAAAAATACACCCATACCGGTCCTGATCTTGCTTCATTCAGCATCTTTCCCAATCCGACCAACGAAAACTTCATCCTGTTACAAAAAGGTAAAAAACTCATCGGTAATGTGAAAGTTGAAGTTTTCACGGTTCGTAAGGTAAGGGGAACGTGGACCACTCCCTTACACAATCCTTGCATTTTCTTAATCATTTGTTCCTGCAAATTTTTTAATTGGCAACATAGTTGCCTGATCTTTGTAGGAACAAATGGAAAGGCTGTAAAGATAATTATGATGTTCTCAAATCAGATGCAGAATCCCAAACATAAGTGTTACTTCTCGTTTTGGGAATTTCCTTGTCTGCGCGTAATTTGTAATTCTCTGACAATCAACGTTTATTAAAATAGTTTGATTTTTGGCACGGTTCTGGTAAATAATCTGTCAAAATACAAGTATCTTTAATGTTTAATAAATCAAAAATCATGAAAGCACCCCATATTACAAAATTATTTATGGCAGGCATGTTCCTCATGCTGCTGATGGTCTTCCAGTCGTGTAAAAAATCGGGAGATTCCTCTACCGACACATCTGTTGCCACTTCCGTGAAAACCATGAAGGTTCCTGCAGGATTTACCTTCGAAACCACAGGGACAGTCGGCGTAAAAATATCCACCCTTGACAATACAGATAATGCAGTACCCAACATCAGGGTAAATATCTACACTGATTATCCCGAAAACAACGGCCAAATCGTACTCAGCGGTGTAACAGATGCCAGCGGAATTTTCAGCACCGACCACAATTTCCCGCTGGTCTATGATTCACTGGTCGTAGGTACAACTGCCATTGGATTTGTCAATTTTCAGAAGGTTAAAGTTAACTCCGGAAGCCTGGTCTGCAAATTAGGTGGAAAACAAGCACCGGCATTGAAAGACGGCGAAATTGGAACTTACAAGTCGACAAACTCCCTTTTCAAACCAATGGGAACCTACAACAGCGATGGCGTACCCACTTACCTCACCCCGACCAACGACCCGATTGATGCATCGATGCTGAGCGATATCAATGCGACTTTACCGGAATATATTGCAGCTCCTACAAGCCACCCCCAATATTTTCAGCCAGGACTGGAACGCAACCTTGTTCTCGATGCCGCCTGTGATGTATGGGTAACATTTGTGCACGAAGGTGCCGGATACAGGAATGTGCTTGGTTACTATAAATACAACACCAACAATCCTCCCGTTACCACAGCTGACGTTGATACCGTTCACATCGTTTTTCCGAATGTCTCCTTCAGCGGAAGCGGTGGCGGGCTTTCGTCAGGGAACAGGGTTTACCTCGGCGCTTTCCCCCCGGGTACGGAAATCGGCTGGGTGCTTATTGCCGATGGTTTCAGAAATGGGACGATCACCAACGGAAACTGGATACTCTATTCAGATGACCAGCTGAATCCTGAAGCAGCAGCATCAAAAAAACAACATTCCCTGTTATTGAACGACATCGGCCGTGGCAAATTCCTGCTCAGTTTTGAAGATCAAAGGCGTGATGGCACCACCGACAATGATTTCAATGATGCGATCTTTTATGTTTCTGCCAACCCGATCCAGTCAATCGTTACTGCCAACATTCCCCTCCCGAATTATACCCAGACGGATACCGACAAGGATGGGATTTCAGACACTTTTGATGATTATCCCACCGATCCCACCCGTGCATTTAACAATTACTTTCCTTCTGAAACATCGGTTGGCACCCTTGCTTTCGAAGATCTTTGGCCAGCCCAGGGTGATTACGATTTCAACGACATGGTGGTCGATTACAATTTTAACCAGGTCACCAACGGGCAGAATAAAGTTGTGGAGATCAGGGCTAAACTGATTTTAAAGGCCATGGGTGCAAGTTATCAGAATGGTTTTGGGATACAGCTGCCCATCGACCCGTCGTTAATTGCAAGTATTACCGGGACCAACCTCCAGGAGAATATCATTACACTGAATCCCAACGGAACAGAGTCCGGGCAATCGAAAGCCACCATTATTGCTTTCGACAACGGATTCCAGCTGATGCCCTTTCCCGGATTGCCTTCGGTGGGTGTGAATACGACCCAGGGTGCAACGTATGTGCAGCCTTTCACTCTAAATATTGTAATTAAACTCAAGACCCCCATGGCGCTTTCCGCCATCGGTACACCGCCATACAACCCCTTCCTCATTGTGAACAAGGTTCGCGGCCATGAAATCCATCTCGCCAATCATCCCCCTACCGATCTTGCAGACATGTCCTATTTCGGACGTTCACAGGACGACAGCAACCCGGCATCCGGACGCTACTACGTAACCAAGGATAACCTCTCCTGGGCCATTGATGTGGCAGGTCCTTTCGACTACCCGATTGAAAAAACCGAAGTTGCAAAATCTTATCTCAAGTTCATCCAATGGGGCGAATCGGGCGGAGCATCCTATTATGACTGGTACCAGCCAAAATCGGGATACAGAAACACCCAGTATATCTTTACACACTGACAATAAAATAGCAGGCCTTTGAAATGGCGGAATGATTCTCATCATTCCGCCATTTTTGTTTTCGCACATTCCATGTTTATCTTAACGGGGATATCTGTAATTTTGCCCCAGGGCTTAATTCTTGCGCAATTGTTCCAAAACCTCCACACCCACACCCATTTTAGCGACGGTTCCGATGCTCCGCCGAAGTATATTGAAGCCGCCCGGTTGCAGGGATTGTCTTCCATCGGATTCTCGGACCACTCTCCCCTGCCTTTTGAAAACACCTTCGCCTTAAAGGAAAACAAGGTCAGCGATTATTGTGATGCCATCCTGGCGCTTCGTGATCCATTTTCATCCGGAGCCAGCCATGTTGACCAGCCACAATGCGGGTTCCCGGTTTTCCTGGGAATGGAAGCCGATTATATCCCCGGCATCGGACATCCCTTTTCCCACTTCCAGACAAATTACCCCCTCGATTTCCTGATCGGATCGGTACATCTTGTGCGCAATGGTTCTTCCGAAGAACTTTGGTTTATTGATGGTCCGGATCCCGCCACCTACGATGATGGGTTGAATGCCCTTTTTGGCGGCAACATCCGCAAAGGGGTTACTGCCTATTACAGGCAAATCAATGAGATGCTTACAACCAACAAATTGGATATCGTTGGCCATCTTGATAAAATCAAAATGCACAACCGCGGCAGGTTTTTCTCGGAAACGGAGCAGTGGTATCTCGACCTCGTCGATGAAACTCTTGATCTGGTAAGGCAGTTGGGCGTTTTTATCGAGGTGAATACCCGCGGAGTTTACAAAAAACGATCCGATTCACTTTTCCCGGGTCCGGCCCTGCTGAAAAAAATAAAAGCGCTGAATATCCCGGTAATCATCAGTTCCGATGCACACAAGCCCCAGGAGGTTTCCATGTTGTTTGATGAAACAGCCGGTCTTTTGTTTGAAATAGGTTTCCGGGAACGGATGAACCTGGCATCAACCGGATGGGAAAGTCTGTTTTTGAAATAGAACGCTATGTTTAAAGTAATAAGGTTCACATTCGCCGAAAAAGAACTGGCAGAAAAGGCATGCGCAATCAGGAAAAAGGTGTTTGTCGAAGAGCAGGGTGTTGATGCGTCACTCGAATACGACCATGAGGAAGAAGCCAGTCATTACCTGCTTTTCCTGGGCAAAAAACCCATTGCCACCGCCCGCTGGCGCGAGACCGGCCAGGGAATAAAGCTGGAACGTTTTGCCATGCTGCCGCAGTTTCGAAACCGCGGTTTTGGCGAAATCATCCTGAAGGAAGTGCTGAAGGATGCGACCTCACAGGGAAAACAGGTCTACCTTCATTCCCAGCTGAAAGCGGTGCCATTTTATGAGCGCAACGGGTTTGTCAAAGAGGGTAAAATGTTTACAGAGGCGGGAATCGAACACTTTCTCATGAAGTATGCCTCACCGGGTGATTAACCTTGCCTTTACCCGAATAACCCCGCAATCTCCTCCCGCGACAAATCTTTCAGCGGGTTCCCTGATGGAAGGAATGTGTCGGAGAGTTGCTGTTTGCGCTGCTGGAGGAGCAGCATCTTCTCTTCGATGGTTCCGGATGTGATGAATTTGTAGGCGATCACCTTTTTATCCTGGCCGATCCTGTGGGCGCGATTGATTGCCTGCAGCTCAGCGGCCGGGTTCCACCAGGGGTCAAGGAGCATCACATAGTCGGCTTCCTGAAGGTTAAGACCGGTGCCTCCGGCTTTCAGCGAGATCAGGAAAAATTGCTGCAGCGGTTCATCCCGGAACTTTTTTATCACCCCCTCCCTTTTGGTTGTTGCTCCCGTAAGCAATGAATAGGGAATCCCTTCGCTGTCGAAATGGTTTGCTACCAGTTGCAAATGCTTTACAAAAGAGGAGAATACCAGTGTTTTATGGCCCTCAACGCGCAGGGTTTGCGCCACCCTGACAATCTCTTCAAATTTTCCGCTGCTGCCTTGGTATCCCGGGTCGGCCAACCCCGGATGATTGGCCATCTGGCGCAACCTGATCAATGCCTTTAACACCGCCAGGGAGTTTGACGCCGATTTTCCCGATTCGATTTGCTCCAGCACTTCATTCCTCACTGCCGATTTTTCCTGTTCATACCGGGAACGCTGTTCATCGGTCATTTCGCAATACCACTCCTCAATAGTCAATGGCGGCAGATCGGGTTCGGCCTCCCGCTTGGTGCGTCGCAGGATGAATGGCGCGACAAGCTGTTTTAAACGACCGGAAACCTGGTTGGAAGCTTCCTGGTCATTTTTTTCGGTCAAGCCGGGCGGTTCATCGTTTCCCGGCAAAGATCTTTTTAAAACATACCTTTTCTGGAATTTTACCAATGGACCCAGCAGGGCAGGATTGAGAAATTCAAACTGCGACCAGAGGTCGGTAAGTGAGTTTTCGATCGGGGTGCCTGTCAGAACAAGGCGGTGTTCCGATTTCAACTGGCAAACGGCCCTGTTGGTGAGAGCGGCTGGATTTTTTATCACCTGGCTTTCGTCGAGAACGATGTAATGAAAACGGTAAAGCATCAGGAGTGCCAAGTCGTTGCGAAGGGTTCCGTAAGTGGTGAGTATCACATCGGCGGAACCGAAAAACCCGGGAGAGGTCATCCGCTGGAGGCCGGTATGTTCCAGCACCCTGAGTGAGGGTGCAAACCTCCTGATTTCGTTTCGCCAGTTGTGGATCAGCGAGGCAGGCATGACTATCAGCGAGGCGGCATGCTCCGCTGCATTGTACGATAGCAGCAAGGCCAGCGTCTGGATAGTCTTCCCGAGACCCATATCGTCTGCCAGACAGCCTCCAAACCTGTTTTTATGCAGCCATTGCAGCCATTGCAATCCTTCTGCCTGGTATGGACGCAAAACAGCCTGGAGCGTTTCCGGAACATTCACCTGTGTTGAATGATCCTGTTGCAATTGCCTTATTCGTTCTGAAAGACCTCTGTTTTCGGGCAGGTCAAGATCACTGATCAGCTGAACATGATGCAGGGGCAGTCTTAAATGATTGTCAACAACCACCGAAAAGTATTGCAGGTCGCCGTATCGGGTAAACCACTCCCAGGGAAGGATCACGATTTCTCCCCCTGGCAATGGAAATTCACGGATCCCGTCGAGAATAAACTGCCGGAGCTGTACAAACGGAACCTCCAGGGCACCGAAAAAAACCGATGCTTTCACGTCGAACCAGTCGTCGCCGGGCTCAATCCTGATTTCGGAGGAAACACTTCCGGTAAAAAAATTAAACGGCGCCCGGTCGGTGTTGATCACAATGCCCTGATCGGGGAAAAAATCCGAATTTGCATTCAGCCACTCCGCAAGCCGGTACATGTCGATATCGCCTGTTCCCGACGGGCCGGGAAGAACCAGCGTATTTTCATTGAACATGACCAGCCCGGACGACAGGCACCTGGCGGTCATAACCGATTCCCATTCTCCATCCCGTTCGGTTTTAAAGAACACAACCTCTTCGTCGTCCATTTTCAGGTCGATAAAGACCTTCTGCGACTTTCCGGCCATGATGCGTTTATCCCCGTAACGGAAATACATCACCAGGACGGCCTTTCCCTGCCAGTCGGTTTCGGCCGACAACTCCATTTGATGCGGTGGATTCAAAGATTGAACTTCAAACCCATGGGCTTTTACCTGCCCTGTTTTCAACGTTTTCAGGATGAACGTTTCAAAATATTTTTTCTCGGACTGGGCCGGTATAAGAATGGCCTCTTTTTTCAGAAAGGGTTCGATTTTTTTTCCATCAAAACCAGCCGGAAAATGGAGCAGCCGGTTCCCCGTAATGAACCAGCATGGGTTGCGGCAGATGATTTTGTTGCCGGGCGATTTAAGCATGATTTTCCTCTCCTGCTGAAAAAGTTCAAGCACATAGCTTGATCCTTCTTCTGTTTTCGTAAAGCAAAACCACGGTTCGGCAGGATCCTGGCTGATCACCAGGCGATTTTTGTG
>CAIKNA010000079.1 GCA_903828645.1 uncultured Bacteroidales bacterium
GTATTTCGCAGGACACACAAAATGGTACAACAGTACCGAAACATTATGAGATTTATGTATGTATTCGCTTTCACTCATACATACAAAGATATATTTTTTACGCCGCAAGCGGCGGGGAATTAAACCCTAAAGAGATTAAAATCCTGATTTATGAAAACACACGCTACTATTGTGAAAGCTTTTTTTGGTTCGATCGTTATACTGGTAATGTTGCTTGCTCCGGGTGTGGGGTGGGGGCAGAGTTATCTAGGCCTCGATGGAGGATTTGAAGGAACCGCTACTATTGATAATACGGTTTATAGTTCTGCACAAGCAAATAAATGGGTGAAAAATAATGCTGCACAAACAATTGCTGATGAAACATCTATTGTTAGAAGTGGAGGACATTCTCTATTAGCTAATAATGGTACGACTGGCAGAAGAATCTGGAGTCCTTTAATTACAGTAAGTAGTACCACTTCAAATGTCACTTTACAGTTTCATAGACTTGTAACAAGTACAACAAATGCTCAAGAATCTCAATTTGGAATTGGTAATGGAACAACTGGAACGGAAACTTTATCAGGCACTTACGGAACCCCACCAACTACAGGTACTTGGGAAAAGGTAACATACACAAAATCTTCATGGACTTATACAAACATTGCAAGCGTCATAATCACACGTCAAATAGGTACCGGAGGTAATGTTTACATCGATGATGTTGCAATGTATCTTGGTTCAGTAGACATTACAGCTCCAAATGCGCCTGGTACAGTTACTGTTAATAATGCAACTCAAACCTCTTTGGATGTTAGTTGGGGTGCCGCAAGTGGTGGAGTTGATAATGGGGGTTATTTGGTAATCAGATATACGTCAAATCCATACGCAGATAATGATCCTAACCAAAACGGCATTTATGCAATTGGAAACACTACTACCAATGGAACAGGTTCACTAATAGGAACTATTCGTTATACAGGAACTGGAACATTATTTACTGATGTTGGGTTATCAGCGGGGACTCAATATTGGTATAAAGTATATACATTTGACAAAGCTTATAATTATTCGACTGAAAGTTCAAATAACGGGACTACTTCTTCTTCATCAACAAATTACTATCTCAAATCAGGAGGAACTATTTCAACACTAGCCGACTGGGGAACTAATACTGCCGGTACGACAGGTGGCCCCGCTCCTGCACTAACTTCTGCTAATATCATCTGGAATTTGAGAAACAATGCAAACCTTTCATGTCCGGCTGCATGGACTTTAGGTACAGGTTCGAAAATTATTGTAGGCGATGGAAGCAATGTCTGCAATTTTACCATTCCTGCCGGTTGCGCTTTAACGGGCACGGTAGACATGTCTGCTTCCGCAACAATGACCGTTGCCAGTACAACTTCCAACATAACCCTGGGTTCCTGGAATACCGCAAGTACGGTCGCTTATACAGGCACATCCACACAAACAGTGGCCCCAGGGTCCTATGGCAATTTGTCAATTTCCACCACGGGCGGCAATGCGACAGCAGGAGGGACCATATTTGCCAATACGCTTCTAACTGTTTCATCGGGTTCTGTTTTTGACATGGGGACCAATAATTTATCCATAGCCACTGCAACCTATGGCACTGGAACTTTAAAAACTCAAAATACAACTTCCACCCCATTGCCATCCGGAACAACCTGGAGCATGGATGTTCTGTATAACAGCACCAGCCCGCAAACGGTCGTTGCTGGCAACTACAATAATTTGAATATCACTGGAGGTAACCGAACATTGATTAATGGCGGAACCATTGGCATTGCCGGTTCTTTTACACCGGGTGCTGGTGTTTTTACAGTGACAGGCAGTACTGTAAACTTTAACGGTTCAGGTCCTCAAACCATTCCTGCTTTCAGTTATAACAATTTGAGTTCCTCCTCAACGGGGGCAAGAACATTGGCAGGCAGCGGTACCATTTATGTGGCAGGAACCTTCGCACCAGGTTCAAATGCTTACACAGTAACTGGAAGTACCGTGCAATTAACCGCTACTTCAGGAACAATCAATGTAACACTTCCAACAGTAAGTTCAGGCAACAGTTTTAACATCCTGACCATCAACGGTTCAGGTGGCACTTTTACACTTCCTTACTCCGCTAGTACTCAGAATCTTGCAACTACTTTAAACATTCAGGCTGGTACCTTTGTGTTGAATCCAAGTTCGAGCAGTCTAGCCAATAAAGTAGCTGTGGGTAGTATTAACATTAGTGGTGGCACACTTGACGACCAATCTACCGTCTCAGGTGTTTCCACAACATTGCAAGTAAGCAGTGCATGGAATCAGACAGCTGGTATAGTGACCAATACCGGAACCGGGATAGGATTAATACAATTTACCGGGGGTGGTGCAACCACCTATACAGGATTGACTGCTTCGACAAGCTTCAAATATTTTATAGTGCAGGTTTCTAATAGCACAACAACAACGCTTGCTTCAACCTTGACAATGAATCTTGTTCAAGGTGATAATCTTACAGTGGATGCATTGTCAACATTAAATGCAGCAGCATATGTTGTAACAGCATCTGTTACATCATTAGGCTCTCATTACATTGCAGGAACATTTAAAACCTCCAACCTGAACGGATTCTCAGGAACAACCACTTCCGCATTGAGTTCTACAAATACGCCAACAATCACATTGGTTAATACTTCAACCATTGAATATACAGCAGCTTCTGGCACACAAACTATCTCTGCTCGATCAGATTATGCGAATCTTACTGTTTCCGGTGCAGGTACCTTTACTTTTGCAGGTACAACAACTCTTACAGGGATTTACACTCAAAGTGCAGGAACAGCTACCTTAGTTCCTTCGGGAACTTCAGCCTTTACATTGTCAATTGGTGGTGATTTTATTCTTTCAGGTGCGGGTATTTTCAATCTTCTTTCAAGTACTTCAAATGGTGCAGCTGCAACGGTAACGGTAACAGGAAATACGACAACCTCAGGGACATCCGGTATTTATATGGAAACAGTGAACAATAGCAACTCAAGCGGTATTGCTATTTTTCAGACAACTAAATTTACAACCACATCTACTTCAACAAACATAGTTAATTTTGGTGCTTCTTCGGCTGTAATTACTGGAAATGAGTTTAGGGTAGGAGGAGACTTTGATAAATCTGGTACAGGAACTTTTAATACTACATCAACCAATTCAGCGACAGGTTTTGTGTTTAGCAAATCAGGAATACAAACTTTCAAATATTCCGGAGCCAATTCACAACATACTCAGTACGTAGTAAATAGCGGAAGCACCTTACAATTATTGACAGATCTAACTATGGGGAGTGGTACCGACCCACTTAGTAAATTTACTGTAAATGGAATTTTGGATATTGGTACAAATGTGATTTCCGGAACAACTAATCCAACATTTACAGTAAACAGTGGTGGAACAATAAAAACTGCAAATACGGGTGGTTTGAATTCTTCTATTACAACACCTGGAACAAATACATTCAGTCCAACAGCAAACTATATATTTAATGGTACATCTGATCAGGTAACCGGGGCGGCGCTAACCTCAGCTAATAACATTGATTTGGCAAATACCGCCGGAAAAGTTTCACTTTCAAATGGTATAGTAGTTTCAGGTACCGTAACTGTACCCACAGGCAATAAATTAGGAGTATCTACTTATGTGATTTCCGGTACTGGCGGCAATTTCAATTTGCAGAGCGGAGGAACATTATATACTGCAAATACTACAGGCCTCAATGGATCAATAACTGTAACCGGTACAAAAACCTTTGATGCTGCTGCAAATTATATTTTCAATGGTACTGCTGGCAGTCAGGTTACCGGGGCACTTTTACCAGGTAATGTAAATAACCTTACAATTGACAATACCGCCGGTGTAACCCTTACAAATGGAGTTACCGTTAATGGAATATTAAATTTAGCGAACGGTATTCTTACCACGGGAAGCAGCAATACAGTTACTGCATCAGGAACAGTGAGCCGCACAGCCGGCCATGTAAATGGTAATCTGCAAAAAGCGGCAGTTAATGGAACTAATCTTTTTGAAGTGGGCTCCACAGTATATGCCCCCACAACTATAACCATGAGCGGAGTGTCCGGCACGGTAACGTTAACCGCTAAAGTCACCAATGGCAATCCTTCTTCAGGCTCAGGGATTAACCAAGCTGCTAAGTGCAACCATTATTGGACTGTGACAAAGACAGGTGCAGGTACATTTACAAATTATAATGCCCTGTTTGATTTTACCAACACGACAAACACCGGCACAACAGCCAACTATAAGGTAAGAGAATATAGCGGCAGCTGGGCAAGTACGACAAGTAGTGTCACAGGAACCACAATCACAGCTACAGGATTAACGGGCTTCAGTGATTTTGAAGTTGGTGAGAGTGACCCTGCTCCCATCGTGACCACTCAACCTGGTAATTCCATCATTTGTGCAGGAAGTAACACCAGTTTTACGGCAGCTTCAACTTCAACCCCGACTCCATCTGTTAAATGGCAACGTGATGCAGGAAGTGGATTTGTGGATATAACTGCCAGTCTCGATGCAGGTACTACTTATGGAGATTTTTTAACTGGCACACTAACATTAACCGGATCAACAACTTCATTGAGTGGTTATCACTATCAGGCAGTATTTACGAATATTGACGGTACCGTGAATTCAAACACGGTAACATTGACGGTGAATGCTGTGCCTTCGGTTAACGTTGGCGGTTCTGTTACCGCGATCTGCCAGGGTGGAACAACAGCTGCGTTGGGTGGATCATTTGGCGGAGGGGCTACTGCTGCGGTATGGTCAGATGGCGGAGCAGGTGGTACATTTTTCAACAATACCGGAAGCACACCAGGAGAAGCAACCTATAAGGCAGCCATATCATCGGTTAGTCCGGTAACTTTAACACTTACTACCAGCGGAGGTTCTTGCGGAACAACATATGACACTAAAACAGTTACGGTAAACCCATTGCCATCAGTTAACGTTGGCGGACCTGTTTCTTCAATATGCCAGGGCAGCACAACAGCAGCTTTGGATGGATCATTTGGCGGAGGAGCAACCGCTGCTGTATGGTCAGACGGAGGAGCAGGTGGTACATTTTATAACAATACCGGAAGCACACCAGGTGCAGCAACCTACAAGGCAGCCTTATCATCGGTTAGTCCGGTAACGTTAACACTGACCACCAGCGGTGGTTCATGCAGCACAGCATATGATACTAAACAGGTAACCGTAACCCCGAATTTATGGACTGGCGGTTCATCCGGCAACTGGGAGGTCCCTGGCAACTGGTGCAACGGCGCTGTTCCGACCGGTTCCACCAATGTTAAAATACCGGTCGGATCCACTGTTACAGTAACTTCGTTACCCGCAACCAATGCCGCTTGCAACAATTTAATCATTGAAAATAACACTGCTGTTTTAATTATTGGAACAGGCAAAGCGCTGACAGTAAACGGAACGATTACAAACAATTCCGATGAAACAGGCCTGGTGGTGGAATCAGGCGGATCACTGATACAAAACTCGGCAGTCCTGGCCACTGTTGAAAGATGGATCTCTGGCTGGGGAAGTGTGCCTAACCATGGCTGGCATTTCCTCTCCTCACCGGTGTCTGCACAGGTTATTGAAACTGAGTTTGTGCCTTCACAAGGTTCTACCCCGACAACAACTGAAGATTTTTATACATGGTGGGAACCAACAAACCAATGGGTCAATTATAAAAACACGGTAACATCCCCTACCTGGAAAGAAGCCAATGGCAACAGCCTATACTTTACACCCGGCAAGGGATATTTGGTTGATTACGAAGTTGGTGGGCCCAAACATTTTACAGATAAACTGAATAAAGACAATATCCCGGTAAGCAATCTTCCTATTAGTACAGGCCCTGGAGGAAGCCACGGCTGGCACCTGTTGGGCAATCCATTCTCTTCGGCCATAGAATGGGGTACCGGAGATTGGTCCATTAACAACATTAATGCAACTGCAAAAATCTGGGAAGAAACGTCCGCCTCCTATGTTGATATCGACAACATCTCGCCTCATTCTCCTATTATCCCTGCCTTGAATGGGTTTATGGTTCAGGTAACAAATGGTTTTAGTGGTGACAATTCACTTATCATTCCAACTGCTGCCCGTCTGCACAATACAGCTTCCTGGTATAAATCAACCGACATTCCATACATCGTCCTGGTAGCCAATGACCCAACGGGTCAAACTGCCCAAAAGAGCATCCTCCGTTTCGACAACCAGGCAACCACCGGTTTTGATCCTGCCTTCGACTCGCACTTCCTCGAAGGATATGCCCCGAAGTTCTACTCGGTGGCCGGCGAAGAGCACCTCTCGACCAACACGCTGCCCGAAGTGGGCGGAACGGTCCAGGTGCCGTTTGCCTTTATAAAAAACGACGGGGTCAGCTTCACCATCGAGGCGAAAAAGATCTCCAACCTCTATGGCCCGGTCATCCTGAACGACCTTAAAACAAGCGCCACCCAGGATATCACCGCGAACCCGGTCTATTCGTTCACATCCGAATCGGGCGACAACCCCAACCGTTTCCTGCTGACTTTCAGCCATGTCGGAATCGGGGATACACAAAAAAGTAACACATTCACCGTTTACACTTCGGATAATCGTATCTTTGTCCTCGACAATACGGGGAAAAGCCATGGGAATGTCTTTGTCTACAACATGGTGGGCCAGCTCATCCTGCAGCAGAAACTCAATGGCGGCAACATGACAAACATCAGTCTCGATGCAGCTACCGGCTATTACCTGGTAAAAGTTGTGACCAACGAGCAAACCTATTCAACTAAAATATTTATCAACAAGTAAACCCCATCCCCCGGTCCCCCTTCCCCGAAAAGGGATGGGGGAAACAAGTCCCTCCCTTTTTGGGGAGGGATTTAGGAAGGGGTCAGAAAATCATAAAACCAACATAGTATGAAAAAATCTCTAAAACCCATCCTGCTCTCGTTGATCCTCCTTTGTTTCCTTGCTTTTTCGCAGGTCGGTCTGGCAATGGCTCCCAACGACCCTCCACCGCCTCCTCAACCTCCTTCAAATCATGGCCAAAGCGGAAACCAGGGCGAGTCTCCCATCGATGGCGGGGTCTTGGTTTCACTGGCCATGGTGGCCGGGTACGGGGCATACAAGTGGCTGAAGGTCGTGCAAAAGAAGAGCCAGACGGCGAACGATTGACGGTTTACAATTTACGATTGACGATTGACGATTTACGAATGGTTATATGAATCTGGGGGATCGTAATAGTCTTGATATTTTGCATGATGACAGAACCTGATTCATGAGGCATCGAACCAGGAGCTTGAAACACAGGCCGCGGAACTTCAAACCTGGCAAAGGTCCGTTGTCGTCGCGGGGTCTTCTGGAATTGAGCCTGTTTTCAACCTTCATTTTTGTTTTCACGGCGCTGTTGCTGCAGTTTTTACTAAACCTGCTTACTGCCCTTTTCCTGAAAGCATTTTCCATCACTTTTCTCTACAGCCTCTTTGCGATAAATTATCTGTCGGAAAGCACCACAAACTGGCCGGATTACCAGGTATTTCTCATTTTCGCCACAGGCCCCATTCTTATTACAGCCCTCGGATTCCTGTTGCTTTTCGTGCTGCGGAGGCTCACCCCCGTGGGCTGGAAAACCAAACTTGTCCTCACCTGGATGTCATTCCTCATGGTCAACGCCCTCCCCTGCGGCATGATTGCCGGCGTTTTCTTTTACGAAGGTTTCGGGGTGGCTTTTCACTGGCTGGCCGGCAACGACATGGTGCGGGGGCTCATCGCATTGCTGGTTTTAATGGGACTGATCGTCTTCAGCCGTTTCTGGCAGCGGATGTTCCTGAAAACAGCCTATACCTCCGTTTTTTTAGATTCCCTCGAACACCAGAAGACCTTCATTAAAAATATATTTTTCAAACCATGGATGTTCGGGCTGGTCATCCTGCTCCTCTATAACTGGCCGTTCAGCAACTTCTTCTGGCGTGCTTACTTGCTGAGTTTCGGGTACATGGCCCTCGCACTCTTCGACAACAACACAAGAATGCACCGCAAACCGCACATCCGAAAATCAGATAAAAAAATATTCACCACCCGCTACCAGCCGCTCTGGTTCGTTCTCCTGCTGGCGCTCATCTGGGTCGCCGACTACATCATCATAAACTTCTGAACACCTCCCTCCCCCTTGGGGGAGGGTTGGGGAGGGGGCAACCCCCGTGGAGGCAGATTGGAAACTGACCAAAATGAAAAACATTTATTATCTTTGCATAATAACATATATATTAGCTGTTAATATTCATTTATTATTACAAAGACCAATATGTTATCCGATAAACCTGATTTTCTTGATGAATACAACCCGAAAGCAATTGCAGAAATGCTTGCCGGTAAGTTGCGGCGCCGGAGACTTGCTGCCAACCTGAGCCAGCAGGTTTTGTCGGACAGATCGGGCGTGTCACTGGGTACATTGAAACGGTTCGAATCCATGCATGAAATTTCCCTGAAGCATTTGTTAATGCTTGCCATTGCCATTCAGGCAACAGGGGAATTCAATGCACTCTTTCCGGATCCTCCCTTTCTCAACCTCGATGATTTGATCAGGGAACAAAATACTAAAAAACGACAGCGTGGCAGAAGCAAAATATAGCAATGTCCCGGTTGTCAATGTGCTGATGGACAAAAATCCTGTTGGGAGACTGGCCATTGCACCCGACCGTCGCTGCCTGTTCGGGTACGATGAAAGCTGGCTGAAGGACGGTTTTTCCATCTCACCGTTTTATCTTCCGCTCACACCGGGATTGTTTACCGCCAGGTATGATCCTTTCAATGGGCTGTTTGGGGTTTTCAACGACAGTCTGCCAGATGGATGGGGCACCATGCTGATCGACAGGTGGCTTCTCAAACAAGGAATACAACCTGCCCGGCTTACCCCGCTCGACCGTTTGTCAATCGTTGGCCGGCACGGTATGGGCGCCCTTGTTTTTGAACCTGACCTGGGGCCTGGAATTCAGGCAGACAATACA
>CAIKNA010000080.1 GCA_903828645.1 uncultured Bacteroidales bacterium
ACGACCATCATCTCCACGCTGCTCATTCTGATCCTGGAAAGAACAACCATGATCGGCATCCTGAAGGCATTGGGCATGCCCAACAGTGGTATCCGAAGGGTATTCCTCTATAATGCCCTATACATTGTGGGCTGGGGAGTGTTATGGGGAAATTTCCTTGCCTTTACCCTTTGCATTATTCAAAAAAAGTTTGCCATTGTAACGCTGGCGCAGGAAACCTATTATGTTTCTGTCATTCCCATCAACCTTGACCTGTGGAACATCCTGATGATCAATGCCGGAACCTTGTTAATATGTTACCTGATCTTCATTATTCCATCCCTGATCATTTCCAGGATAACTCCGGTTAAAGCAATCAGATTCAGTTAAATACGATTCAGGATTTTAACCAGTTCTTCCAGGTGAAATGGCTTTGAGATGTAACTGTTCATCCCCGCCTGATAACATTTTTGTTCATCTTCGGCAGAGGTGTTGGCGGTAATTGCACAGATATGGACAGGATTACGTTCGGGATTGCCGGTTTCAAACAGGCGAATCTGCCTTGTGGCTTCAAGCCCATCCATTTCAGGCATGAACATATCCATGAGGACAAGGTCATAATTTTTTCCGGCAAACATTTCCACTGCAATCTTTCCATTTCCCGCAAGATCTGTCAAATGGCCCAGTTTCTGGAGCGTCACCAGGGCCACCTTTTGATTGATCTGGTTGTCTTCGGCAAGCAGGATGTTCAAAACCTTCTTTTGATCATCCAGCAGGTGAAGGTCAACCTCGTCAAGTTCAACCGGTGAAACTTTCCTTGTTTGCGTCAATGCCTCCCTGATTCTGGTTTTCATGCGGCTGAGGGTAAAAGGACGCACCAGGGATACCAGTATTCCAGCCACAGCCAATTCGGCTGCCGAGACAGGTTCCAACCGGGAAGTAGTGAGCAGTATCTTTGATTTTTTCAACCAGGCCTCATGTTTCACTGAGGAGGCAAATTTCAAACCATCCATTCCTGGCATCAGATATTCGATAAAAATCAAGTCAAATGGTTTGTTGATTTCAGCCCTGTGGTGGATCAATTTCAGGGCTTCAGCAGGCACACCACTCTCAACCACTTCTGCTTCCCACCGGACAAGGTAGTTTGTGAGGATGGTACGACGGCTGGCATTCGGGTCGAGAATCAGAATTTTTAACCCCTGCAGGATTTCTTTCATCGGATCGGGAAGTTCCGAGTCTTTGTAACGTTCGAAGACAACGGTGAACGAAAAAGTAGTTCCGCTGCCGGGTTTGGTTTCAACTTCAATATGGCCGTTCATGCGTTCGATCAGCCTCCTGGCAATGGCCAGTCCGAGCCCGCCCCCGGTGTATTTCTTCGATTCCGGCGAATCAAGTTTGGAGAATGATGTAAACAAAACTTTCATGCCTGCCTCTGAAATTCCGATACCGGTATCGCAAACACTAAATCGTACTTTAACCGTTTCGCCGTCCCACGATAAAAAGTGCGCTTCCACCCTGATTTCCCCTTTTTCGGTGAATTTCAAGGCATTATCGGTAAATATTTTCATCACCTGCCTGAGCCTTACCGGATCACCAACTACTTCAAAAGGAATGTTCGGATCCTGGAATACCAGAATCTCAAGACCCTTTTCCTGGGCCCTGTCGTAGCAGGAACCGGCAATCTCCTCGATCACCTGATGAACACTGAATGGCTTTTCATGAAACTCCATTTTCCCGGATTCCAATTTTGAGAATTCAAGAATGTCATTCAGAATTGACATCAGGTTATGGGCCGATTTGACAATTACATTGAGATAATCTTCCTGTTCCCGGCTGAGCCTGGATTGTTTCAGGATGTCGGCCATCCCGATAACTCCTGCCATAGGGGTATAAATATCATGAGACATGCTGGCAAGAAAGTTGCTCTTGGCGAGGCTTTCGGCTGCTGCGGTGGCATAGGCCACAACAAGTTCATTTTCAATATTTTTTCGATCATGAATATCAATCAGTACACCTGCAAGCCGAACCGGTTTGCCCAGTATATCCGTCTCCACAACCTTGCCTTTGTCAAAAAACCAGCGCCATTCGCCCGATTTGGTCTTTAAACGGAATTCAGCCTCATAGTTTGGATGGGCCCCGGAAAGATGCTGTTTAAGCATTTCCATGGTATGTTCATAATCATCCTGATGAATCATCCTGGTTATGTCATCGTAGTTCTGAGGCAATTCATCAACGCCATACCCCAGCATCCTTGCCCGGTTTTCATTGAACCAGACCTTGCCGGTTTTATAATCCCAGTCCCACCATGCCAGGTCACCTCCATACAATGCACGGTTTGTCCGGTCATTGGAGTCAGACAGTTCCTGGTCAATCAATTGCAAGCGCTCGATCGAATCCTGATAAACCTTCCGGAGGTGCTCCCATTGTTGCGAAGCCAACCTGACTTTCTTATTTTCGGCTTCGAGTTCCTGTATCCTCTTTTTCAACTCTTCAGACATAACACTCAGGTATTAAATTTATTACCAATTTCACTTTCATTTTTGTTTCAAATCGGGATATATCAGGTCAAGTCCACATTTAAGTTCACGCAGATAATCCAATGCCTGTGCCACGTGTTTTTTTGGAATTATCGATCCGTGCTGGGGCAACAGGGCATTCAATTCAATATTCCTGAGCCTGCTCACAAAGCCACGGGCGGCAATGTTGCTGGCCATATAATCGATGTGGAAAAGACTGAGTTTCAATTCGTGCCGGTTAAAATCATCAACCACAAGGCGCCAGTCCATGTCAATGGAGGCCCAAATGTCACCTGAAAAAAGGAATCCGCAAGTCGGATCATAGGTTGTAAAGGCTCCGGGAAAATGAAGAAAAGGTGATTCAATAAATTTCAGCTGTCTTCCTGACAGGAAATAAAAGGATGGGTTTTCGTTGATATTGACAAAGGAATAATCCGCTCTGCCATAATGCGGTAAAAGGATATTGGTCCTGACGGATGTGATGATCCTGATGTCAGGATCGAGGGCAAGCCAGTCGGTCATCGAAGCGGCTACATCCGGATCCTGATGGCAAACAATGAGGGCGGTAACTTTTTCAACCGGAAGGATCTGGGCTACGCGTTTTTTAACGAATTCAAAGGAGTTGTGTCCTCCCGGATCGACAATGATTGCCTCCTGTCCATCGACAATGAGGTAGGTATTGCACCTGAAAGCAGAGTCTTCAGGCACTCCGAGCCAGTAAATTGCATGTTGATTATCCTGAAAGAGCGGGGTTGGCTTATCATACCGTTCCATGAACATGCGACCAAGTTCAACCAAATCAATTGTATTCATATTTTAAGTTTTTAATGTTTTTTATGCAAGCCGCATTCTTTAAATTCAGGCAGTTCCCACCACCAACGCCCCGAACGAACATCTTCTCCGGGTTGAATGGAACGTGTGCAGGGCAAACAACCGATACTGGGATATCCTTTTGCATGCAAATCACTGACCGGTATTTTCCATTCACGGATATAGAGCCAAACCATCTCTGCAGTCCATAGAATCAATGGGTTGACTTTTATTATTTCATACCCGGCATCCCATTCAATCAGGTCCGCCCGGGCCCGTGTGACCGACTGTTCCGCGCGCATCCCGGTTATCCAGACGTTCATGCCCTGTAAAGCCCTTTTTAATGGTTCAATTTTACGAATGCGGCAACAAAGCTGGCGGTTTTCAATATTTTCATAAAACAGGTTTATTCCTTTGGTCCTTACCATCTCTTCCACCCTGGTGGTTTCAGGGAAATAGACCTCAATGTCGAGGGTATACTTTTTCCGGGTGATATCAAGCAGATCATAGGTTTCCTGGAAGAGGCGCCCGGTATCCAGGGTAAACATTTTCACCGGTTTTTCAATTCCGGCGAGCATGTGCGTAATCACCTGGTCTTCTGCGCCAAGACTCGTTGAAAAGGCAGTCTTTCCCTCAAATTCGGCGGCAAACCATGATAAAATTTCTTCCGGGGTGGTATCTTTAAATTTGCGGTTTAATGCAACAATCTTATCCTGCATTTTGATCAGACAGATTAAATTTTTTGTGAATTTACGACAATCGGTCAAAAAATGCAATTTTTTCCTGAAAGATTGGTGTATTTTTGACCAAAATCTTTTCCCATGAAGGTCCATTTTATTGCCATTGGCGGCAGCGCCATGCACAATCTTGCCATTGCCCTCTATCATAAGGGTTATTCCATAACCGGATCTGATGACGAAATTTTCGAACCTTCAAAAAGCAGGCTCGCTGCGTGCAATATCCTTCCGGCAACCCAGGGATGGGATGCCTCACGCATCACGCCCGCGATTGATGCCGTGATCCTGGGCATGCATGCAAAGTCTGACAACCCGGAACTGCTGAGAGCGACTGAGCTGGGAATCAAAATTTTCTCCTACCCTGAATATCTCTACGAACAATCGAAAGATAAAAAAAGGGTTGTGATCGGAGGCAGTCACGGCAAGACCACCATTACTGCCATGATCCTGCACGTGCTGCAACAGTTATCGGTTAACTGCGATTACATGGTTGGTGCGCAGCTTGAAGGTTTTGACGTGATGGTAAGGCTTACGGAGGAAGCCCCGTTGATGATCATCGAGGGAGATGAATATCTCACCTCTCCCATCGACCTTCGCCCGAAATTCCATCTCTACAAACCGGATATTGCACTGCTTAGCGGCATCGCATGGGACCATATCAACGTTTTCCCAACCTTCGAAAATTATGCAGATCAGTTTATTATCTTCATCAACCAGATTTCAAAAGGAGGAACGTTGATTTACTGCAATGAAGACGAGGAACTTAAACGTATATGCCAGGTTTCAAGGAACGACATCAACATCATTCCTTATGGGGCTCTGCCTCACGAAATCAGCAACGGGGTGACTCGAATCCAGGTTAATAATGCGTGGGTGCCACTTCAGATTTTTGGCAGGCACAACCTGATGAACCTGAACGGTGCGCGGCTGGTATGCCGGCAACTTGGTATCGGGGATGCAGAATTCTATGAAGCAATCCAATCATTCAGGGGGGCGTCGAAGCGGCTGGAACTGATCGCAAAAAAAGAGAGCAGGGTTGTCTATAAAGATTTCGCCCATGCCCCTTCAAAGGTCGAGGCTACGCTGAAAGCCGTAAAGGAACAATTTCCGGGAAGAAGAGTGGTGGCCTGCCTCGAATTACACACATACAGCAGCCTTAACAAGGAATTCCTGGGTCATTACAGGGGCACACTCGATCCGGCAGATGCTGCATTCGTATATTTCAATTCTCACGCACTGCAGGTGAAGCGATTGCCGGAAATCACTGAATTACAAGTCAAAGAAGGATTTTGTAAGGCCGGGATGGAGGTATTTACCGATTCTGCGAAACTGATTAAACGACTGTTCCGGGAAGAGGATCCCGGAACAGTACTCCTGATGATGAGTTCAGGAAATTATGATGGTATTGACCTTAAAGATTTCTCGTTGCAATGGGTAACCCTGAAACCAGGATTAGCTGTTCATTGAGATCAGGAACTCTTCATTTGAGTTGGTGAATTTCATCCTTTCTCTAAGAAACTCCATCGCTTCCAAAGGATTCATGTCGGCCAGGTGGTTCCTCAGGATCCAGATACGCTGCAAAGCATCCTTGTCAAGGAGCAGGTCATCGCGGCGGGTGCTGGAGGAAACAATATCGATGGCCGGATAAATTCGTTTGTTGGACAGTTTGCGGTCAAGTTGCAACTCCATGTTGCCGGTACCCTTGAATTCTTCAAAGATGACCTCGTCCATTTTGGAGCCTGTCTCAATCAAAGCTGTTGCAATGATGGTGAGCGATCCTCCGTTTTCGATCTGGCGAGCTGCGCCAAAAAATCTTTTGGGTTTCTGGAGGGCATTTGCCTCCACCCCGCCCGACAATACCTTTCCCGAAGCCGGGGCAACGGTGTTGTAAGCTCGTGCGAGACGGGTGATGGAGTCGAGCAGGATCACGACATCATGACCGCATTCGACCAGCCGTTTTGCCTTTTCCAGGATGATGTTTGAGATGCGGGTATGGCGTTCGGCAGGTTCATCAAAAGTGGATGAGATGACCTCTGCCTTCACGCTGCGTTGCATGTCGGTAACCTCCTCCGGCCGTTCATCGATCAACAGGATGATCATGTAAACATCAGGGTGATTTGCTGCGATGGCATTTGCGATCTCTTTAAGAAGGACGGTCTTCCCTGTTTTTGGCTGTGCCACGATCAATCCGCGCTGGCCGAAACCGATGGGTGCAAACATATCGATCACACGGGTCGACATGCTTTCATTCTTATGACCTGTGAGTTTGAATTTCTTCATCGGGAAGAGCGGGGTGAGGTAATCGAACGGGATACGGTCACGCACTTCCTCAGGTTTACGGCCATTGATCAGGTCGACTTTGATCAGCGGGAAATATTTTTCACCCTCTTTTGGCGGGCGGATGGTTCCACGAACGGTATCCCCGGTTTTAAGACCGAATAATTTGATCTGCGATTGTGAAACATAAATATCGTCGGGGGAGTTCAGGTAATTGTAATCGGAAGAACGGAGAAACCCATAACCGTCGGTCATAATTTCAAGTACTCCTTCGCTTACAATGATTCCTTCGAATTCAAAAGTGTATTCTTCCCGGTGGCGCTCGGGGAATTTACGGGGAAACTCGCGTTGTTTGCGTTCTTCAACAACAGGTTGTGCGGAGGCATCACTCACAAGTTCTGCCTCAATGGCTTCAAGTTCAGCCGGCTCGATTACCCCGTCAGGTTTCTGGATCACATCAACCGGATCGATTGCAACGTAAGGCTTATCGCTCGTTTCTTCAAAATCAAAGCGAACTTCAGGTGTGTCAAGAAGTTCAGGCAGAGTCATGTGGACCAATGGTTCGGCCGGTGATTTTTCATGATATGGGCGGAAGGGTTTGTTTTCCCTTGGATTTTTTTGCTCGCGGGGATTACGCTGCTCACGCGGAGGAAGCGGTTCCCTTGGAGGACGCTGGTCCCTGGGCTGGCGTTGTTCACGGGGGAGCCGTTGCTCAGTATTTGGCTGTTCCTTTTTGTCGGTTGCGACTGCGGGAGTAACCGTTTTGGGTTCCCTTGGCACATTCACTGCATTTGGGTCTCTGGGTTCCCGGGGCTCCCTGGGTTCGTGTGGTTTGGCATCCTGATCTTTGCGCGGACGACCCCGGAAAGGTTTTACCAATTCCTGTTTTTCCTGGTCTAAAATTTCAGGAGTGGGATTGAGCGCCTGATGATCCAGTATCTTATAAATGAGATCCTGTTTTTCAAGTTTATCAACTTTGGGGATGTTGAATTGTTTTGCAATTACTCTGATCTCCGACAGCTCTTTGCCGTCGAGGGAAATAATGTCATACATGATTTAAAAAATTTAATTGATTGAATAGTCAACGTAAAAATGAACTATGGGTTTGGAGATATAAGGTGAAATGGGTTGAGATTGAACTAAGGAACGGATCGTGGGGATTAAAATCGATGCAAATATAGAAAAAAATAATGGATTATCAAATTTTTTCTTCATCCCGTTTCCCGCCGACCGAAATCTTTTCTAATTTCGCATGTAAATAATGATCCGGATATGTTACAGCGAATTCAAACTATATACCTTGCCATTGTGGCCATTGCATGCGTGATGATTTTCTTCTTCCCGCTGGCAAATTACTACAATGAGATCCAGGGGAACTACAAATTATTCATTTACGGTATCAGGTGCATGGATCCCGAGCCCAAAGTTTTATTCCCAAATTATTTCACGATCCCACTGATTTTTCTTGTGGTTGCCTCATTTATATTCACCGTCTCCACGATTTTCCTTTTTAAAAACCGGCCGCTTCAGATCCGTCTTTGTGCCTTTAACATGCTGACCAATATTGTACTCATCATGGTGATCTTTTTCTTCTATGCCACCAGGGTTAAAACCATGACTCAAATTGAACCCGAATACAATTACACAGGGATGGTTCTTCCGCTGGTGTCCCTGTTATTTTTAATCTTTTCCAACCAGGCGATCAGGAAGGACGAGGCGTTGGTGAGGGGGGCGGACAGGCTGAGGTAATTTACGATTTACGATTTACGATTTACGATTTACGATTTACGATTTTGGCTGGCAACAGGTTTATCTGGGGATGTCTAAAACTTCCAGGTCGCGCATATTTCCGTTCTCGATGATCAGTCTCACGGCGGTTATCGACTGATGGATTCCGTATTTTCCGGCGGCTCCGGGGTTGATGTGCAGGAGGTTGTACTTTTTATCAAACATCACCTTCAGTATATGGGAATGGCCGCAAACAAAGAGTTTGGGTTTTTCCTGTTCAATCAAGACTTTTGCTTTTCGATCATAACGGCCGGGATACCCGCCAATATGGATCATCAGAACCTTTACCTGTTCTACCTGAAACAGCTGAACTTCGGGATATTCAATTCGCACATCCTGTCCGTCGATGTTTCCGTACACCGCACGCAAAGGTTTCAATCCACGCAACTGGCGTGCTATGCCGATGCTGCCCTGGTCACCGGCATGCCAGATTTCATCTGCACCCGAAAAAAAATCAACCACCCGGGGGTGCACATAGCCGTGGGTGTCGGAGAGTATTCCTATATGGAGCATGGGGCAAAGGTACGATTTGTGAAGGAACGTTGACAAACGACAAGTGACAAGTGACAAGTGACAATTGAGAATTGAGATGGAGGGGGTGGGTTCTTACGGGCTGTCATGGCCAGAGTGAAGAGGGATGAATTTGATACTGAATTACGGGGTTTGGGTTAATTAACCTATTTTTGTAGATTAATGCACGGCCACTTCATGTCAGAAATTCTTTTAATCATTGTCGGTATTATTGTTATCGCGGGTTTCGCAGTACTTTTTTTGAAACTCGGGAAAACCGGGGCCCGGGACGTTGTTCATGAAATTGAGGAACTTCAAAAGCAGGTCGGGCTACTCAATCATGAAAAAATCACAATCGAAGAGCGTTCCAGGATGTTGCAGGGCCAATTGGATCAGCATGTCCTTCAACTCAATGACAAAGACACCTCCATCATCGGTCTGAATAACAAACTTACTGCCAGCATCACGGAATACAACAATCTGCAAAAAAAACTGGATGAGCAGAAAGCCGACCTTGAAAAGCTGCAGGATAAATTCAGGATAGAATTTAAAAACCTGGCCAATGAAATCCTGGAAGAAAAAACGCAGAAATTCACTGAACAGAATAAAATCAAACTCGATGAAATCCTGAAACCATTGGGTGAAAAGATCCGGGATTTTGAGAAGAAGGTGGAGGAGACTTACGATAAGGAGTCAAAGCAACGGTTCTCTCTTGAACGGGAGATCAAGAACCTTACCGACCTCAACCAGCAGATCAGCAAAGAGGCCACCAATCTCACCAATGCCTTGAAAGGACAGGCAAAAACCCGCGGCAACTGGGGGGAGATCATCCTGGAGAGCATCCTGGAAAAGTCAGGACTGACCCTTGACCGTGAATTTTTTATTCAGCAGTCACATACCAACGAACACGGTAAGCGGTTGCAACCTGATGTAATTGTTGCCTACCCCGGCGAGCGCAATGTGGTTATCGATTCCAAGGTGTCACTGATTGCCTATGAACGTTATTCCTCCGCTGAAACAAAAGAAGAGCAGGATATGGCTGCGCGCGACCATCTTGTTTCGGTTAAAAACCACATTACCGACCTTAGCAGCAAGAACTACCAGGATATCTATACTTTGAAAAGCCTCGATTTCGTGATGCTCTTCATGCCCATCGAACCTGCTTACATGCTTGCGATGCAATACGACCCAAACCTATGGAACTGGGCATACGATCGTCGCATTTTGCTCATCAGCCCGACCAACCTGATCGCAGCCCTGCGTATGATCGCCAATCTGTGGCGGGTTGAATACCAGAATAAAAACGCCATGGAGATTGCCCGCCAGAGCGGAGAATTGTACGATAAATTCACCGGGTTTCTGGAAGACCTGCAGGACATCGGTACTAAAATTGATGCCACACGCAAGGCCTACGACGCATCCATGAATAAAATATCCACCGGAAAAGGCAACCTGATCAGGCGTGTGGAGGCGATCAGGTTATTGGGAGCCAAGGCGGGGAAAGAGATTCCAAAGTCGTTGCTGGAGAAGGCGGGGGAAGAGGGGGGAGAC
Source organism: uncultured Bacteroidales bacterium (assembly GCA_903828645.1). GTDB lineage: Bacteria > Bacteroidota > Bacteroidia > Bacteroidales > FEN-979 > CAIVAT01. The sequence goes on from CAIKNA010000080.1 coordinate 10,169, forward strand.
GAATAATGAATAACGAATATTGAATAATGAATAATGGAGAATGAGAAATGAAGAAGGAGACTTATATTTATGGCATAAGGCCAACGATTGAAGCCATCAAGGCCGGGAAAGAACTTGAGAAGATTTTTCTTCAGAACGGTTTGAGAGGTGATGGCTTTCACGAAATGTTCAACCTCATCAAGGAGCTGGAGATTCCATACCAGTTTGTCCCGATTGAAAAACTCAACCGGTTGTCGCGCCAGAATCACCAGGGGGTGATCTCGTATGTGTCGGAAATCACCTACCAGCTCATCGAGGATCTCGTCCCGTTTGCCTTTGAGCAGGGCAAAATACCGCTGTTCGTCATCCTCGACCGGGTGACCGATGTGCGCAACGTCGGTTCCATTGCACGAACTGCAGAGTGTGCAGGGGTTGACGGCCTCATCATCCCTGCAAGGGGCTCGGCACAGATCAATTCCGACGCCATCAAGACTTCAGCCGGGGCCCTTTACAAACTCCCGGTTGTCAGGGCACAAAATTTAAAGGAGACCATCCAGTTCCTGAAAAACAGCGGACTGACCATCCTGGCGGCTACCGAAAAATCGAACCAGGAATATACTGCCATTGACTTTAACCGCCCGATGGCACTCATCATGGGTTCTGAGGGGGAAGGAATCTCGGAAGAGTACCTGAAACTTACCGATGAAGTGATCCGGATACCGCTTGTCGGAGAAATCGAATCGCTCAATGTTTCGGTGGCTACCGGGGTCGTTCTCTTTGAGGCGTTGCGCCAACGCAATCTGAAATAGTCAGGGCGGATGAAATATCTTTACAAATACACACCGGAGATCATTTTGCTGGTCTATGTTTTGATTTTCCTGGGGTTTAAATCCCCGGAACGCGAATGGGACCGGGTGATCAACAGCGACGGAAAAGGATACTATGCCTACCTGCCGGCAATTTTCATTTACCATGATTTTCAATTCAGGTTCGTTGAACAGTATGAAGCGCAGTATTACCCCGCCAACCGTTCTGTATTCAAGGAATTCAGAAATGATGCAAATGGCCGGAAGGTAAATAAATATTTCCCGGGGATGGCGATCGTATGGCTGCCGTTTTTCCTTTTCGGACATATTCTGGCCTGGCTTGAATTATTCCCAATGGATGGTTACTCCCTCCCCTACCAATATTCCATTGCCCTGTCGGCCCTGCTGTTTCTGTGGCTGGGCGCCCGATGGCTGCAGAAACTGCTGAAAAAGTTTGGATCGGACGACCGCACGGCCGCATTTTTAACCCTGACCATCACTCTTGGTACAAACCTGGTTTTTTTCACGGTGGTCGAACCCTCCATGACCCATGTCTATTCCTTTGCGTTGATCACCGGGTTTGCATTCACTACATGGAAATTATTCCACGCATACCAACCGAAATTGTTCGTCAGATCCCTGCTGCTGATCACCCTGATCTTTCTCATCAGGCCCACCAACCTGTTGGTCCTTCTGCTGGTTCCGTTTATTGCCGGGAACAGGGATGTCCTTGCAGAAACGTTCAGAAAAGTCACATCCGACAAGAAAGCGCTGATCCGCGGGGTGATCGAATCCATGATCCTGTTGGCTGTTCCAGTCATATTATGGTACCTCCAGACCGGAAAACCATTTGTATATACCTACGGGGAGGAAAAATTGAATTTTATCCAACCCCATGTGATGAATATTCTTTTCAGTTTTAACCGGGGTTGGTTCCTTTACACACCCGTGGCACTCGTTTCCATCTTTGGGTTTGCCGCGCTTTACAGGCAGAACAGGTACAGGTTTTACTGGCTGGCCGGCTTTCTGCTATTGTTTGTATATACTGCCTCCTGCTGGTGGGTTTGGTATTATGCTTCAAAATGCGGGCAACGGGTTTTCATCGACATCTATGTTGCCGTTGCGCTTTTACTGCTCTTCCTCTTCAGCTATTTCAGGACCAGGAAGATGAAACGGTTGCTTTCTGCCATCCTTATCCTGCTTGTTTCGCTGAACCTGCTGCAATTTTACCAGCATGCAACGTGGATATTCCCCCCATTTAACATCACCGGGGCCATTTACAGGGGCTCTTTCTTCAGCCTTACCCAAAAAGCCAGGGTGTATATTCCCGCTGATGGCATTGCCGGCAAAAAATCGTTTATAAACGACATGGAGGCCGGCCGGGGCACTCCGTGGATGAACTCCGGAACACGCAACGACACGGTTTTTCACCAGGGGCACTGGTCATCAAAAGCCGATCGGAAGAGTCCCTACAGCGTTGGGCTGGAAGACACCCTGAAGCCGCTTTTCAGCACAGAAAATCGCCTGATCCAGGTCAGGGGCTGGGTGCTTTCCCCAAGGGAGACGACCGAGGCGACCCTCGTTGTTGATTTCCAATCGCATGGAAGAAGTCTCAGTTACAACCAGTTCATCCTTGACAAATTTGTTCCGGTGGACAAATGGACCCCGGTTGAAGCCGCGTTTTATGTGCCCCGGGAAATGCCTGCAGACGGGGTGGTGAAGATTTACTTTTTCAATCCGTCGGCATTGTATAAACTTTATGCAGACGATCTCGCCATTGATTTTGTCTCCCTGAAAGACGAACCTGACTGCCGCAAAATCGAAGGGGTTCTTTTACCGGAAAAAACAAAATGAAAACAAGGTAAGCAATGAAAAATTAATGAAGAATGTATATCCTGAAGACAAAGGGCATCGGTAAAATTCCGGATTTTGTGCAGATCAGGGATGAGAATTTTGCCCTCATTGCCTATTTCAAAATCACCAATCCACAAACCGCACTGGCCCGATGCAACCTGCTTGACAAAAAGGATGAGATCCTGAACATCATCGGCGGGCTGGCGTATGGAAAAATTCAAAAACTGGAATTATAGGAATATATCACGAACAATCAGTAAATTTGTTGAAACCGAACCAACCGAAATGACAGGCGACCGAATTATCGAACTTGACAAAATATCTGTTTATCAGCATGAGAACCTCATCCTGGCCAATGTGACATTGCTTATCAGCAAAGGTGAGTTTCTTTACCTGATCGGGAAAACGGGAAGCGGGAAAAGCAGCCTGCTGAAAACCATTTACGCAGAGTTGCCTGTTCAGACAGGCTCCGCAATGGTTGCCGGGTTTGACATGAAAAGCCTGAGGAGAAAGGATATCCCTTTCCTGCGCCGTAAACTGGGAATTGTATTCCAGGATTTTCAGTTATTAATGGATCGTTCGGTCAATGAAAACCTTTTATTTGTGATGCGTGCCACCGGCTGGAAGGATAAACGGGAGATGCGGAAACGGTTGCTTGAAGTGCTTGCCAAGGTAAACCTTGGCAATAAAGGGACAAAAATGCCCCACCAGCTTTCCGGAGGTGAACAGCAGCGGGTAGCCATTGCACGAGCCCTTGTAAACGATCCTGAAGTGATCCTTGCAGATGAACCTACCGGCAACCTTGACCCGGAGAGCTCCGAAGGCATTATCAGTCTGCTGATGGACATTTCAAAAACAGGACGGGCCGTGGTAATGGCGACGCATAATTACACGTTTTTCGACAAATACCCGGCCCGCACGCTTTTGTGTGAAAATGGAAGAGTGCTTCCCTTTTAAGCTCCTAAAGTGGCAACCATCACTGCTTTGATGGTATGAAGCCGATTTTCGGCCTCGTCAAAGACGATGGAAGCCGGAGATTCAAAAACCGCTTCGGTCACTTCAAGCCCATTCAGTCCGTATTTTTTGAAGATATCCATGCCTACTTCCGTATCCTTGTTGTGGAATGCAGGCAGACAATGCATGAATTTGACCTTCGGGTTGCCACTCATTGCCATCATTATGGGATTGACCTGGTAAGGGAGCATCTCCCTGATCCGCTCATCCCATAACTCCTTGGCTTCTCCCATGGAGAGCCATACATCCGTATAAACAAAATCGACTCCCTTCAATCCTTCTTCAACACTTTCAGTGAGCGTGATCTTCGCGCCGGTCTCCTTCGCGATTTCACGACAAGTATCTACCAGCTCCTGTTCCGGCCAGTACTTTTTCGGCGCACAGGCACGGAAATCCATACCCATTTTCGAGGCCCCTACCATCAGGGAATTTCCCATATTGTTACGGGCATCGCCGCAATAAACAAAAGCAACCTGGTTCAAAGGCTTGTCGGAATGTTCGATCATGGTGAGAAAATCGGCCAGGATCTGGGTTGGATGAAATTCATTTGTCAACCCGTTCCATACGGGCACACCGGCATATTTGCCCAGTTCCTCAACGATGGATTGGCCGAAACCACGGTATTCGATGCCATCGTACATCCGTCCCAGCACCCGGGCTGTGTCTTTCATGGTCTCCTTCTTCCCGATATGCGACCCTTCCGGTCCAAGATAGGTCACTCGGGCTCCCTGGTCAAGGGCAGCCACCTCAAAAGCGCAACGGGTGCGGGTAGATGCCTTTTCAAAAATCAAGGCGATATTTTTCCCTTTCAAACGGGGTTGTTCAGTGCCGGCATATTTGGCCTTTTTAAGATCCATGGAAAGATCAAGTAAAAACTTTATTTCCTGTGGAGTGAAATCCAGCAGTTTCAGAAAGTTGCGGTTGCGAAGGTTAAAGGACATAAGGGGATTTTGGATTTACGATTTACGATTTACGATTTACGATTTATTGTGCTTAGAGTAAGTATACCAGGATAACTGAATAATTTTAAATTTCGGATGCAAAATTAAAAAAAAACATGGAACTTAAAAACCCAGGTACAGACAACATTTCCCTTCAATGTCTTCATTGTCTGCATTGTTTGCATTGTAAAAATTGTTTACATTGTTTGCATTGTTTGCATTGAATTATTCCGGAAGCACGCTCGACAACTGGACATCCCTTCCCGAGGGCCGCTGGAATGCCTTCAAACCGAATTCGGGTAATACCGAAAGGATGTGTTCAACCAGCCTGGCCTGGAAGTCTTCAAATTCAGACCAGTTCGGCGGGATATAAAACGCATACATTTCAAGCGGTAAACCGTTTTCCGTATGCTGCAGGGTACGCACCATCAGGGAGGCATCCTGGTTCAGGTTGGGAATTTTCTTCAGGTAACCCAGGATGTAAATCCTGAAAAGCCCGAGGTTTGTCGTATAATCAACAACTATGCTTTGATCTTCGGGGAAGATTTTCTTCGCTCTCAGATTTTCCATCATGGTCTCATCCACAAAACGGATTGTTCCGACATCAATCAATACGGAACGTTTCATGCGGCGCCCACCTGCTTCTCCCATGCTGCGCCAGTTCTGGAAGGAATCGGATACGAGCGTGTAAGTCGGGATACAACTTACGGAATTGTCAAAGTTCCTCACCTTGACGGTAACAAGTGAAACATCGATCACCGTTCCGTCGGTATTGTATTTCGGCATCGTGATCCAGTCGCCTATGTGCAACATCTTGTTGCTCGAAAGCTGCACCCCTGCCACAAATCCAAGGATGCTGTCCTTGAAAATCAACATCACCACTGCCGACATGGCACCCAGGCCGGCCAGCAAAGTGAGAGGTGATTTCCCGATGAGCAGGGAGATCATGGCAATCCCGCCAACCAGGTAGGTAATGATTTTGGCGATTTGAACATATCCTTTGATCGGTTTGGAATCTGACACATCCAGGTCCCCGTATATGTGATAAACGGCATTCAGAAACGATGCGACTACCCGCATTACGATAAAGGTCATGTAAACGTGAAGCACCAGTTCGATGAACTTGATGGCTTCGGGATATTTCGAAATGCTGGGTGCCAGGGAAACCTTGAGTACCAGGGCAGGAAGCAGCATCGCCAGCCGGGTAAAGACCTTTTGTTCATATAAATGATCATCCCATTTGCTGCTCGATTTCTCGACCAGTCGTTTCAGGAATTTGTTGATGATGAACCTTGCGATGTAGTAAACGATGACCGAGGTGACCAGGATGATGATAAGCGATGAAAAATCTGCGAGATATCCGGCAAAGGTGTCGGAAAAACCCAAATCAGTGAGGGTCGCTTTAAATCCGGTGTTAAGGCTGCGGGTGGTAATGTCGTGCATACCATTTACGATTTACGATTTTTGATTTAAGGGACAAGGACATTGAGGGACAACGGGTTGATTTTCATATTAAGTTCCTTTCCCATTGTCCTGGGATCACCATCGAGGTGTATGCTTTTACCTTTTTTTCTTTTCAGGATAACCTCCTTGGCACGGATAATTTCGATATACCGGGTCTGATCAAATTTTTTCAGGAATAGCAGGGGTCCTAAAAAAAACGTTTTCCAGAAGGGCATTTTCCCGACAATGCAAACGTCGATATATCCATCGTTGATGCTTGCATCAGGGTCGATGGAGGTGTTGTTCCCAAACTGGCTTGAATTTGCAAAACTGATCAGCAATGCACGGCGCTTGTAAACCTTCCCGTCGATCACCAGGGTGTATTGCTTTGGCTGGTAATGTTTATAGGAGGAGGCCGTGATTCTCAGGTAGGTGGAAAACCCCCGTTTGCCAGCTGTGGCGAATTTTTTTGCTACCGAGGCATCAAACCCAACCCCTGCAACGTTTACAAACAGCTGGTCGTTGATGGTAGCCGTATCTATTTTCAGGATATTTTCTTTGTTGATGACCCCGATGGCACGTTTAAGGTTCATGGGTATTTTCAGGTGGCGGGCAAGTCCGTTTCCCGAACCGGCCGGGACAATGGCCAGCGCAGTCGCCGTGCCAACAAGCCCCGAGGCCGCTTCATTCACCGTTCCGTCACCCCCCACGGCGGCAACGATATCCACCCCGTCTTTTGCCGCATCGTGGCTGATTACCGCAGCATGCCCTGCTGAATTCGTATAGACGACCGACGAAACAAAACGGGATTTATCGAGCCGGTCCGCTATCAATTGTTCAATGCCCTTCTGCTTCCCGATCCCTGAAATGGGATTCACGATAAAAAGAATTCGTTTCCGTGGTTTAAGAGGAGTCATTGTTGAAAAATCAAAAATCGTAAATCGTAAATCGTAAATCGTAAATTGTTAATCGTCAACCGAAAGCCTGTTTTCAATCAACCGGTTGTTATATTGCTGGATATAGGCATTTATAAAAAGTTCCATCCTGCCCTGCACTTCATTTTCCTTTCCAAGGAGGTTGTTGGTTTGCAGATAATCTTTCGCGAGATTATATAAGGCAGTGCTTTTTGTTCCGTTGAATTCAAGATAGTAGCCATCCTTCATCAATCCATAAAACCCACTGATGTAATGAATTGAAAATCGGGCAGTTCCGGAGATCGTATCAAACAGGTCGGTGCCGAATGCAAGGTAGTTTTTATCATAGCCAAGGTAATTCAGTACAGTGGGCATCACATCGGTCTGCTGGGCAACTGTTTCAGGCCTGCCCTGCAGGTCGCTTCCCGGTTTGAAGAACAGCAAAGGAACGGCAAACTGGCCAACGTCGCTCTGGTAATAAGGGTAATAGCCTTCGGAGGTATGATCGGCAGTGATGACAAAAAGGGTGTTTTTATACCAGGGCATATGCTTAGCCGTATGGAAAAATTCACCCAGCGAATAATCCGCGTACATAATACTCTGCTGGATGGGCAGTCTCCCTGTGCGAAAAACATTGACATACTTCGCGGGAACATGATACGGATGATGGGATGAAAGTGAAAAGAAGGCAGCAAAAAAAGGTTGCCTGAATCCATTGATGGTCCTGGCGGAATATTGAAAAAACTCCTCGTCGCGGATGCCCCATTTCCCGTCGTAATCCTTTTCGTTGTTGTATTCATTGCGGCCGTAATAATGTTCAAAGCCGACCAGCCTGGTATAGGAATCAAAACCCATCGTCCCGTTCGTTCCCCCGTGGAAAAATGCAGTAGTATATCCCTTGGGTTTGAGCAAACCTGCGATACTCGTGAATTTCCCGGTGGCATAGGGCGACTGGATAAACGATTCGTTCATCAGCGACGGGATCCCCGAGAGGACTGCCGGAATTCCCTGGATGGAGGTCTTTCCGTTGGCAAAGGCATCAAAGTACATCCCATGCTTCATCAGCGAATCGAGGAATGGCGTAAACCCCTGGTATCGTCCATTCTCCAGCGAATGATTCAGCGAGCCAATGTGCTCCCGCGACATGCTCTCGAGGATGATGATCATGACGTTGTAATTTTTAAACCCCGTTGATTTGCCCTGGTGTACCGGGGTGTAGATTTTGGCCAGATCGGTCTCCTTCCTGTACAATTTTATGGTCTTCAGCGTCTCCTTATTGATTGTCCGGGCAATCGAGAAGGGTGTATTCAACAGCAACGGCAGGTTTTTGGCAGAAGTATAATTCCCTGCAGTTACGAGTCCGATGGGACGCAATTGCAATCCACCCCGGATGCCTATGACTGAAAGTACCGTGATCACGGCAAAAAGGACAATGTTGATGGCAAAAAATTTAACATCGAATCCCTTTTTCTTCGTCCCTGACGATACTGCAGAAAACCGCGTCCCAACATAAACGAGTATGGCTACGAACAACATCCATATCAGGGCAATGTACCAGAAATCGCGCAAAAACTGTGGAATCAGTTTGTCAAAATCGCCTCCGACACCCACGTAGGAAAAGATATCGGCGGTTAACCGTTTGAGTGTAAACCTGAAGTAAATGGTATCGCCGAAGTTGGTCATCAGGGCGAAAGAATTGAGCAGGTAAAAAAAACCGTTGGCGATACCCTGGTAAATCCGGTTGAACCTGAATTTAAAAGGTACGGTATTCATTACGATAAAAGGAGCATTGACGATCAGGACTGCTGAAAGGTCGAAACGGATGCCGATTACAAAGAGCCGCAGCGCATCCGCCAGGTCGAGATTGGCAAAATATCCAAGGTTGAAGAGATAAAAAAGGATGCGCGACAGGAAAAAAAGCACCAGCACCAGGAGGAGTTTCAGCAACATCACCGCAAGGATATTTCCCTGAAACCACCTCCTCCCTTTACCCGAACCAGAATTTCTCCTGCGTCCGGATTTAGTCCCGGAACCTGATTTTGATTTCCTGCCTGAATTTCTCCGCATAGACGACTATTCTTAAAAAGAGTGCAAAATTAAGGCAATCGGCCGATTATTTCGAATTAGTTTTAAAAATCCCCAGCCATTCATCAACCTGCCGGTTGGAGAGCCTGCAGGCCTCAACGACGATCTTGCCGGCAGCTACGGAATCCTCCAGCGCATCGTGGTGCCGGAATTCAATGCCCAGGTGGTTTGCAACATTTGCGAGGTTGTACCCGCTTTTTGAAAACTGTTGCCAGGTGTGGCGTACAATCCTGGATGAGTCAAGCCAACGGATGTCAATCGGCCTGAGGTTAAAGCGGTCGTATGCCTTGCTGAAAGCATGAAAATCAAACGAGGTATGATGCACTACGATATTTTCGGAGAGAAGTTTTCTAAGAACCGGGTAGACTTCTCTGAATGAAGGTGCACCCCGGACCCTCGCCCCGGTAATCCCGTGGACACGTATGTTGCTCCAGTGAAATGAGCTCCCCGGATCGATGAGTGATTCCCACGTACCGGCCAGTTCCCCGTTTTCAAAAAGGCCGATCCCGATCTGGCAGATGCTGGATAAATCGTAATTGGCTGTCTCAACATCGAGTGAATAGAATCTCATGGCTAAATTTCAGAAAGCTAAATTAGTAATTTGAATGACCTACCTGAAATTTTTCTAATTTTGGCCGTTCATCTGACAACAACAAATAACTACCATCATGGGAGCAATTGCTACAACAGGTAACAAAGGCAAAGGGGTTCGCTCCGACTGTTCCGTTACCCTCGAACTTACCGACCAGGGAGGAATTCAACTGCAGGTAACCTCCAAGGTGGCCGTGATGTACGGCGACACGATCCGGAAAGAGACCCTTGAAATCCTGAATTTCTTCGGGATAAAAAATGCCAGGATTACCCTTGAAGATTCCGGTTCCTTATCATTGGTGCTTGCCGCACGCCTTGAAGCCGCCATTAAAAAACTCATCCCCGGCGAAAGGAACTGGCTGCCGGCCATGCTCGAAGAGAACAGGTATACCACTGCAAAGGACAGGAACCGCTTTTCACGGCTCTATCTTCCGGGAAATTCACCCGGACTGATGATCAACGCAGGCATCCACAAGCCCGATGGCATCATCCTCGATCTCGAAGACGCCGTTGCACCGGATAAAAAAGATGAGGCCAGGTTCCTTGTACGGAATGCCCTGTGCGGCCTCGATTTTTATGGTGCCGAACGGATGGTCCGCATCAACCAGGGAGAACGCGGCATCGAAGACCTGGAGTACATCATTCCTTATAATGTCAACCTGGTCCTGCTTCCCAAATGCGAGAAACCTGAACAGCTGCAGGCTGTCAATGACCGGATCAGGAAAATCCAGCAGAAACACAACCAGTCAAACCCCGTGTGGATCATGCCGATCATCGAAAGCGCCCTGGGTGTTATTAATGCTTACCCCATTGCCAGTTGTTCCGGAAACATCGTAGCCCTTGCCATCGGTCTCGAAGATTATACTGCCGACCTGGGTACTAAACGCACGCCGGAGGGCACAGAATCTTTCTTTGCCCGCAGCATGATAGTCAATGCCGCGCGTGCCGCAGGAATTCAGCCCATTGATTCGGTATTCTCCGATGTGGGCGACATGGAAGGGTTGCGCCAGAATGTACTGCGTTCAAAAGCCCTCGGGTTCGACGGCATGGGGTGCATCCATCCACGGCAGATCGTGGTGATCCATGAAACATTTGCGCCTGCTCCCGATGAAATAGAAAAAGCCAGGAAGATCGTTTTCGCTTTTTACAAGGCCCAGGAGCAGGGACTCGGCGTGGTGGCCCTCGGCACCAAAATGATCGATCCCCCTGTTGTGAAAAGAGCACTTAACACGATCAATCTCGCACTGAAAATGAACAAACTTGATGAAAACTGGAGGGAATCGTATGAACAAATTTGACAAACTCGTTACCAACGCAGCCGGACGAATCGTGCCCACTATAATCAACGGGAAACCTGCCATTCCATATATGGGCGTTGGAAAATACAAACCCGAAGGCTTCCGGGCCGCCCCGAAAATAGCCACCTGTGCAGACTATCCCGCCGATGGGAATAAAGTCGTTACAGACCTGAAGGAAGCCCTCTTAAAGGCCGGTTTGCGCGATGGCATCACAATTTCAACACATCATCATTTCCGCAACGGAGACCTGGTGGCCACCCGGATCTTTGATATCGCCAATGAACTGGGTATTAAAGACCTCGTATGGTATCCCTCTGCCTCGTTCCCATGTCATGAACCCATGACAAAATACCTCGAAGACGGGACGATCAACCGAATCGAAGGCAGCATGAATGGCGCCCTGGGCAGGTTCACTTCCGAAGGAAAGATGAAAGGCCTGGGTGTCTTGCGTTCGCATGGAGGCCGTTACCAGGCTGTGCAGGACGGTGAGGTACATATTGATATCGCCGTGATCGCCGCACCTACAGCCGATTCCTTTGGCGATGCAAACGGTGTGAACGGTCCTGCGGCCTGCGGTCCGCTCGGTTTCGCCCTGGCCGATTCCCAATATGCCGACAGGGTGATCGTAGTAACGGACAACCTCGTTCCTTTTCCCTGCCTGCCCTGGCAGATCAATGGTAATTACGTGGATTACGTGGTGGTGATGGACCAGATCGGGATCCCTGAAAAGATCGTCAGCGGCACTACCGAGATCACGAAAAGCCCCGACCGGTTGCTCCTGGCCGAATGGTCTGCGAAATTCTGCGATGAGGCCGGGCTGATTTACGATGGTTTCTCTTTCCAGGCCGGGGCCGGCGGTACTGCGCTCTCTATCGGGATCTATTTCTCGGAGATCCTGCGTGAACGGAAGTGGAAAGCACGGTTTGCAAGGGGCGGTAGCAACAAATACCTCGTACAGATGCTGGAGGAGGGACTCGTGGAATACATTCTCGACGGCCAGACATTCGACCTGCAGGGGGTGCGCTCCATGCGTGAAAACCCTCACCATACCTGGACAAGCCCGTTCACAAGTTACAACTACCACGGAAAGGGCAACTTCTCCTCCATGGTGGACATCGTGATTCTTGGCGCTACCGAGGTGGATGTGAATTTCAACGCCAATGTTGTGACCCATTCCGACGGTTATCTTTTACATGGAATCGGCGGATGGCAAAACACCCTGTTCGGTAAATGCGTGATCCTGCCCATTCCCCTCTTCCGCGACCGCATGCCGGTTATCCGCGATCAGGTAACCACCATCTGCGGCCCGGGCGAACTGATCGACGTGATCGTCACCGAACGCGGCATTGCCATCAACCCTCTGCGCACCGACCTGATCGAGAAAATGAAGAACTCATCCCTCCCGATCAAAACCATTGAAGAACTCAAAGCCGAAGGGGAGAAAATCTGCGGCATCCCGGCCAAGCCGAAATTCACCGACGAAGTGGTAGCTGTGGTGAAATGGGTGGATGGAACCGTGCTGGATTCGGTGTGGAGAGTGAGGAGCTAGCGGATTTACGATTTACGATTTACGATTTACGATTTACGATTTACGATTTTGGGATTGTTGGCATTGTGTTTTTTTACTGTTTTGATACTTGCAACAATAATTGACAGGATCTCATTTGCTTCCAATTTCAGAGGACTTAATTTTTGGGGGCTAAAGATTCCGGCTTCTTCCAGTAGTTCCAGCCATAAAATCGTTTCGTCAGCCTCTTCTTCAACTATTTTAAGCTTGTTTATGAAATCTCTTGTTGATTTTGCACTGCAACAAGCTGAATAATTGGCGCATATTGAAGTTGCCGATCTGAGTAGCTGGTTTCCTATCACCTTTGATGTTTTGGTTTCCGGCAACATCTCGACCATCCGGATGACCCTTAAGACAAAGAGTTTCATTCGATGTTTTAACATTTCCTTGTTCATGTTTTTTGATACTTAATCCACCAATCCAATAAAAAGTACTACGTTTGTTAATAAAAAAATCGTAAATTGTAAATCGTAAATCGTAAATCGTAAATCGTAAATTATTGTGACTCTCCATCAACTCCTCCTGAAACACTGGGGTTTCTCCTCATTCCGCCCATTGCAGGAGGAGATTATCCAGTCGGTGCTTGATGGCAAGGATACACTCGCCCTGCTGCCAACCGGGGGAGGGAAATCATTGTGTTTCCAGGTGCCGGCGCTGGCGAGGGAGGGCATTTGCCTGGTTGTTTCCCCGCTCATTGCGCTGATGAAAGACCAGGTGGACAATCTGAAAAAGCGGGGCATTCCTGCCGCTGCCATTCATTCGGGCATGCATCCCGACGAGATCAGGATCGTTCTCGACAATTGCTGTTACGGGAAAACCAAGCTCCTCTATGTCTCACCCGAACGGCTCACCACCGACAAGATGCGCGAAGCGCTTAAACGAATGAAAGTCAACCTGCTGGCGGTTGATGAGGCACATTGTGTTTCTCAATGGGGGTATGATTTCCGGCCGCCCTACCTGCAGATCGCCGGCATCAGGCACCTGATTCCCGACACTCCTGTGCTGGCTCTTACTGCAACAGCAACCCCGAATGTTGTCAAAGATATTCAGCGAAGGCTGGAATTCAGAAAGGAGCTTGTTTTTCAGAAAAGTTTTGAGCGCAAGAACCTAACCTACCTGGTACTGAAGGAGGAGGACAAATTGAAGAGGCTGGTTAAGATCGTCAGCAAGGTAAAGGGCACCGGTATCGTGTATGTGCGCAACCGTCGTCATACCAAGGAAATCGCGGAATACCTTCAGAAAAACAATATCAGTGCCGACTTTTATCATGCCGGTCTTGACCCCGCCACCCGCGACAGGCGGCAATCAGCCTGGATCAATGAAGAGAAACGGATCATTGTTTCAACCAATGCATTTGGCATGGGCATTGACAAGCCCAATGTACGGGTGGTGGTCCACCTCGATCTGCCCGACAGCCTCGAAGCCTATTTCCAGGAAGCGGGCCGCGCCGGCCGGGACGAAAAGAGAGCTTATGCTGTATTGCTCTACGAAACCGCTGATGTGCTCGACTCACGCCACAACCTGGTGCTCTCCTACCCCGAATTGAAGACCATACGTGATGTTTACCAGGCCCTTGGGAATTATTTCCAGTTGCCCGTTGGCATGGGCAAAGACCTGCCATTCGATTTCGACCTTGCCGCATTTGCCGAACAATACCAATTTCAGCCGGTCATCGTTTTCAACTGTCTCAAATTTCTTGAAAAAGAGGGATTTGTCATGCTCACCGAAGGGATTCATCATCCGTCGAAAGTATTCATCAAGGCGAAGAAAGAGGAACTTTACCGTTTCCAGGTGGAGCATGAAGCTTTTGACCACTTCATCAAAACCATGCTGAGATCGTACAGTGGAATCCTCTCCGATTTCATCATCTTCCATGAATCTGAACTTGCCCGCAGAAGCAACCTCAGCCTTGAAAAGACGGTAAGCAACCTGGTGCACCTCGCGAAACTGCAGATCCTTGATTATCTTCCTCAAACCGATAAACCACAGGTCATATACATGCAGGAAAGACTCGATACCCGCGACCTGACGATTTCTCCTGAAAATTACAAGGACCGGCGGCATGATGCGGAACAAAGACTTGAAAACATTATCGGGTACGCCGGGTCCACCAACAAATGCCGCAGCCAGGCGCTGCTGGCCTATTTCGGGGAATGCAACACAAAACGATGCGGCAAATGCGATGTGTGCATCGAACGCAACAAACTCAGCCTGAACGAAATGGAATTCGACAACATTGTCGACCTGATTAAACCCTTGCTGAAAGCCAGGTCGTATTCCCTGGAGGAGCTGACCAACGCAGCTGACCCGGTGAACGAAGACAAGGTGATACGGGCTATTCAATGGCTGGTGGACAATGAGAAGATCAGCGTGGATGGGGAGAGGAAGTTCAGGTGGGTAGACAAATGACAATTGTCAATTGACAAATGACAAATGACAAAATACAAATACAAATGATGAGTTACGATGATCTGCCGCTATGGTCGGCTCCTTTCGGGCTGACTTTGCTGGACACAATCAGGATGAGAACGCACATCAATGTTCTTGACATTGGCAGCGGCAGTGGTTTCCCGATGCTGGAACTGGCTGGGCGAATGGGCAGGAGCTGCATGGTTTACGGCCTTGACCCATCGGAGGATTCCATCCGGATGATCACGGCAAAAAAGGAGCTCAGGGGAATTGAATTTGCCAAAATCGTCAGGGGAGTCGCGGAGGAGATCCCTTTTCCGGATGAATATTTCGGGCTTATCGTTTCAAATAACGGGCTGAACAATGTAACGGATCAGGCTGCTGCACTTGCCGAATGTTACCGTGTTGCTGATGAAGATGCCCAGTTGGTACTCACCATGAACCTGCCTCATACCATGATCGAGTTTTACGATGTTTTCGAAGAGACGCTCCGGGAACTTGACCTGAATGATGAAATTGCCCGAATGCATGAACATATCATTGAGAAACGCAAACCGGTGGAATACCTGAAAGAGATGATCCTGGCCAGCGGTTTCGCCATCCATACGATCAACGTGGATGGATTTAAACTGAAATACAGCGACGGATCTGCGTTTCTCAACCACCCTTTCATCCGGCAGGCCTTCATGGGACCCTGGAAGGCAATATTGCCTGCAGAAATGACCGGCCCGGTTTTCAACACCATTGAACAACGCCTCAACCAGGTTGCCTCCGACAAGGGCGAACTTTCCATTTCCGTTCCTTATGTATGCTTTGACTGTTTAAAACAAAAAAAATGATCCCGATGATCTCCCCGCTTGTTTTAGTCTTTATCATGCTCCTGCCTGCACTGCAGGAAAAGCCTGTTGACAAAAATTGCCAGTGTAAAGGTTTCAAACTCTACGGAAGGGTAAAGGTTGTGACCGACTTCCCCGATTTGAAGGTAAAAATCGTCGAAAACTTTCCTGATCTAAAAGTGCAGGTTGTTGAAAATTTCCCGGATCAATGCGGAAAATGGACCTTTGTCGACAACTTCCCCGACTTCAAAATCAAGTTCGTGACCGATTTCCCCGATCTGAAAATCAAATTCGTGGAAAACTTCCCCGGAAAACCCTAAAATCGTAAATCGTCAATCGTAAATCGTAAATCGTAAATCGTAAATCGTAAATCGTCAATCGTAATGCTCCCCCGCTCCTTCTACACCCGCGCCGACGTGGTTCAGATCGCCCGCGACCTGCTGGGCAGGCAGATTTTCACCAGGATGGACGGAATCATCACTTCAGGCCTTATCTGTGAAACAGAAGCCTACGCAGGTATAACCGACAAGGCATCCCATGCTTATGGCGGCCGGCGCACCGAACGTACCTCCATCATGTATTCCAGAGGAGGCACTGCATACATTTACCTGTGCTATGGCATCCATTCCCTGTTTAACATCGTCACCAACAGGGAGGAAATACCCCATGCGGTGCTGATCCGCGGCATCATCCCTGCCGAAGGAACTGCAACCATGCTGCAGCGGGCGGGAAAAGTGAAGATTGGCAAAGAATTCGGGATAGGTCCGGGTAAAGTCTCAAAAATCCTTGGCATCCATTATTCCGACAGCGGCATTGACCTGGTAACAAAACCGGGGAATGATACCGCACCGGCCATCTGGATTGAAGATTCAGCCATAAAGATAAACCCCGCCATGATCAAATCCGGCCCGCGGATCGGGGTGGATTATGCCGGAGAGGATGCCCGGCTTCCGTACAGGTTCTGGTGCGAAATACCGTCACCGGAAAAAATCAAAGTTCTGCTCCCTGTTTGAATTTTTATCCTTAAGTTTGGCCATTCAAAAAGTTGCCTCAGTGAGTCGGTTTCATCCTTTTATTTTATCCATGGTTACTAAAAAAAACAGGCTTCTGACGGGCATTGCTTTCGTCGCGGCCTTTCTGATCACCACTTCATTTTCGCCACCTTCATTCCAGATCGGACTGCTTAAATATTCGGGGGGCGGCGACTGGTATGCAAACCCTACTTCGCTTCCAAACCTGGTAAAGTTTGCAAACCGCAACCTTTCGACCAATATCAATGAAGACATAGCCACCGTTGATGTCGGGAGTCCCGAACTCATGAATTATCCCTTTATTCACATGACCGGCCACGGCAATGTGGTATTTTCCGACCAGGAGATACAAAACCTCAGGAATTACCTTATCGGGGGAGGTTTTCTGCACATCGACGACAATTACGGCATGGACAAATATATCAGGCCCCAGCTGAAGCGGGTTTTCCCTGAGCTGGAATTGCTCGAGCTCCCTTTTGACCATGCGATCTATCATCAGAAATACAATTTTCAAAACGGGTTACCCAAGATCCATGAGCACGACGGAAAACCACCCCAGGGGTTCGGACTGATCTATGAAGGCCGGCTGATCGTTTTTTACACCTATGAGTGCGACCTGGGCGACGGTTGGGAAGACCCTGCTGTGCATGGTGATTCTGATGCGACCCGTCAGAAAGCACTTCAGATGGGAGCCAATATACTCCAGTATGTATTTACCACAAAGCAATGAACCTAAATACCCTGCATAATTCCCGGTGCCGGGATGATGGTAGTCAGGGCAAAAAAATCATCTGATTATTTCCGGCCGCAACAACCGGGGTTATCATAAAAAAATGATTATCTTTGTTACAGTAAAAATTCCACCCTCAATATTATTTCCATGAAAAAAATCGTTTACTTTCTTTTAACAGGAATCCTCCTGGCAATGGCTTCAGCCACACTCTTTGCTCAGGACGGTAAAGATGCATTTCCTCCAAATTACCAGGTCGATACCCGGATCGACAACATGGGTTACTGGCAAAAATGTGCCGCGGCAGGACTGGTTCCTGTTGAACCTTACGCACCGGTTCCTCCTGCCCGTTACACCGGCAGCAAGGTGCTTCTCCGGGGTGTCTCCGTGATCGATTCACCGGATGTGCCGGTTACCATTGAACCATCCAACTCCACACAGAGTGAAAATTCAATCGTCATCAACCCAAGTGACAAAACGATTCTGCTGAATTCCAACAACTCCACTCCCCAGCCAAGCAACGGATCTGTGAAAGGGGCCGATGCCCTCAAAACACTGGATGCCGCTGCATCCTGGTCGGGGTCCGTTGAAGGGGCGGGCGGTTCCAACTCGGGAGACCCTGCCGCAGTTATCGACCTGAACGGCCGTTTCTTTGTCGGCTTCATTGACAACGCCAGCGGCCAGACTGTTTCGTATTCCGACAACCAAGGTGCCACATGGACAGTCAGCAAGGTTGCCAATGGCAGCTCTGCCAACTTCCTTGACAAAAACCACCTCTGGGTCGATATCAGCCCGGCAAGTCCGTTCAAAGGATATTTGTATGATGGCTGGATGCAGAGCAACAACATTTACGTCTCCCGTTCGGTCACCAGCGGCACAAGCTGGTCAGCCGGGGTCAACATCAGTTCAGCCACCAACGCCGGGAGCCACAACCAGGGGATCAACTTCAAATGCGGCCCTGATGGCGAAGTTTACGCAGCCTGGGCGGTTTACGACAGCTGGCCCAGCGATGAAAAAGCGATCGGTTTTAACAAATCTCTCGATGGCGGCTCCACCTGGGGAACAGCTATCCGTGCCATCAACAACATCAAGGGGATTCGCAACACAGGAAGCGTTCCTCAAAACATGAGGACCAACTCCTTCCCTTCCATGGCCGTTGACATCAGCAACAGCCCGTACCGCGGGACAATTTATGTTGTGTGGACCAACATCGGATATCCCGGCATCAACAACGGCACAGGAACCTCCTGTTACCTGATGAAATCGACCGATAAAGGAGCCACCTGGTCGGCACCGGTAATTGTCAACTCCGACTCGACAACAGGCAAACACCATTATCAACCCTGGATCACCTGTGACCAGGCAAACGGCTATGTGAGCGTTGTTTTCTATGACAACCGGAACTGTGCATCCACCGAAGCCGAGGCATGGATGGCCTATTCAACGGATGGCGGCGCCACCTTCGCCGACCTGAAAGTGAGTGATGTCACCTTTACACCGGCAGCAATCCCTTTGATGGCCTCCAAGTACATGGGAGACTACCTTGCCATTGCCGCTTACAATGGCAAGACTTTTCCCTGCTGGACAGATACCCGTTCGGGTCACTGCCTCACCTATGTTTCCCCGATCGACATCCTCATTCCTCAGGCCTCGATCAACTTAACCGGGGATATCCTGAACGACACCACCTATGGCAACAGCAACGGGCTGATGGATTACGGCGAAACGGAACTTCTTGGGCTGAAGATGAAGAATACCGGTACAGGTGCGGCAAATGCCGTATCTGTGCATCTCTCCTGCGACAAACATTACATCACCATGCTCGATACGATACAGGATTACGGCCATTTTGACGTTGACCAGGAAAAATACATCCCGAATGGATTTAAATTCAAAGTCAACGATTCCATCCCGAACAATGAACCGGTCATTTTTACCGTCAAAGCGATCGACCAGAACGACAGCGTGACCTGGAGTGCTTTCCAGATCACGGCCCATGCCCCCGATGTCAGCATCGTTTCCATGTCCATCAGCGATCCTCCTCCGGGTGGCAACTTCAACGGACGCCTCGACCCGGGCGAGGAAGCAACCATCCTGATCACCACAAAAAACAATGGCATCTGGAATGCAGAAAATGTAGTGAGCAAGCTGGCATCGATGAATTCCTATGTATCTGTCGGAACGCCAACCTTTAACATTGGAACCCTTCACGCAGGGGAAACAGTGATCGCTTCGTTCCCGGTGACAGTAAACAGCGGTGCCGCCATCGGTTCAGCCGCACAACTGCACAACGTGGCCACCTCCAAATACCGTGTAACAGACAAATTTTTCAATGCAAAGATCGGCCTGATCGTGGAAGACTGGGAAACCGGTAATTTCAATAAGTTTCCCTGGCAATTCACCAATCCTGCCAGACCGTGGACCATTGACCCGGTCATTAAATACGAAGGCAACTATGCGTCAAGGTCGGGTGTGATCAGCGACAATGAATCCTCCGGGCTCTTCATCCAGTACAATTGTTCCCTGGACGACAGCATCTCTTTTTACCGCCGTATTTCCAGCCAGGCGATCAGGGATGTGCTCAAATTTTACATCGATGACGCAGTGGTCGGGTTATGGTCAGGCCCCACCGACACGACTTTTACACGTTATGCCTTCCCTGTATTGCAGGGACCGCACACCTTCAAGTGGGTTTACGAAAAGAATCCCTCGATTTCAGTAGCACTGGACGCCGCCTGGACCGATTTCATCGTGTTTCCGCCGCAGTATAAAACTACCGCCAGCGCCGGAGGTGACGCCGATGTCTGCGCCGGAAACAACTTCCAGCTTCACGGCATGGCCGACAGTTACGATTCGACACGCTGGACAACCAGCGGCACCGGGATGTTCAGCAACCCCATCATCCTCAACCCCATCTATACGCCAAGTACGCAGGATATCACAGACGGGATGGTGCGGCTGAAACTGACCGCTTATGGCAAAAACAGCGTCGACACAAACAGCATGATGCTCATGATCTACACAGCGCCAACCGCCTTTGCCGGCGGAAATGGTTCGGTTTGCAAGGGATCTTCCTTCCAGGTATCAGGAGCCACTGCTGTTGCCGCAACGACCTTAAGCTGGACTACCGCCGGAGACGGTTCTTTTAACCAGCAAACGATCCTCCACCCGACTTATACCCCCGGAGCCCAGGATATCCTTCATGGATCGGTGAAACTGAAGTTATTCGCCATCGGTTCCGTTGCCTGCCCGGCAAGTGCCGACAGCCTTCTGCTGACAATCCATGCCATTCCCCAGGTCGACCTGGGCAAGGATACCATCACCTGCGCCAATTTGGTTGTGACACTCAACGGCACGCACCCGGATGCAGCCAGCTACCTGTGGCTGCCTTCCAACAAAACAACCCCGACAATTACCGTCGACTCGGCGGGAATCGGCCTTCATTCGGAAAAGGTGCTGGTGTTTGTGACGGATCACAACGGATGCGTGGGGAAAGATTCCGTTATGGTTTCATTCAAAGTATGCGGCGGGATTGAAGAACTTGCCGGGGTGGACGTCAGGGTATTTCCAAATCCGAACGATGGTATTTTCACCCTTGAACTTAAAACCCTCAGGCATGAGAAACTGGATGTTTCCCTGATGTCATCGTCCGGTGAAACAGTATACACACATAATGGGATCGAAATTTCCGGTTCCGCCAGGGAGAAAATCGATGTCAGCCGCCTATCCGCCGGCACCTATCTTCTGGAGGTGTCTAATGGCACCGGCAAAATGCATCAAAAAATCGTCATTCGAAAATAACAGTGCACCCATGTTTTAAAGCCCGGCTTATCACCGGGCTTTTTTTTGGGTTATGATTATTTTATTTACCTTGCAGTACCCTTTGCTAAAAACAATAAAACTGATCCCATGAAAAAACTATTCATCCTGACAGGAATTGTTTTGCTGTTATTGTCTGTTTCATGCAATCGCCCGAATGAGGCGGATGCCGTTAAACTCGACACAAACTGGAAATTCAAAACCGGTGATGATCCGGCATGGGCATCTCCTGGTTTCGATGATGCTTCGTGGGGAACCATTGATCCGAAAACGATCTGGGAAGAGCAGGGTTATAAAGGTTACAATGGTTTTGCATGGTACAGGTTCAAAACACTGGTACGCTCTTCCCTGAAAGACCAGAACAACATGAACGACAGCCTAAAGATCGTGCTTGGTAAAATCGACGATTGCGACCAGGTATTTCTGAACGGGGAGCTGATTGGTGAAAACGGGAAGACCATCTACACCAAGGCGCTACCCTCTGACGGGTTCATCAGGGCACAGGACAAATGGAATCTCGAAAGGCGGTATATTCTTGCATCGAACGATCCACGCATTTACTGGGACAGGGAAAATCTCGTGGCTGTAAGGTGTTTTGACCAGGGAGGTGCCGGGGGAATGTTTGGGAAACCCTTTGAGATCGCCATGACGGGACTCAGGGACCACCTGAACTTCGATTTTGCCTCCACCGCGTTTATTTTCAGCGGAGACAGTCTCGTCACCAAGAATTTTTCAGTGATCAACCTCACCGGAACTGAGCGACTGAAGGGAGAACTGATTGTGGAAGCCGTCCAGTGCGATAACGGGATCCGCATCTATTCCAACCGTTCCATCATTGATTTGCCCCCTCATCAGAAGGTTGAAAAATCGGTGACCTTCAGAAATAAATCCGCTGTTCCTGCTACATTGCATGTCTCATTTAAAGAAGCGATGACGAGGAAAACGGTCAGCGAAGATGTGGAGATTCCTTACATCCTCACTCCAAAATCGCCTGCAGAACCAAGGATCAACGGGGCGAAGATATTCGGGGTGAGGCCCTGGTCGCCGTTTCAATACAAGGTGGCCGCAACGGGCCAGCCTCCGCTGAAATACCGTGCCACCGACCTGCCCGAAGGACTGGCAATCAACGCCGAGAACGGGCTGATCACTGGTTCCCTGAAAAAGAAGGGTGAATACGTGGTCAGGCTGACCGTTGAAAACCAACGTGGTTATGCCGAACGCGACCTGAAGATCGTTGTAGGGGATGTGATTTCCCTTACCCCGCCCATGGGCTGGAACAGCTGGAATTGCTGGGGATTGAGTGTCAGTGATAAAAAAGTCAGGCAATCGGCTGATGCCATGAAATCAAGCGGGTTGATAGACCATGGCTGGAGTTACATCAACATCGACGACGGGTGGGAAGATACACACGATAAAAACGGCAGCATACTCCCAAATTACAAATTTCCAAACATGCCGGGTTTGTGCGGTTATGTTCATTCGCTCGGACTGAAGGTCGGAATCTACTCTTCACCGGGGCCCAGAACCTGCGGAGGGTACGAAGGCAGCTATGGTTTCGAAGCAAAAGATGCCATGACCTATGCAGGTTGGGGAATCGATTATCTTAAATACGACTGGTGTTCTTACGGGAACATTGCTCCCGACCCAACCCCCGAGCAGATGAAGAAACCCTATAAAGAGATGAAACACGCCCTTCGAAAGGCAAACAGGGATATTCACTACAGCCTTTGCCAGTATGGCATGGGGGATGTCTGGACCTGGGGAGCAGAAGTGGATGGGAACTCCTGGCGGACAACCGGCGACATTGAAGATACCTGGCAAAGCTTGTCATCCATCGGGTTCAGCCAGGGGAAATGTTCCCCTTCTTCGGCACCCGGCCGCTGGAACGACCCCGACATGCTCGTTGTAGGCCTGGTGGGCTGGGGCCCTGCCCTGCACCATACCCGGCTAACCCCCAGCGAACAATACACCCACCTCACCCTTTGGAGCCTTCTGGCAGCGCCGCTGCTTGTTGGCTGCGACCTTGAGCAGCTGGATGCCTTCACGCTGAACCTGCTAACCAATGACGAGGTACTGGCCGTAAACCAGGATCCGCTGGGCAGGCAGGCCGTCCAAATCCGCAAGACGGATGATTATGAAGTCTGGTCACGCGACCTGGAAGATGGCAGCAAAGCCGTCGGGCTTTTTAATAAAACAGAAAGAAGCCTCTGTGTTCCCGTTGATATGAAAGATCTGCATGTAGACGGAAAACGGTCCATGCGCGACCTTTGGGCCCAGACTGACCTTGGCAAGGTTCGCGGGCACTTCGAAATGCGAACCAGGCCTCACGGAGCAAGGATGGTAATCCTCTCGAAGTAACCTTACTTTTGTATTTCGCTGATAGCGAACTCAAGGGCTGTTTTGATCATTTCTGCCGGCGGAGGTGCAATGAAACCTTTATCCATCAATGACCGGGTAAGTGCGCGGGAATGTTCAATATCCTTTTTTGCTTTCTGAAAAGCCTCGTCCCACGTCATGGTTAATCGCGCCACCCCATCCTTGATCGCCTGCATGGCCACATCGGCTGCTTCATGAGGGAACACCGAGGCCTCTTCCATGTTTGGAACGATATCATTGACACTGATGCCGCGCTTTTCAGCATAATCGGCCAGTGAATGAGCCGCTGCAATGGCCATGTTGTCGGTAATTTTTCGTGCACGTACCATCAGGGCGCCCTTCAGGATACCCGGGAACCCGATGGAGTTGTTCACCTGGTTCGGAAAATCCCCGCGCCCGGTGGCTACGATAAAAGCGCCCTCTTCTTTGGCGGCATAGGGATAAATTTCGGGAACAGGGTTGGCGCAGCAAAATACGATCGCTTTTTCAGCCATTCCCCGGATCCACGGACGTTTGATCACATCCGGGCCGGGAGTTGAAAGGGAGATCAGCACATCGGCATTTTTCATGGCCTCTTCAATGGTCGGGATCTTGCCGGGATTGGTAGACAGGCACAACTCCCATTTGCGATAAAAACGCTTATCACATTCGATGTCAAGACGTTGGTCGTGCAGGGAACCTTTGGTATCGAAAATCACCATTTTGGCAGGATCGGCACCATCGGCAACAAGCAAACGGGCGATGGTCGTGTTGGAAGCACCGGCACCGTTGAGGACAATCCGCACATCGCCGATTTTCTTTCCCGCAAGTTTGAGTGCATTGGTCAAACCTGCCAGGGTAACACACGCCGTCCCCTGGGCATCGTCGTGCCACACCGGTATGTCGCACTCCTCGCGAAGAACATCAAGAACCCTGTAACAATTGGGTTGTGAAATATCCTCCAGGTTTACGGCGCCGAAACTTGGTTGCAGCATCTTTACAAATTCGATGATCTTTTCCGGGTCATTTTTACCGTCGCTTCCCTTGCTGTCAACGCACAGGGCAACAGCATCCACTCCTCCCAGGTACTTCATCAGGAAAGCTTTTCCCTCCATGACACCCAGCCCGCCGGGAGGAGTGCAATCTCCATCACCCAGCACGCGCGTTGAATCGCTTACCACGGCAACAAGGTTGCCCCGGTTTGTCATGTCGAACGAAACATCATTGTTGTCGCGAATGTCGGTGGAGACCTTCGACACACCCGGGGTGTACCACACATTGAACCAATTGAACCCGGGCACAGGGGCTTTGGGGATGGTCTGAATTTTCCCCTGGTAAAACCGATGTGCATCTTCTGAAAGCTTTTTCAAAAAAATGGTCTTTGCCTTGGCAAGTTGTTCTTGCGTGAAAGTGGATGGGAACGCTTCTTCAAGGTTCTCAAGGGTGAGGGAAAGTTCTTTCATAATTGCAGTTTTTTTGTAAAATTATAGATTTATTAATAAAAAAACCATTTGTTCACCATAAAAAAAGTCATATTTTTTTTGTTTTCATAAATAATTGTAAATTCGCCATGGTTATTCATCCTAATATTAATGTATTATGTCAACAGGTAAAGTAAAATTTTTCAATGAGAGAAAAGGTTTTGGTTTCATCTTGGATGATGAAAGCCAGCAGGACGTTTTTGTTCATGTAAGCGGATTGGTGGACAAAATACGGGAAGATGATCAGGTTTCCTTTGATCTGACCGAAGACAATCGAGGAAAAAAAGCTATCAACGTTCGACGAGACTAGCCGTTTCTTGTCTGAATGAAAAGGAAAGAGCGAAGCAGGAACTTCGCTCTTTTTCATTTTATTACCTGCAGGCCGGGATTGGCAACTATTTGTTCAGCATGACCGGCATCACAAGCATGAGGATGTCTTCATCCTTGTTTTCATTGTTAAGCGGCGTGAGAATACCTGCCCTGTTAGGGGCCGACATCTCAAGACTTATCTCTTCCGTTTCAATATTGTTCAGCATCTCCAGCAGAAATTTCGAGTTGAACCCGATTTCCATATCCTCTCCGTCGTAAGAACAGTTGAGACGTTCCCTTGCTTCATTGGAAAAATCAATATCCTCGGCGCTCAGCATCAGTTCCTGGCCGGTAACCTTGAACCTGATCTGGTGGGTTGACTGGTTTGCAAAAATGGATACACGGCGGATGGAGGTGAGCAAAGCATGGCGGTCGATGGTGAGTTTATTCGGATTTTCCTTTGGAATAACTGCATCATAATTGGGATATTTCCCGTCGATGAGGCGGCAGATCAGGTGGATATTAGAGAAGGAAAAGAAGGCATTTGTTTTGTTGTATTCAATTGTAACCTGGACTTCCTGGCTTGATAAGATATTTTTCAGAAGGTTCAGCGGCTTCTTGGGAAGGATAAAGGATGCCGAATCGGCCGACTTGAGATCGGTGCGGCGGTATTTTACCAGTTTATGGGCATCGGTTGCGACGAAGGTGACATCATCGGGTGAAAGTTCGCAAAACACACCCGAAAGCACCATGCGCAATTCATCATTGCCGGTTGCAAAAAGCGTTTTATTGATGGCCTGCGATAACAAACGTGAATCGATGGTGATAGCCGTGGTATCTTCGAGCGAAGGGGTGTGGGGATATTCCTCGCTCTTGTGTCCTGAGAGTTTATACTTCCCTTCACCGGCTGAAATTTCGATCATCAGCGAATCGAGGTTGATCGAAAAAGATACCGGGATGTCGGGGAAGGTTTTCAGCGTTTCTACTAAAATCTTGGCAGGAATGGCAATGCTCCCCGTCTCTTCCGACATATCCGGCCGGATGGTCACCCGCATGGTCGTTTCCAGGTCGGAAGAGGTGATGGTTATTGAATCGTCTTTAAGCTCAAAAAGAAAATCATCCAGGATGGGCAAGGTATTGTTTGTATTGATGACACCCAGGATGGCCTGCAGATTTTTTAGCAATAAGGTACTGGAGATGATAAATTTCATGGTTGTTGGTTTTGTTAAAATTGTTCCAAATATACGACAAAAAATTGTCGCTCAATATTATTTATACTTCGGTTACAGCGGGTTTCCACCCGGTTCAGGCTATCTTCCCGCTCTTTTTCCGTCTGAAATCAAATTTTCGTTCCTCACCGTTCAGCAGTCTCCTGATGTTCTTCCGGTGCGTAGCCGGGATAAAGACCGCCACCAGCATTGAAAGTCCGATCAAACCCGGATGCCTGATCCCGAGGATGAAATAAACAACCAGGGGAAAAGCCAGGGAAGCCAGG
>CAIKNA010000081.1 GCA_903828645.1 uncultured Bacteroidales bacterium
TGAATGATGTGAATTTATATAAACCTTCGTTCAACAAGAACTATTTCACCAATGTTCTGTCCGGAAACTTCTGGTCCTCAACAACCATGTTCCAGACGGCTGCCAAGGCGTGGGACATCAATGTGGATTACGGCATTGTTTCTTATAATGACAAGACGCAGTTGGAAAATGTCCTTCTTGTCAGGGGAGGACTTGACAATATTTCGCTTGGCATATCCGAGGCTGCGATTCCCGGGGGTGAATATAACATGGGGGATCATTTTGGTTTTGTCGATCCCCATCATCCGAGTGATGAAATACCCATTCACCTGGTGAAGGTCGATTCATTCAACATAGCGACGACTGAAACGACGAACCAGCAATTTCTTAGTTTCCTGAACTCTTACCTGTTACAGGGGTTGATCGAGGTAAGGAGCAACATCGTTTATCTCGCCGGCGGCACTGACAGTCTGTGTTTCACCTGGCAAAAGGCACCTTGGTACAGCATCTCTTATGACGGGACAAGCTTTTCAATAGCCGACTTCAGGGCCAATCACCCTATGGTCGGTATGCTGTGGTTTGGTGCTGTTGTTTATTGCAACTGGCTCAGTCAACAAAACGGGCTGGAACAATGTTACAACCTTACTACCTGGGCCTGCAACTTTACAAAAAACGGCTATCGCCTTCCTACCGAGGCAGAATGGGAATATGCCGGAAGGGGAGGCCATACGAATCCATATTTCAATTATCCGACCGGGGATACAGTTTATGTAAACCAGGCCAACCTTCCCGATTCGGGCGATCCCTATGAAACCGGATCCTATCCTTTGACAACTCCTGTGGGTTTCTACGACGGGACGCTGAAACACAAATCGGATTACAACTGGCCGGGAAGCGCAACCACTTATCAGACCATGAATGGTATGAATGGTTATGGTCTCTATGACATGCAGGGCAATGTGTGGGAGTTGATCAATGACTGGTACGGACAGGATTATTACATCATCAGCCCATATGACAACCCCAAGGGACCTGATTCAGGTTTCCTTATGCCCGACGGCAAGCCGTACCGGGGAATGCGGGGAGGAAACTGGTATAACGGGGACGTCATAAACGGGGTGAATGACGGTCATTCGCGGGTTTCAAACCGCAACCCTTCCTATTACCGGGGCCCCCAGGACCCGAACCATCCGTGGTATCATGTGGGTTTCAGGGTCGCCAGAAAATATTCGCTGATGTTGGGATTAAATGATAATGGAAATGTCTCAAAAGGATCTGTTCAGCTTTTGCAAAATTATCCAAACCCGTTTTCAGGATCGACTACCATTAAATTCTATTTACCACAATCCTCCCATGTTTCGGTGATTATAAGAAATATCCTGGGTCAGGAGGTAGCCACGCTTACCGATCGTGACTATTCCGCTGGATGGCAATCAATTACATGGGATAGAACAACTTCATACAGCAACATCTGCTTCGCTACCCTTTCGGCCGGGTCGTATCAGAAAACCATCAAAATGATCAGCATAAAATAATCAGCATATGAAAAGCAAGCTCCTTATCATCGCCATTGTTGCCTTACCGTTTTTCCAGGGATTCAGTCAGACCAGGACCATGGGGCTGTTTATCAACGACACGCTGAAGGCGTTTCATGGATATACGGTATTTGCTCCAAAGCATAACACCATGACATACATCATCAATAACGAGGGGCGTAAATGCCACGAATGGAGTGCAAGTACCTATCCGCCGGGCCAATCGGTTTACCTGCTTGAGAATGGTGATTTGCTGAGAACGTGTATGGTACAGGGAGGACTCAGCTCCGGCGGCGGTGAAGGAGGTCGGATCGAAGAATATGACTGGAATGACAACCTTGTATGGCAGCTTGACTATTCAACAGCAACGTACGCCCAGCATCATGACATCAAACGCCTGCCGAACGGGAACATCATCATGCTGGTCAATGAGAAAAAAACAGTTTCGGAAGCGATTGCAGCAGGATTTAATCCAAATAATTTTCAGCCTGATGTGTTGCAGAAAGGATATATGCTTCCCGATTGCATTATCGAGATCCAGCCAACATTTCCAGTTGGGGGAAACGTAGTATGGGAGTGGCATGTATGGGATCACCTGATCCAGGACTATGATGCATCCAAATTGAACTTTGGAGTTGTCAATGCCCATCCCGAACTGGTAGATTGCGATGGGGACCACCGGGCTCTGCCGTGTTTCTGGAATCACATGAATTGCATCGACTACAACCCTGCGCTGAACCAGATTGCCATGAGTGTCAGGGGTAACAGCGAGGTGTGGATTGTCGACCACAGTACCACCACCGCGCAGTCGGCCAGTCATTCCGGCGGAGTCCACAACAGGGGTGGCGACCTGCTTTACCGCTGGGGAAACCCGTTAACCTATGGTGCCGGAACCGGTACAAGCCAAAAATATTTTGAACAGCATGATGTGGAATGGATCAAGCCCGATTGCCCGGGCGCAGGGGACCTGATGTGTTTTAACAACGGTGTTGGCCGCAATTATTCAAGTATCGATGAAATAACCACCCCGGTTGATGCCAATGGCAACTACCCGCTTGCGACCGGCACAGCCTATGCCCCGACCAGCCTTACCTGGACCTATGTCGCAACACCGCCCTCATCGCTCTGGGCCCAGGATATTTCAGGGGCA
>CAIKNA010000082.1 GCA_903828645.1 uncultured Bacteroidales bacterium
TACCACGGAAGCCGGCGCAAGGGCCATCCTCGATTTCTGGACCACCAAAGGGGTCGACACCACGGGAATGGTTTTTTATGATGGCAACGGTTTGTCGCGTAACAACGCGATCTCCCCGAAACAGCTGGTCGACGCCCTCTACGCGATGCGGACCTCACCCTATTTCCAGGTGTTTTATGAATCACTTCCTCTGGCAGGGCTCACCGGCACGCTTCACAAGGCGATGAAAGGCAGCGCGGCGGAGGGAAGGATCCATGCAAAAACCGGCACTATCGGCAAGGTGAAGAGTTTTGCCGGTTATGTCTCCACAGTCACAGGCCGGAAACTCATCTTCTCCCTGATCGTCAACAATTTCGACTGCCGGGTGAAGCTGATGAAAAAGAAACTGGAGGCGGTGATGATAACGATGGCGGAGATATAAACGTGACGCGTGACACGTGACGCGTGACACGTGACGCGTGACAGGGAACAAGTTACGCTTCACATTTCACATTTCACATTTCAGATTTCACATCTCGCATTTCACTTCTCACGTGTCACGCGTCACGAAAAAGCCTTCTCCTAAACAAACGCCTGCAAATCATACAATTTCCGGTACACGCTGTTCATCTCGAGCAGATCGGTATGGCTGCCGCGTTCAACCAGTTCCCCGTTTTGCAGGACGATGATCTCATCGGCAAACTGGATGGTCGAAAGACGGTGGGCAATGACGATCGAGGTGCGGTGGCGCATGAGGTTTTCGAGGGCCTGCTGCACCAGCCGTTCCGACTCTGTGTCGAGGGCCGAGGTGGCTTCATCGAGGATGAGGATCGGCGGGTTTCTCAGTACGGCGCGGGCAATGCTCAGCCGCTGTCGCTGGCCGCCGGAAAGTTTCGTCCCGCGGTCGCCGATGTTGGTGGCATATCCAAGCGGCATCTTTTCAATAAATTCATGGGCATTGGCAACTTTTGCCGCCGAGATCACATCCTCCTCGCTCACGTTGTCCATGCCAAAGGCGATGTTGCTGAACACGGTGTCGTTGAACAGGATGGTCTCCTGCGATACGATGCCCATCAACCCCCGGAGATCGCGGATAACAAGATCGCGGATATCGGTGCCATCGATGAAAATACCCCCTTCGAGGCAGTCGTAAAAACGGGGAAGCAGGTCGACCAGGGTCGATTTTCCCCCGCCGGATGGCCCGACCACGGCAATGGTTTTTCCCTTCTGAATCACCAGGTCGATCTGTTTCAGCACCGGCTCGGCCGCATAGGCAAAGCTTACATTCCGGTATTCGATCGCCGTGTTGAAATCTTTTTTGACCAGCGCACCGGCCTTTTCCTCAATCACTTCGGGTTCGCGCAATACCTGTTCGATCCGGTCGACGGATGCGGCACCCTTCTGGATGTTGTAAAATGCCTGGGTGATGGCTTTGGCGGGCGGCATCAGCTGGGAGAAAATACCCAGGTAAACCAGGAAGGCCGCGGCATCCAGATTGTTTCCCGGGGTGAAAACCAGTTTTCCTCCATACCACAGCACGATGGTTACGACGCACGCACTCAGGAATTCGCTCAGCGGAGAGGCGAGATCGCGCTTGCGGTACAGCCTGATCATCAGCCGGTTGTATTCATTGTTTGTTTGGCGGAACCGCTTGTCGGCAAAACCGATGGCATTGAATGCTTTGATGATGCGCAAACCGGAGATGGTCTCTTCGATCATCGAAAGAAGGATGCCCATTTTGAACTGCCCTTTGTCGGAGGTTCGTTTCAGGCTTTTCCCGATCCGGCCGATAATGAGCCCGCTCAATGGGAGCAGCACCAGTACGAAAACCGTGAGAGAAGGGCTGATCACAAACAGGGTAACGAGGTAGGTGAGCATGGTGATCGGATCGCGGAAGGCCATCTCAAGGGAGCTCATGATCGACCACTCCACCTCCTGCACATCAGTGGTCATACGCGCGATAATATCGCCCTTGCGTTTCTCATTGAAATAGGACAAGGGCAGGATCAGGATTTTCAGGTAAAGGTCGTTACGGATATCTTTCACCACGCCATTTCGCACCACCGCCAGGAAATACATGGCGAGGTACCGGAAGAGATTTTTCAGGAAAAACAATACGATGATGGTTGCACCGATATATACAAGCATTTTCTCTTTGCCGTATTGCTGTATCAGCTGGCCGCAGTAATAATAGAAATTATCCCTGAGTGCATCGAGATCCATCTTTACCGGGGGTGCCGACCGGGGGATGGCCATGCTGTGGAAAAGCATCTGTAAAACCGGAATGAACAGCGCGAACGAGACGAGCGAAAAGAGAACGGAAAGGATGTTAAACACCACGTTAAGCATGGCATAAACCCAGTATGGCCCGGCATAACGCAGAATTTTGAAAAAGCTTTTCATTGGCGCAAAGGTAGCAGTTTAACAAGAAATATTTCAAAGTTAACAAAATTCGTTTGACAGCATATAATTAATTATGTACATTTGTCATCCAAAATCCCGAATAAAATGAGAAAAGCCATACTCCTCCTTTGCCTTACAACTGTTGTTATCCTGGCAGCCTGTTCAAAAAAGGAAACCACGACCGATCCGGCCGCAGGCGCCAATTTCAAATTCAGCAGCCTCTCGGCTGCCGACAGCGTGATCAAGGTGAACGACATCACCACCGTGACTGCAGTTGCAACCGGCGACGGGCTAACCTACAAATGGACCGCCTCCTATGGTACTTTTGTCGGCAGCGGCGCAACAGTTCAATGGACCGTTTGCCACCAGGCCAAATTCACCATCACCTGCCTGGTAACAGATCAATACAGCCACTCCGAAACAAAGACAATCGTTGTCAGGTCGCATAACTAAACCCGCGCTCATCCTCTTCATCTGCGCGGTTTCCCTGTTCCCTTCCTTCAAATCACAGGCCCAGTGCTGCTCTACCGGCAGTCCGGTGGGGGCATCGGTGTATGTTGGGGTTCTTGGCAAAAACTACCTGAGGGCCATCACCTACTACCGGCATGGTTCCTCCGTCGATTTTTACGAAAGCGATCACCGGGTGCCGGGCAACGGAGGTCCCTCTGAAATTTCGAATTCCAGCTTCAGCTTCACCGGGGCTGCCGTAGCCTACGGGTTCACCAAACGGCTGACCATTGAACTTGATGCGGGCTATTACATCAATAAAACCCAGGTATGGAACAATGGGTATAAAAACCAGGGCAACGGATTCTCCAATGGAACCCTGACTTTCAAATACGGAACCATCATCCGGCCGGTTCAGCAAATTGAACTGACCACCGGATTCGGGATTCGCTTCCCTTTTTCAGCAAATCCCCGTTATGTGAACGGGGCAATATTGAGTCCCGATGTTCAGCCCTCAACCAATTCATTCGGGGTTTCCGAAATGCTCTTTTTCAACAAGGGATTTCCTGCGATCACCCTCCGCCTTTTCTCGATAAACCGTTACGACTATAACTTTGCAAACAACCTCAACTACAAATACGGCAATGTATTGCTGAACTCCGTTTTTGTGTCCAAAAAACTCGTTAAATATTTCTTTGGAATCCTGCAGATCCGCAGCGAGTGGAAAACCAATGACCAGGATCATTCCAACCCCAATGAATTCGGAGGAAGCAAGGTGATCAACACCGGTTTTGTTCTGGTTACCGCCTCCCCGCAGCTTAGTTACAGCATCGTCGGGAAATGGAATCTCACTGCGAGTTATGACATCCCTTTATACAAATATTACAACGGGAAACAGATGACCCCGGCCTACTCGTTCGCGATCAGCCTCACGCGCGATTTTAACCTGGGGCTTTAGCCCCGGGTCTGCGGCCCAGGGTCTACAGCCCCGGGCTACGGCCCCGGGCTACTCAGCATCAATAAACTCGTCGGCGTCGTCGTAGGCTTCGAGCTTACGGCCAAACAATGGCAGCACCTTCCCGGTGATCATCCCGGTGATGAAGGCAACCACGATGGTGGTGACAATCCCCAGAAGCTGGCTCTCCATGTGCAGTCCTTTGATCACAGGCAGGGCGACGAGACCGCCCATCAGCCCGGGCAGGCCGTGCAGGTTGGTCACACCGCAGGTATCGATAAGTTTCATCCATTTCTGCTGTTTCGACTGGATCACGGCAAACCCGAAGGTGGAGAGGCCTCCGGCCATGATGCCGATGATGACGGCCATCGTATGGCTTGCATCGGCGCAGGTTGACCCGATGGCAACCCCGCCGGCAAGTGCTGCATTGGCGATGTCGGCGATGCTGATCTTCTTGCGGATGGAGACGGAAACGAGATAGGTGGTGAGGGTCGATCCGCAGAGGGCGAGGATCACGTTGACCACGGTATGGGGCATCTGGGCAGGCGTGACGAGGGCGGCACAGAAACTTGGCCAGAAGATCCACAGCATCATGCTACCCAGCATGGAGTAACGGTCGCTGGTGGCATCGGTTTCGATGGTGGTCTCAAATTCCTGTTTGGTGGTCATCGTAAGCGCAACACCCAGCCCGAAGATGGCTCCAAACGCATGAATCACAATGGACCCCCCGGTATCGACCACGCCGCCGGCCTTGATCAGACCGAGTCCGCCATTCAGAACAATCCATTCATTCAACATGTAAAACGGCACAAAAAGTAACCCCAGCAAAACATACTGCTGCATCTTCAGGCGGCCAAGCACCGCACCGGCCGCGATGAGCAGGCTGGCTGCACCAAACTCGGCCAGGATCAGCCTCCTGATTTCGCCGTCAACTCCTTCAAGCCCTACCCTGTTGATCAGCATATAGAGCGGCAGGGAGGTGCTGACCAGCAAAAATGTGGCAGTCAGTGCTGAACGCCCGTATTTCCTGACAAAAACCATCAAAAATCCAAAGCCGATGAGCAGCATGGCCATGATATGAATGGCCCGGTTGTATTGCTGGTCGTCGATTATCCCCGAAGCAAGGGTATTGCTGGCCTGCTCGGCAGCAGATGAGAGTAAGGGAAGCCATGCGAGAATGACAAGCATGGCCAACAGTTTGTAGTTCCAATGTAGACGCATTGTTCAATGGTTTTTGTGAATGATCCGGATAAAGGCGGCAAAATTATTGTTATTTTTTTCACGATGCAAGAAATACTTACAAAGAGTACGTGAAATGCTTATTGGAGGAATGTGAACAATGCAAACAATGCAAAAAATGCAGACAATGCAAAAAATGCTGGTAATTTGACCGCACGTCACTTGTCATTCGTAAATCGTAAATCGTAAATCGTAAATCGTAAATCGTAAATCGTAAATCGTAAATTGTCACTTGTCATTTGCCACATTTTTTTGGTACCTTTGCTCCATGGAATCGACCCGTCAGCAAAAAATATCGCGCCTGATCCAGAAGGATTTGGGTATTATCTTCCAGCAGGAGAGCAGGAACCTGTTTGAAGGGGCTTTGATCACGGTTACCAAGGTCCAGGTAAGCAAGGATCTTGCCATCGCCAAAGTCCACCTCAGTTTGTTTATTACCAGCGACAAACAGGTTTTGCTGGAAAAAATCCGCCACCACGGAAGGGAAATCCGTCATCACCTGGTGCAACGTGTTCACGACCAGCTGCGCATCATGCCCGAACTCCAGTTTTTCCTGGATGATTCGCTTGATTATATCGAGAATATTGACAATTTGCTGAAATAGACGTGACAAGTCACAGGTGACAATTTACGATTTACGATTTACGATTTACGATTTACGATTTACGAATGACAAGTGACAAATGACAGGTGAAAAATGAAATGTGAAATGTGAAAGGGAAAGGAGCTCAAATCTCTTTCATTATTTGCATTGTCTGCATTTTTTTGCATTTTGAATTTGCATTTTGAATTTTGAATTTATTCTATGCAGTACGACCCCATAAAAAAAACGCTGGGAAAGGTATTCAACCGGACTCCTTTTTTGCGGATATTATTTTACAAACTCCTGGATCTGCTGCTCCTGCGCGCGTGGCATGTGCGGAAAGAGATCAGGAACTGGGCGGGGAAGCCGCAACCGGCCGGTCGTAAAACAGGGCGCTTCATCCTGGATGCAGGATCGGGGTTCGGCCAGTACACCTATTTTCTTACCGGGCTCAATCCCCTGTGGTTCACAGATGCCGTGGATGTTAAGGATGAGCAGATCGCCGACTGCAATGCATTTTTCACCCGGATCGGCCGGAAAAATGTGCTTTTCGAAAAAGCCGACCTGACACAATTTTCAAAACCCGACCGGTTTGACCTTATCCTTTCGGTTGATGTGATGGAACATATCGGCGATGACGAAGCGGTGTTCCGCAATTTCTATGATTCACTGACCCAACAGGGAATGTTGCTGGTATCAACCCCCTCCGACCAGGGCGGATCGGATGTGCATGACCACGGGGAGGGCGAATCTTTTATCGACGAACATGTGCGCGACGGATACAACATCCTCGACATCCGGGAAAAACTGGAGCGGGCCGGGTTTTCAAAGACTGAAGCCCGTTTTACCTACGGCACACCGGGGCAGATCGCCTGGCGGCTTTCGATGAAATACCCCATCCTGATGCTGAACACCTCCAGGCTCTTCTTCATCCTCCTGCCATTATATTACCTCGTTACATACCCCGTCGCATTTTTCTGCAACTGGCTCGATACAAAAATCGATCACAAAACGGGCACAGGGCTGATTGTGAAAGCCTGGAAATAAAAAAAAGGCAAAATGCAGATTGCAAAATCAAAATGCAAAAATTCAGTACTTATTAAAAAATTTCGTTCAACAAACAGCCAAAATCGTAAATCGTAAATCGTAAATCGTAAATCGTAAATCGTAAATCGTAAATCGTAAATCGTAAATTCTTTGACCTTCCCCTTCTATATCGCCCGCCGTTACCTGGTTTCAAAGAAATCGCACAACATCATCAATATTATTTCCGGGATTTCGGTTGTCGGGGTGGCCATCGGCACGATGGCGCTGATCATTGTCCTTTCGGTTTTCAATGGGTTTGACCAGCTGGTTGTTTCGCTTTTCAGCTCCTTCAATTCCAGCATCCAGATCACGCCCGCAAGGGGAAAGACATTTCATATGGGGAGTTTCCCGGTAGAGCGGTTGCAAAAAATCCCGGGAG
Source organism: uncultured Bacteroidales bacterium (assembly GCA_903828645.1). Taxonomy (GTDB): domain Bacteria; phylum Bacteroidota; class Bacteroidia; order Bacteroidales; family FEN-979; genus CAIVAT01. The sequence goes on from CAIKNA010000082.1 coordinate 7,072, forward strand.
TGCTTCATGTCGCGGAGGTGATCGAAGAGGATGCGCTGATGAAATACAAGGACAACCAGTCCATCGTTACCATCAAAGGGGTGAGCGATGCCTTTACGAAAATGAGCGGACTCGACACCATGATGGCGGAAGGAAAATTTCTTTTGCAGGATGGAGATAAAGACTACGCGGTGCTGGGTTATGGCGTGGCAGGTGCCCTGAATGCCAACCTCCAGGACTATGTCAACCCCATCACGGTGTTTGTGCCACGCCGTGACGCCAGCTTTTCCGGGGGTTTCGAGAATGCCTTCAACAACGAGATCATCTTCCCTTCCGGTTTTTTCCAGATCCAGTGGGAGTATGATGTCAAATACACCATCCTGCCGCTGCGTTTCGTAAAAAAGCTGCTCGATTATGGCGATGAACGGACTGCCCTGGAGGTGGACCTTGCCAAAGATGCCAACCAGGCGGAGGTGCAGAAAAAGATCGAGTTGCTCGCCGGGAACAGGTACACCATCAAGAACCGGTACCAGCAACAGGAGATTCTTTTCAAGATCATGGTTTCCGAAAAAAACTATATCTTCATGATTCTCACGCTGATCCTGATCATTGCCACCTTCAACGTGATCGGCACCCTGACGATGCTCATCCTCGACAAGAAAAAAGACATCGCTGTGCTGCGGAGCCTTGGCGCAAGCCACCGTCTGATTCAGCAGATTTTCCTCTTCGAGGGAATCCTGATCTCCTTCATCGGCGCTTTGCTGGGTCTCACACTCGGGGCCATCGTCTGCTGGGTGCAGATCCGCTTCGGTCTGGTTCGACTTGGGTCGGCCGACAGCAGTTTCGTGGTAAGCGCTTACCCGGTGCTGATGAAAGCCGGCGACTTCCTGCTCATCTTTTTCACCGTGATGGTGATCGGTTTCCTGGCAGCCATCTACCCTGTTTACAACATCCGGAAGGTGGATACGACCATGGTCAGGACGGAGTAGGCGCTTTTGATTCTTCCTTCAGCCAATTTTCGCACCAATCCACAACCCCGGGCACCATCAGAAGTTTTGCAGAAAAAATTTCCTCATCGGGTATCAGACCGGGATGATTCGACTCCATATACCCAATCAACATTATCAAATTTACCACGTCTCCCGATATTCCGTGATAAATTACAAGCAGGTGAAAATACTGCAAAATCTCTTCGATGCAAAAAGTGGTCTTTCCCGGGTAATAATTCTTCAAATGCAGATGAGCCGGAAATTCCGATCCGGCAACCGGATCACGGTCAACAAGAGCGGCATTCAGGTACAAATAGGTTAAAGGAAGATAATCGGGATAGAGATCTGCGTAGAATTTAATTGTTGGTTTCAACTTCCTCACACCCGTCTTAATCTCCATAAATCTCAACAGAAGATATTTAAGCACAGGCATATCGGGGTACTGAGCGATCAGTCGTTCCACCTCAGGTTGACCTTTGGCGACTTTTCCTTCAGAAGCCAGGATCATCAGCCGATCGGCCTCCTTTCTGATGAAACCCCGGTTGTCGCGGAAGGCGGATTTCCCAAAAATGAAATCCTCTGAAAGAACCTGGTCGGTAATGGTGAAATCGAACAGCTTCTCCATCGCCTCAGAAGCTGTTTTCAGTTCATCTGCCGAAACCATGTACTCAAGGAAAACAACCTCTGCCAGTTCAATCAATTCGGCGACTTTCTCCGGTTTCCGGGATAACAATTTCTTGGGATTATCCGTAAGGGCTTTGACTTCGCTGATCAATCGCTTCTTTTCTTCGGGGTCACTGAAGTTTATTCCTCCGCCTTCATCACCCTCCTCCCGTTTAAAAAACTCATCGGCTTCAGCTTCGGTAATAAAGTTGAAATTACCGCTCCCAACCGTTTTTTCAAGGTGGGCAAATACCCTGTTTTTTTCTGTCTGATTTTCCTGGACGGATATGTAAAGTGGCTTTCCTTTATATCCGAACTCAATGTCAATCAATTTGATGCGTTCATCGTCTTCCTCAATCAGATATCGTGCAAGTTCAAAAGACTTATGGGGCTTGAACCCAAGATCTCCGGCAAATGCCTCAGCGCCATAAATGATATTGTGAACCAGCGGGTAGCTGGTTTTTATGTTCCTGAGGCCAAATTCGTTTCCCCTGACCTGTTTATTCATGAATTCCCTGAAAGCCTCAGGAGGCTGATTGAACATCCAGAAGCACTCTTTTACCCCCAGGCAATACAGGTCAACCAGGTAGGCGCCATGGGTGATGTTGCCGTTAATATGTTCCCGCGTCACCGTAATCATGGCAAATCCTGAATCGCGCCAGTCTTCGTTGATCAAACAATCGCCGATGGGCAGTGTCCGTGCGCGGGTGCGGATGTAATTTTCAGGGGATAGCTGTGATTGTTTGTTTTTCATATCAGGTTTATTTTCAATACCATCCTGCTCTTTTTTGTCGCATCATCTCCTCCCGCTCTCTTTTCAATTTCTCTTTTTCCCATTTCCGGTTAAACTCGGCTGTTTCTTTGACATGTTTTTCAACGGAATGGTTAATCATATCATCAATGCTGATTCCCTGGCAGTTGATGATTTCATCCACGGGGACCCATGAATCAAGGTAGCGAATCTGCAAGGCGGGATTCAGGATATAGACGCCCCGCTCAACCCTTTTGAATATTTTTTTATTATAGGGATTATTCCCTTCTGCTTCATGTTTTGAAAGTATGGCGAGCCAGTATTCCCGCTTTTTCCGGTGTAGAGGTACCACAATGACAGGGAAGTCCTGAAGTTTATCGATGAAGTCGTTCACCTGGACGCCGATCGCCTGCCAGTGATTCTTCGACTGCTGAATGGCCGACTGCACGGCCAGAAAAAGATGCAGTGCCATGAATTCAACCTTGTGCGGATCAATTTTTATCAGTCGCCCGCCGATCTGCAGGTTCAATGAATCTGAAAGGAGCAGCGGATAAATTTTGCCAAGCTGGTTTTTTGCATAATCCCGGTTGATAAAAGCCTGCAGAAATGCAATTTGAATGGGGGTCTTGTAAAATGTATCCGGCAACCCCGGATCAGCCCCGTTTTGAATCAGGGAGGCGGTGATTTTTACCGCACCCGCATATACAGCCGCATGCAGCGGGGTGAAATTATGGAGATCCCTGTAATCAATGCCATATTTGTTGACCTCCTGTGCGACCATTTTAAGGTTATCTTCGCGGTAATGCTGGTAATATTTACGAAAGATGGAGCTGCGTTCATCTTCAAATTTTTCAGCCCTTCGGTAATTCAATCCGGCAAGTTTCTCAAGGATCAGAACCTGGTTATATATCAGGGCAAAATCGAACAACTGGTCTTTGGCCTTTTTATTGAAATGTTCCGGCTCAAGCGCCTCCCCTTTTAAATTCAGGTACCGCTCCAGCGTTATCGGAGACCAGTTTGGTTTCACTGTAACCAGGATATTCTTCCTGATGGCTTCAGCCTGTTCCGACTTTCCCATCATTTCGAGCCGCCTTGCTTCCCGTTTCCAGTCATCGGCAGATGAAACATCCTCTTTGATCACCCGGTCGCGGTCAGTTTCAGAAATCCCCAGCAATCCGGCAAGTTTATGCCCTTTGGTTTTTTCAATGATATAAACACGTTGAACAGCCCTGGTGATGGCAACATACAACGCATTGATGTAGAATTTGTAGGCGTCGAGCGATTTATCCGTCTTATCCCTGCCCCGCGCATATGCCGGATTACTGCCATCAAGGTCATCAACAGCTACACCATCGCAGATGCTGTTGAAGGCAGCGGCATTGTCTGAAATAAAATTGAAGAGAATGATGTTCTCATATTCCAGTCCTTTCGATTCCTGGACAGAGAACAACAAGGGGGATGGAAAAAGTCCGGCTGCTTTTTCTTTATCCTCATTCCGAAGAACCAGTACCGCATAATTGACTGATTTCCCGGTTTTGCGGGCAAGTTCCGCGACCGTCCTGTGTTTTTCTTCCAGGAATACTATCTCCCCGGCTGATTGTGAAACAGTGGTAACAAGGTAATTGCTCTCCTTATCCAAAGATCCGAACCGTGCAATCTTGATCTTAAGCAAACGGTTTGCCAGATCAGACACCATTTGCGTATTCCGGTAGTTGGCATGCAATATGCGAATTTCATCTCCCCGCAGATCATGCTGGTAGAACATGCTTTTCAGATGCGACCAGGAAAAAAAATTGGGATGGACCACCTGGTTTGCATCGCCGCAAAGGATAAAATTGGAGGGTTTGATCAGGGATTTGAGGATCAGGAACAACTGGATGTTGGTAAAATCCTGCACTTCATCTACAACAATATAGTCATATACAGCACTGCAGGTTTCCAGCAACTTATGGGAGAGGATGTTGATGTCGTAAAAACCCTCTTCTTTCAGAAAAAGCAGGTATTTCTCAAACAAGGCGTAAACGGTTTCCCTTTCAGCCGACAGGAATATGGTCTGCTTCACGCCCAGCGAACAGTAATCGACCAGTGAAAGGTACTCCTTTGTGATATCCATTCCCGTGATCACACCCCGGAACTCTTCGTACACCAGGTGGGCATCCTTCAACCCGGTAGATTGCCGGAAACCCCAGAACCAACGTTCAAACGACCTGAAATCCATCTCTTTTCCTTCCGGGATCCGGATGGTTTCCATGAATTCGCGATAGGAGAGAAAGTCAGGCTCCTGGTTCTCGTTCTCGTAATGAGCCGAATAATACCACTGAGAGGAGTTTTCCGCCAGGTAGGCGCTGAGCGTGACATAGAGGATCCGGCCTTTGAGCTCTTTTATCTTTTCGAGTGTCAGGGCTGTTTTCCCGCTTCCGGCCGAACCAATGATGATCTGTGGCAGCGGGTAATGCAGGATCTCTTCCTGCCGGTCGTCGAACGAAAGAAATTTATCAAGCAGGTGAAATTTGGGATATTGTCTGTTTACATATGGCATGGCAATAAAATCCCCCGGAGGAAGAGCCGTGATATCTTTTAAAGCCACAAGTTTAGATTCATCCACAGATGCCCCGCGAAGAAACCGGGAAGAGGCATAATCATGGTTCATGATGAGCTCAAGGACCAGCAGGTAGGTTTGATCGCTGAACCTGCCGAACCTGAATAACAGCCGGTTCGAATCGTCTAGCCTGGCACGGTATAACTCAGTGCCGGCCATTTTCTTTACCTCCGCTGCGGCAAAATTTCCCGACGCCAATTCCCCAAGTGTTTTCTCGAACTGTTTGCGCAGTTTACCGGGGTGAAAGTCATTTAAAAGCAAAACCTCATACATGGCGCTTGTTTACACTCCAAAAGTAATAAATCTCCGGATGAAGGGCAATTTAAAAAAATTTGAAGAATCATTGGATAATGTATATCTTTGAAAGCGAAACCATATGCACACACTAACCTGTTACAAATGAAAAGATTCCTCGTATCCGTGATGATCATCGCTGCCGGCTTTAACGCGTTTTCGCAGCAATGGAGAGCCATTTCTTCCCAGTCTCCCGAAGGAGCAAAAGTGCGGGTGGTCTCATCTACCATCGACCGGTCGATGGTAAGCTTTTCACTTCCGGGATTTTACCTGCACGAGGTGGCAACGCCGCTGGGAACCGCCTTTTCAGTCGGGATCATACACTCCACCCCCATCCTTGAAGCCGGGGCCCCCGACTTGCCAAAAATGACGGCATCACTCATCATCCCCGACCAGGCAGGCATGAGCTGCCGGGTGGTCTCCTCCGAATACAAAGACTATCCCGACATGATAATTGCCCCGTCAAAAGGGGTTCTCATGCGTGATGTCGATCCGGCAACGGTTCCCTATACATTCGGCCCGGGCTATTCCAGGGATGGTTTTTACCCGGGATCGCTTGCCGGTACCCGTGAACCCTATATCATCCGCAATGTCCGCGGGCAAACCCTGGTCGCCTATCCCTTCCAGTATAATCCTGTAACAAAAACACTTCGTGTTTATTACAACCTGACGATCGAGCTGTACAAAACGAGTGAAACGGGAGCCAATCCCCTTGCCGGGACTACCGGTACAAAAAAAATTCCGCAGGATTTCCAACCGGTCTATCGTCACCAGTTCATGAATTTCGACGCCATGAACTACATGCCCCTGGGTGAATACGGGAACCTGCTGGTGATCTGTTACGGACCCTTCATGACCGCCATGCAGCCTTATGTAAACTGGAAGCTTGCCGAAGGATACCAGGCCGAAATGATCAGCAGGGACTCCGCCGGTTCCACGGCAGCACAGATCAGAACCTTCATCGCAAACTACTACAACACCAGGGGGCTTACCCATGTGCTGCTCGTAGGCGATGCGGCGCAGATCCCCACCAACACCGGGGGCACACTGGGAGGACCTTCCGACAATGCTTATGGCTATCTTTCCGGTAACGACCATTACGCGGATGCTTTTATCGGGCGATTTTCCGCCGAAAATGTATCACAGGTTCAGACCCAGGTACAACGCACCCTCGAATATGAGCAGAATCCCCAGTTTCTTGCCGATGACTGGTTTACTACGGTGATCGGGATTGGTTCAGACCAGGGGCCGGGAGATGACAATGAAATGGATTATGAACACATCAGGAACCAGCAGACGCTGCTGCTGGGGTATAACTACACCATGAACCCCGAACTGTTCGACGGGTCGCAGGGAGGCAATGACGCTGCCGGAAACCCCACTCCTGCCATGGTTGCCACCGAAGTGAACAACGGGGCGAGCCTGCTCCTTTATACCGGCCATGGCAGCAATACCTCATGGGGAACCTCCGGCTTCAGCAACACGAATGTGAACCAGCTGACCAACGTCGGAAAGCTTCCGTTTATCTGGTCGGTTGCCTGTGTGAACGGAAATTTCACCACGGGCACATGTTTCGCCGAAGCATGGCTGCGTGCATCGCAGGGTGGCCAGCCCACAGGGGCCATTGCCTTCCTGGGTTCAACGATCAATCAAAGCTGGGATTCTCCTATGGAAGGGCAGGATGCGATGACCAATATCCTGGTTGAATCAGATACGAACAACATCAAACGGACCTTTGCCGGGCTGTCGATCAATGGCTGTATGAAGATGATCGACAGTTATGGCCTCGACGGATCAAACATGGCCGATACCTGGACGATTTTCGGAGACCCTACCATCATGGTGAGGACCGCAAATCCTCAGCCCATGGCCGTGCAATACGACACACTGCTTTTCACCGGCGATTCCACGTTTCAGGTTACCTGCAGTGTAAACGGCGCCAGGATAACCGCAAGCCACGCAAATAAAATTCTTGCAACCGGCCTTGTTATGAATGGCGCGGTGATTCTGACTTTCCCCCCACTCACCAGCCCATTCGACACCATCCACCTTGTGGCGACTGCATACAACATGATGCCGTTCCAGGATCAGATTGTTGTCCGCCCCGTCGCATCGCCGGTCGTGGCAGGCTTTAGCGGGTTGCCTACCCACGTGATGCCCGGCCATTCCGTCGTATTCACGGATAACTCAACCGGGAACCCCACCATATGGCAATGGCATTTCCCCGGGGGGAGCCCGGCTTCATCCAGTGAAAAAAATCCTGTCGTTACTTATGAAACTGCCGGAACTTACGATGTAAAACTGGTCGCAGGGACCGGGTTTTATTCCGACAGCATTGTTAGGACCGGGTATATTGTTGCAGATATAACGGCCTCTGCACAGGAAAAAAACATACCGTTCACCTGTACGATTCTGCCCAACCCCGGCAATGGTAACTTCACCCTGAACCTGAATTCATCCATTGCAGAGATGCTGGAAATCACCATTTCCGATCTGGTTGGTACCAGGGTGTTTTCTGAAAAAAACATTCCCGTGGAAGGCCAGTTCAGCAAAAACCTGCACCTGGCTTCCCTTCCCGAAGGGATTTACTTTCTGAAAATAGCGGGGAAAGAGTTCACAATGATCAGGAAGCTGGTCATTAAAAAATAACCACCTCACCTCCCTGACCTCCTCTCCTTCAGGAGAAGGGGCCGGGGGATGAGGTGTTTTACCTCGCCGGGAAAAACATGATTATCAGGGCTGAAGTTCGGCTGACTTTACCACGTGCAACACCTCTTTTGTATCGGCATCGCTGATAAAGGCAATGACACTGCAGTGCGAGGGAACCCATGCGACGGTTCCGAAATCAAGGGAATATGACTTGGATACCAGTTTGCCGGATGCCGGGTTGACGGCAATTTCTTCGCCAAAACTCCCGTTGAGAGACCCTCTCAAAATATGCATAAACCTGAAGTTCTTCATGATTGGCACTGAGTCGGGCGGAATAATGTTTAATTGTCCCCCGTAAATGCTGTCTTCGAGGATGCAAACGGTCAGGTTCACCTTGCCTGTATAGCCGGTCAGGAATTTGACTTCAATTTTCGATTGCAGCGTACTATCCTGTGAAGAGATCGTGTTATTCACCGTCATCACAGCCACCTTGGGCAACTCCACGGCAATCTTCACTGCCTGGTTCCAGTCGGTGGTGCCAAAGGAGGTGTTGCCATTATATGGCCTCCGGTTGACCATCCCCTTGGGATTTGCGTCAATGTTAAAACCGCTGTAGCCATTCCAGTCGTTCCCGGCAGCACACCGGTAATCGCCTGTGAGGTATGGATAATAACTTGAAGGGTTGGGCTTGGCAAACTGACCTGCATGAACGGAGATCACATAGACCTGCCCAAGGTAAAGATCCTGTATGGTGCCTGCGATTTTGGCGGCGGGTGCGCAATTTACACACAAATGGCCGGTGTAATCCTCGAGCAGCACCGACCTTTTGGTGGTGTCGACATAGATGGATGATTTGACGGTATAGTAGGGTTCACTGATCTTGGTGCAGGAGTTAAACAAAACCACCCCGAAAAGCACCAGGAAGGTTATCCGGAAAATCGTTTTCATATCTTCTTCAAATTTTTTGTCCTCATTGTCAAAATTTTTGCCATGCAAAAGGTCAGAAACTGCTGGTCAGCGTCAGGGTGAGTCCGTTCGTGGCAGGAACATACCTGCAAACGCCTCCCACGCAAATGATCCCTTCACGCTGCCTGCCGTATGAAAAGGAGATCCGGCTCGAATGGTTGGTATAACCTGCACTCAGGGTGTAGTAGTTCAGCCGCTGACCGGCATCATTGTTCCCATAATTGTACTGGTCCATCACGGAGATGAACCATGCCGGGGAGATGGTGAATTCTACCAGGCCGGCTGCCCAATTCCCTTTATCCTGTTTCGTCCATAATCCCTGGGCTTCCCAGCGAAGGGTGTGCTTCGTGGTGATATTCCAGGCAACGTCGGCGATGCCGATCTGGGCGTATATCGTTCCATAGGTACCGGGGGCGTGTGATTCAACGACATCTTTGTTGTAAGTCTGGTAGAGATAGGAAAAAATACCTTTCCATTTTTTATTGAATTTCTTCGTAACCTCCAGGTTGGCATCCTGGTAGTAAACATCACTGCCCACCCCGTAAAAAGACGAGGCATACCCTGGGGTCCCGATCTGCCCGATATAGGTGGTATCGCTGGATGGTGCTTTTTTTATACCGTTCACCTGTGAAAAATTGCCTGCGACCGACAACCCTGTTTTACCTCCGAGGGGGGAGTCCTTAAAGAAATGCAGGGTGACCGTTCCCGAAATACCCACCTCCCCGTTGGGTTGGGTCGAATAGGGGTACATGCTTGCCAGGGCGTAGGTGTGCTCCTTGGTAATGGATGGAAGATAATTGATACAAAGCATGTTGTTCGTCACCGAACGGTCCGACTTGTAGCTCATGTTGTCTATCCACTTTGACATCACGGAGATTCCCAGTCCGGGTTTGGAATAGGAGAGGTTGGTGAACAGCCCGTCCCCGTTCTTATAAATATAGTTGTTCAGGGCGGTGGGGTCGTTGATTTTATGGGCATACTCCGTGAACCAGTTGAAATCGCCGATGTTCAGATTGAAGCGGCCGCCATAATTTGAGACATTCTCCGGAAGTTTGAGGGCAAGGATCTGCCCGTTGGACGGGATGTCCTTGGTAGCTCCCCGCTGGTAGTTGCTCACAAACGACCCCCCAAGGGTAAGCTTCACTTTGGCATCTTTGAGAGAGGTGAAAATATCGTTCAGATAAAAATCGGCATCGAACCCTTTCACAATGCCCCGGTTATAGTCTTTATAAGGTTCCCAGTAATATCGCTGAACGCCATATACGCCCTTGAAAGTGACTCCCTTTACCGGCATCACCTTTACACGGAGGCCACGCAGGGAGTTGTCAAATCCGAGAGTCCACTCCTGGTATGTACGCAACATCATCCCGTAGCCGAATTGTTCATAGAAATTCCCGGCAGTCACATCAATGTAATCGTTCTTGTAGTTTACATACCAGTAAGGTGCTCCAACCCCGTTGTACTGGGCATCGTACCCGATCAGCGGAGGAAGATAAGCCTCAAAACGCATCCCTGCGGTGAAATTGCCCAGGGTGTAGTTTACCTCGGTAAAGGCATTCATGCGGATCAGCTGCCCGGCAAGGGTGGAATCTGTAATCCCTGTCTTGGAGTCGGTCAGGTAGTAGGAGGCATCGGCCTGCATGCTGCCGTGAACTTCTCCTCCTTTCAGCACATCCTGCGATTTGACCATCAGGGGAGCCAGGAACATCAAACTGATTGCTCCCAGAAAACAGTAGAGTCGTCTATTCAAGGTTATTGAGGTATTAAATGATAAAACACACAAATGTCAGTGCTACTTTATGGTTTCGCCCCTGTTGAGTTTGCGGACCATTTCAATCAGGTTCAGTTCATCACCCTCGGCAAATGAAGTATGCTGGAATACAACCTCCCCTTTCCCGTTCAGCAGGAATGTATGGGGGATGGGGCCCACATTCATGGCCCGTTTAAAATCGCTGTTTGGATCAAGCAACACGGTAAAATCCCATCCCTTTCCATTGACCATGGGGGCAACCAGGGTCATTGACCGGGAATCATCCACCGAAACAGCATACAGCTTTACACCGGTCTCTTTGACCCAGTCATCATAAACGTCGGCAATGGTACTCAGTTCGCGCACACAGGGTTTGCACCAGGTGGCCCAGAAACTGATGATGACCGGCTTGCCGTTGTTGACAATGCTGTCGGAGGTGAAAGGCAACCCTTTGACCGTTTTCAGCTTGACGGTGGGCAGTTTCTTATAGGTAAAAATGTTCTCCTGGGCATAGCTATACGAGGAGATCAGAATGAGAAGGAGGAGTAGGCGGATGATTTTCATGAGGCTGTTGTTTTTCAATTCACAAAAATAGCACATTTATGGAATATAGACCTCCAAAATTTTGATTGCCGGGGCGGGCAGCAGTGAAGTCTCGGAAATGGCGGCCGGGATGAGTACAACCTCGCCGGCTGCCATGGAAACAATCTCTTCGCCGCTCCTGATCTCCCCCTTTCCCTCCACGCAGATATATATGACAAACGAGTCGAGTGCGCTGTAATCTTTCGAGATCTCCCGGTCGATTTCAAGGAGGTTTGTCGTAAAAAACGGGCATTCGGCCAGTGTGACGGGTTTGTTGACCGCGTGCCGGTAGTTGGTTCGGTAAGAATCAACCGGGTTGAAATCAATGGCATCGAGTGCCAGTCCGGTATGCAGTTCCCTCGATTTGCCTTCATCATCCACCCTGTCCCAATCATAAATACGGTAGGTGGTATCGGAGGTTTGCTGGATTTCAGCCAGCAGGATCCCTGGTCCAAGTGCGTGGACCCTGCCCGAAGGAATAAAAAAGACATCTCCTTTCCCGACCTTCTCGAAATTGAGCACCTCCTTCAGCCGTTTCTGTTTTAAGAATTCCAGGTAAGCAGCGGCATCCATTTTCCGGTTGAATCCGGCGATCAGTTCAGCACCGGGGTCGGCATCGAGGATATACCACATCTCCGTTTTCCCGCTCCCGATGTTGCGACGGGCGGCAAGGGCATCGTCGGGATGGACCTGGATGGAAAGCCAGTCGTTGGCATCGATGAATTTTACCAGGATCGGGAACTCAGCGGGGTATTTCCTGTATACCTTCTCCCCTA
>CAIKNA010000083.1 GCA_903828645.1 uncultured Bacteroidales bacterium
TATCCTGCATCCAGATAACATCCGTCACATGCCACATTTCACTTGTCATTTGTCATTTGTCACGCCCTTTCACCTGCCACTATAAAACCTCACCCTGAAATCATCCACCAGCATCGGTTTCTTTCGTGTATTCCAGATGTAAATTTTGAGAATCGTTTGCGGGTTTGCAATCTCAGGCAACATCAGGGAGAATTTGCATTTTCTCCATATTTTGCAACTTTCCTGGGGTACATCATTCAACCGGAAACCCTGCCACCAGTTTTCTCCAGGAGTGAGTGTATCCATACTCAGAACGACAAGTGCTCCGTTGCTGGCACCCCGGAGGCTGTCCCACACCATTAACTCCCCTGTTACATAGCAAACTGCAGGCATTTTGAACAATTTCCCGGTTCTGACGGCGATTCCCGGGCTGAACTGGTGCAGCGAATCAAGATACCCGGCATGGCTCCCTGAATATGCGCGGGGAGTTTCGACAACCGTGTTGTTTATCCAGCCATCCGCCGGTTTTTCAAAATCATTTTCATAAATCCCTGCAGGTTGATCCAGGTTAACAGCATAATCTGCAATTTCTTCATTGCCTCCCAGGCAATTGATCACGGTAGAATCCGTCCTCAGGAAGACATGGTGATATTTCGCCGCATTCATGCTGTTGGGCTGGATCACCTGGTGAGTATACTGCCACGTCTGTATCAGGTTCAGAGCTGCAAGGGGTGTGAGAATAAGCAAAGACAGGATGATTCCTGCAGTCGACCTCCTGAAGTTCATCAGGATGGCAATCAGGATGGCAATTACACCATAATAATCAATAAATGCGCGCAACCCGAACCCGTCGCCGTAATACCAGTTCCACCAGCTTGCAACGACATAGGTGGTTATAACCAGAAATATGGCAATGCTGAAAAACTGCAGCCTTTTCCTCAGCACAAGGGGCAACAGCCCAAACATGGATACCAGGACCAGGGGAGTGTATATGAACAGCCCTTTCCGGTAACTGAAAAGTACCTGTAAGATCTCCGGATGGCCGAAATTAAATCCCTCATCCTGGTAGGACCAAATAAAAAAATGACCTGTTTGTAAATACCATAGCAACCCCTGGATGGAAACAATTGCGAGGAAAACCAGGATCATTGCCAATAGTGCGGTTTTTTTTGCCAGTACGCCCTGGAGGAACCGGAACAGGTGATTCCTGTCCCCGGCAAGAAATGGGATTAAAACAACAACAACTCCATTCGTCGGACGGATCAGGCACACCACTCCAAGGAAAAAGCCCATCCATACGGCACGTTTTACGCTCCATTTCTGAATGGCCCGGATGGTAAACCACATGAACCCATTGATGGCAAAAAATGAAAAGAGATGCGACATGGTCGGCTGCCACAAACTGTAATAAAAAAGATTGGTGCCTAAGAGAATGAAGGTAAGTGTCATGGCTGTCACAACCGCACGGATATGCAAACCTGCAAGGATACGCTTCAGGAATACAAGCCCGGTAAACAGGTAGAAGAGTGTTCCAAGTCCTGCAAACAGCTGGAAGAAAAATGAAAAACCGTTGATGTCATTCCCTGCTATAAAGGAGAACAGCACCCCAAGGAGAAAAAAGGGCAAAAGCAGGAATGCCTCTCCCGCAAAGTATTTGTCGAGTACATGGTTTCCCGATTTTACGAGGTACCCGGGCTTGTAATGCGGATATCCGAGCAGGCTGGACTCCCTTGCCGTAACTTTTGAAAAAGTGGGGTCGTGGTCGATAAGCAAGGCAGGCAGATAGGCGTAATAACCACGCCCGTCGCTGGTGATGATCTGTTTCCATCCCGGAACCCCGTCGTTGAATACCCGCATATTCAGAAAGAATGCCAGCATGAAGCTGATCAGGCAGAGCAATATTGTCTTTTGGTAGTCCTTTGAATGCATAACACCATTTGTCACTTGTCACTTGTCATTTGTCATTTGTCATTTGTCATTTGTCAAGCGTCTCTTTTTCCCCTCTTCAAATTTAGAGAAGTTTCCCATTTGGTTGTATAATTAATTTTTCGTACTTTTGCAGTCCTTTTTAAAAAATTATAAATTAATTAAAATCAACGAGAAATGTTAAAACAGTACGAAACCGTTTTCATTATGACTCCCGTTTTGTCTGATGAACAGATGAAGGAAACGGTAGAAAAGTATCAGAAATTCCTCGTCAGCAAAGGCGCTGAGATAGTTCACGAGGATCATTGGGGATTGCGCAAACTTGCCTATCCCATACAGAAAAAGGCAACTGGATTCTATCACCTGATCGAATTCAAGGCCGAACCGACCCTGATCAGGGAGTGGGAAGTGACCTTTAAACGCGATGAGCGGATTCTCCGCTTTTTAACGGTAGTTTTTGACAAGCACATTCTAGCCTACAGCGAGAAGAAACGTGCCAGGGCAAAGGCTTTAAAGGAAGTAAAAGAATAATAACCATCCAAAAACTGTTTGATCATGGCAACACAACAACAAGGTGAAATAAAGTATCTGACCCCGATCGCGGTCGATACCAAGAGAAAGAAATATTGCCGTTTCAAGAAGAGCGGTATCAAATATATCGATTACAAGGATGCTGACTTTCTGCTTAAGTTCGTAAATGAACAGGGAAAGCTTCTTCCCCGCCGTATTACCGGGACATCCACCAAATACCAGCGGAAAGTAGCACAGGCAGTAAAACGGGCCAGGCACATTGCTCTCATGCCCTATGTTGGAGATTTATTAAAATAAGGAGGCACGAACCATGGAAGTAATTTTAAAACAAGACGTCCTCAACCTGGGCTATACAAACGAAAAGGTAAATGTAAAGCCCGGCTATGCCAGGAATTTTCTGATTCCACAAGGCATTGCAATTCTGGCGACCGAATCCAATAAGAAAATTTTGGCGGAAACCCTCAAGCAAAAGGCCCACAAAGAGGCTAAGATCAGGAAATCTGCGGAAGACCTGTCGGATGGCCTGAAAAATCTGGTCGTAAGAATCGGCGCCAAAGCAGCTGAAAGCGGAAAAATATTTGGATCGGTAAATGCCATCCAGATTGCCCAGGCCCTGAAGGAGCAATTTGATTTCGAGATTGACCGGAAAAAAATTCATGTTGATCACGAACATATCAAAGAACTTGGAACTTATAAAGCAAAAATTCATCTTCACAAGGATGTTCAGGTTGAAATCGGCCTGGAAGTATTTGCTGAATAGATCAATCCTGAAAATTTGTACATTTATCCCGGAATCTCAAGGATTCCGGGATTTTTTTTATGCTGTCACAAAGTCAGATCAAACATATAACTGCGCTTAAGGTCAAAAAGTTCCGGGAGGAGCGAAGCCAGTTCATTGCCGAAGGCCACAAAGTTGTTGCGGAACTGCTCTCCGGAAAATTTACCATCGCCGGGATATATGCATCCTCTGAATGGATCCTGGCAAACCTTCCCCTGGCCAGGGAGAAAAACATCCCTTTGTTTGAAACCCTGCCCCGTGAAATGGAGCGGATTTCGGCTCTTTCAACACCAAGCCCTGTGCTTGCGGTTATCAACATTCCCCCACCTCTCATTCCCCCAAGGGGGAGGGGTCTCACCCTTGCCCTCGATGATATCCGCGATCCCGGAAATCTTGGCACGATCATCAGGATCGCCGACTGGTTTGGGATTGATACCGTTCTTTGTTCGGAAAACTGTGTAGACAGTTATAACCCGAAAGTTGTGCAGGCAACCATGGGCTCGATTGCCAGGGTGAACGTGACCCGGTGCAACCTGGCAGAGACGCTCAGGACATTGCCGGAGGGGAATGAGTTTCCTGTATACGGAACATTCCTCGAAGGGGAATCAGTATTCTCTCAAACGCTGTCTGATCATGGCATCGTTGTCATCGGTAATGAGTCTCGCGGCATTTCACCCGGGTTGGTTCCTTTTATAACCCGGAAACTCTTTATCCCTTCCTTTGGCTCCTCCGCACAGGGTAAAGCCGAATCACTGAACGCTTCCATTGCCACTGCCATTATCTGTGCCGAATTCCGTCGAAAACTTAAAACTTAACACTTTCTCAAATTTCTTCCCTCAATGCATCACATACCCGGAATCATCAAGAGCATTGCACTTAGCTTGTGTACGTTCATTGTCGCATCAGCCTCTCTTGCCGATGGAATCCCCAATGAAGATATCTGCTATGATCCTTCAATAAAAACAATCCAGGTGTTTAAAGATGGATTTGAACTTGCTCCGCCGCTTATACAGTTGAATTCGACAGAGAGCATCTCGATCCAGTTCGATGATCTGGATCCGGAACTTAAAAGATATAAATTCACCATCCTTCACTGTGAAGCCGACTGGCAAACATCCGCAGATCTTAAGGTTTCAGATTTTATAGACGGTTTTCGCGAAGAAAATATCGATCAATACGAATATTCCTACAACACAACCATAAAATACACTCATTTTAAGGCGAATTTTCCTACCAGCAATATGAAGCCTAAAATTTCGGGAAATTATTTGCTGGTCGTTTATATCGATGATCCGTCGCATCTGGCCTTTACCGCAAGGTTCATGATCGTGGAAGCCTCACCCGTTGTCGCTGTTGGAAAAATCATGCAGAGTGCGGATGTAGCTGTGAGGAATACACGCCAGCAGATTGACTTTGTTGTACAGCTGAATGGATTCCAGGTGCTTGATGTTGGGCAGGAGATGAAAATTATTTTGAGGCAGAACGGCCGCTGGGACAATACCCTCCAGCTATCAAAGCCCCGCTTTGCACGCGCAGGTGAACTGGATTACCGGTATGATGAATCAATATCCTTCAGCGGAGGAAACCAGTTCAGGAATTTTGATATCAAAAGCTTTCAATACCAGTCGGAGCGAATTGCCAGGATTGCCTATGATACTGCGACCCAGGTTTATCTGCTTGCCGACCAGCCGCGCACCTTCAAACAATATGCTTTTGAAAAGGACATCAACGGCCATTTTTTTATTAAAAATGAAGAGCATGCGGAAAACAGCAATACGGAGGCGGATTATGCCTGGGTGCATTTTTTCCTGCCTTACCCTGTTTTAATTACCACAGGTACCTTTCATGTACTGGGGCAGCTCACTTCATGGCAGGTTGACAACAGCAGCAGGATGTATTTTAACCCTGAACATAAGGGATACGAACTCAGCCTTTTCCTGAAGCAGGGCTACTATAACTATGTGTATGTGCTGAAAGAGAAGGGAAAAAGGTCAGCAGATGAGTCGCTGATCGAAGGAAGCCACTGGGAGACCGAAAACGACTATACGGTGTATGTCTATTTCCATGAAACCGGATCATTATACGACCGCCTCATAGCCGTAAACTTCATCAACTCCCTTACCCCCTGAAATCGTAAATCGTAAATCGTAAATCGTAAATCGTAAATCGTAAATCGTAAATCGTAAATCAGAAAGGGTACCCTATCCCAAAATTCCATATGATATCCTTTATTTGCATTTTATTGAAGTACCACCGGTCATTTTCAGGATAGGAGGGAACGTAACATCGAATTGCCGGATCAAACCGGAAGATGAAAAAATCAAAATCGAACCTGATCCCAACCCCGGCATCCAGCGCAAACTGTTTCAGAAACCCGGGGAAGGTGAACTTCCCTCCCGGTAAGGTCTGTGATTCCTGCAATAACCAGATGTTCCCTGCATCTACAAAAAGTGCTCCCCTGATCCATTGATATACCGGGAAACGATATTCAACGTTTGCTTCAAGCTGGATATCACCGATCTGGTTGAAGGTTGCACTGCTCCCCTCGTTGTTATAACTTCCCGGACCCAGGGTGTACATCTCCCATCCGCGCATACCGTTCGCACCTCCTGCAAAAAACGACTTCTCAAACGGCAAAAGTGAACTGTTGCCATATGGAATACCGATTCCGCCGTAAAAGCGGTAAACCAGTGAAAACTTGTCCGGGAAAATGGTATAATACCGGAAATCGATGTCGGGACGCACATACTGTGCATATGGCAGCCCGAAAATCTGGTAGGCGCTGCCTTCAGGTTTCGTAGTCTTTAAAATCTTGTTAAACACGTAAATCAGGTTGCCCCCTGTCTCAAAATTTGCCCGGATATAGGCAAAGTCTTTTATCTTGCTGATTTTCTGATTACTGAAAGTAAAAGTGTATTTTAATCCTGCAACAACATGATCGGTATACTGGTTTTTTAACCTGTTGTCCTTTTCAGTGTTCATGACAGAATCGAAATAGGTATCTGTGTAAACCTTGACCAGTGAAATTTCTACCGGGTTGAAGATGTGTTGGATTATATCCTTTTGAAGCCATGAATATCCAAAATTGATGTTGGAAATATGCCGGTCGTAATGCTGCTGGTGCTGAAAATTGTAGCCAATGCTGATGATGGTTTTTGGTTTGAAACTTTTAGGCATCGTTTCAGGTCTTATCGGAATCAGGAATTGAGGAAAAGTGATGCTTGCATTCACCCCCAATTCTATCGTATTGAAAAAGTTACCGGCATTCGTCCCGTCTGAAGCCTGCATCTGGAGCGATCCGCTTAAATTCAGACGGAAAAGTTGAGCACCCCTGAAAATGTTCCTGGCCTGGTAACCCAGACTGGCCTGAACACCAAAGGCCCCTCCCGAATTTGTACCGTCAGTGGTCACCGAAAAGGAGTGAGCCGGTGCCCGCGATAAGTCGACATGGCAATCGACCACATCTTTATCGCGCAGTAAAAACTCCCTTCCGTTTTCGACCTCTTTGAAATGGATGTTGATGTATTTAAACACCTGCAAACCTGAAAGTTGTGCATAACTTTGATTCACATCCATAAGATTGTAATGAGAACCGGGAGCGATGAATATTGACTGTGCGATGGTTCGGGGTTTAACCTTGAACTTGTGTTCGTAAAGGAAATAGTAAGTGTTGGCTGGCTGACCTTTTTCCGGGCTTTGATAGGACTTTACAAGGGTGTCGTATGTTCCCGTGAAGGTTACCAGATGGTCAAACTCGGGATAAACATATATCCGGTTGATGAAATATCGTTTATGCGGAACCTGCCTGATGGTGGTGAACATTTCGAACGATGGCACGACCTTGTTGATGATTTCAAGTGTGATGTCACATTGCCTCTGCCTGAAATTAGTGTCGATTCTGTATTTGATATAGATATTGGAAAACTTGAAAAACCCATAATTCAGGAGATTACCGGTGATCCGGGTACGTTCGTCATCAAGTATATAGGAATCGAAATTGGCGCCTCTTTTTATCAGGCATTTCGAAGTGTCCTTATAAACAAACCTAACAAGTTGAGTGTCGGTCACCGCATAGAACAGGTTTCTGACCCGATAGGGTTTTGACACCTGGACCCTGTAAAAGACATGGGCTTTTTTCTTTTTATAGACGACTGAGTCGCTGATCACAGATTGGAAATATCCTTTGTTGCCAAGGTACATGGTCATCTGTTTCATCGAAATTGAGACCAGTCCGGTGTCGATGATCACAGGTTCAGTGCCGATCTTGGTCCTGAGCCATTTCTTGAATTTGGTATCCTTCCCTTTGCTTCCAATGTTGTATAAAGCAATGTTGGTGCGGAACACTCCAAAAAGCTTCGTGTTGGGCTTTTGCTGGATATAGGGCTCAAGCTCCTCGGGCAGAACCTTGCGGTCGGAAATTTTAATGGTATTTTTTATGAGGAGGTGTTCGCCCGATTCCAGGTTCTTTGTGACGTTGCAGCCACCAAGGATCAGCAAGGCAAGAATGAAGAAACAAAAACCGGTTATATATTTTGTGTTCAATTCCGTCCGTTTTTAGTCGGTTCATTTGCCTTGTTTCTCAGGATTCCATGGGAAGTGAAAACCCGGAATCTGTACCGATAATTCTGATAACAAAAATAGGGATTATAATTCAATTGACAGACACCCATCACTGTTCTCCTGTCCCGCCAGGTTTGCTGTAACCGATTTAAACTGTTCCCCCGATGAAAACAATGTTATACAGATTAACCCGTTGATATTGTCGATGTTATATCAGCATTTTTATTTTTCACTGGCACGTTGGCCAACAAGGACCCCTTCGATGCCTCTTTTTGTTGTACCTTTACTCATTCGAATGGAAAAAGTAATGACAGGCGAGGACTGCAGCAAAAATAGATTTCAGGATGAACTTCACAGGGGAGGTGAGGCAATAAAAGAATGTTGTGAAGAGGATGAGGGTTTGAAAATGCGCAAGAGTGAATCAGAGGCGTGGCTTCTGTACCAAAATAGTGAGGAACGGTATAAGAAATCACAGGAAGCAGGTCATATCGGAAGTTGGGAATATGATATCAGGAACGAAACCTTCTGGGGGTCTGATGAAGGCAAAAGAATATATGGATTCGATGTTGCATCGGATGTTTTCACTTCCGATGAAGTGATGAAACTTGTTGTTGAACCTGGCAGGGTAAACCAGGCTATGATTGACCTTATTGAGAATAACAAGCCATATAACATCGTATTTGATATCATTCCGCGCGAATCCCTGGGAAGGCGCACCATAAATTCAATTGCCGAATTGGTAAGGGATGAGACAGGGAATCCGGTTAAAGTGACAGGAGTCCTGCTTGATATTACCGAGCATAAGCGAACCCTGGAGGCATTGACCATGTCAGAAATCCGCTATCGCAGCCTTTTTGAAGCAGCAAAAGACGGAATTCTTATTCTTGATGCAGAAACCGGGATGATCATGGATGTGAACCCGTTTTTAATCGGGATGCTGGGTTACTCAAAAGAACAATTTCTGAAAAAAGCCATCTGGGAAATCGGATTCCTTAAAGATATTATTGCAAACCAGGAAAAATTTGTCGAATTACAACAGAAAGAATATATCCGTTATGCAGATATGCCCCTGGAAACAGCGGATGGGAGAAGGATCAATGTTGAATTCATCAGCAATGTTTTCCTGGCTGATCACCTGAAATTCATTCAATGCAACATCCGGGACACAACCGACCGAAAACTGGCGGAGGATCGCATAAAGCTTTCTGCAAAAATCCTGACCCTGCTGAATACCGCAACACCCTTCAATGAAACAATAAACCTCATCCTGGATTATCTTCAGAAGTCATTCGGGTTTGATGCCATCGGCATCCGGTTTAAACAGGGTGAGGACTATCCTTATCTGATCCAAAACGGGTTTAATGCGGAGTTTTTGCGAACAGAAGATTCCCTGATCGAACGCAACGGAGATGGGGTGATTTGCCGGGATGAAAACGACAAAGCATGCCTGGCATGTACCTGCGGGCTGGTGATTTCCGGACATTCAGACGCGGCAAGTCCTTTATTTACGGAGGGTGGAAGTTTTTGGACAAACGACTCCTCTATACTCCTTGGATTGACATCTGAAGAAGAACCCAGGTACCATCCCCGGAACCATTGCATTCACGATGGCTTCATGTCGATAGCGCTTATCCCTATTCGCCAAAGCGGTGAGATTGTTGGATTGTTGCAACTCAATAAGCGGAAAAACGATTATTTTACCCCTGTCCTGATCAGTTTTTTTGAAAGCATCGGCGAAACAATCGGCGTAGCGCTGATGAGAAAACAGGGAGAAGAAGCATTGCACGAAAGCGAAGCACTTTATCGCAACCTGGTGGAAAAGTCGCTGGATGGTGTATATAAGAGTTCTCACGAAGGAAAATTCATTGAGGTAAATAGCGCCATGGTGAAAATGCTGGGTTATTCAAGTAAAGAGGAGTTGAAGGAAATTGATATCAAAACGCAGCTGTACTTTGAACCGTCTGACCGGGAAAGCCTGATGGCACAGGAAATCAGGGAAGAATCAGGCGTTTATTCCCTGAAAAGGAAAGATGGCTCTGCAATCTGGGTGGAAGACCATGCCTGGTACGATTTCGATGAGAATGGCGAAATCCTCTTCCACGAGGGGATTATCAGGGATGTTTCTGAACGCAAGCAGCGGGAAGATGAAATTCGTAAATTGAATGAAAGCCTTGAACAACAGGTTATCGAACGTACAAGCCAGCTTGAATCATCAAATAAAAAGCTTGCCTTTCAGTTGATGGAATTAGAACAGTTTGCTTACATAACCAACCATGACCTCCAGGAGCCGCTGAGGACCCTGACCCACTTTACCCAGTTGATTACCGACGATTATTCAGATAAACTTGATGAAGACGGCAAGAAATACATTGAATTTATTCACAATGCGGGTTTCCGGATGAAGGAGCTGGTCATGGATTTGCTTGAATATTCACTGTTGGGTAAAGAAGTCGCGTTAACACTGGTTGACTGTAATGAAATTGTTGGCCACGTTCTTGCTGATCTGGAAGATTCGATTGGTGCAAGCAGGGCTTTGATAACTGTACAGCAGCTGCCTGTATTGCCTGGCTTTCCAACAGAATTGAGGCTGTTGTTTCAAAACCTGATCATGAATGCGATAAAGTTTCAGAAGAAAGAT
This sequence comes from uncultured Bacteroidales bacterium, assembly GCA_903828645.1. GTDB lineage: Bacteria > Bacteroidota > Bacteroidia > Bacteroidales > FEN-979 > CAIVAT01. The sequence goes on from CAIKNA010000083.1 coordinate 10,413, forward strand.
GTTGCTCCTGTAATAAATATCTCGGTCGAAAGCCAGGAAACAGAATGGCTCTTTTCTGTATCGGATAATGGAATCGGTATTGATGAAAAATACAATGACAAGATTTTCATTATCTTCCAGCGATTACATAACCGCAGTGATTATGAAGGAACCGGGATTGGCCTTGCGCATTGCAAAAAGATAGTAGAACTGCATGGAGGCAGGATTTGGGTTGAATCCAAACCAGGAGAGGGCAGTTCTTTCCGGTTTACCATCCACAAAATATAGCGCTGGTCCATGCCGGTACCCGGGGTTCAATAAATTTTATCCGATTTTACAATACCTGAAAGCTTCTCTTCGTGAATTCGCGGGCTTAACCAATTTTCTGTTTTGTATTTCCGGGGTGAAACCTGACCAGGCTTAGGGTTTCCAACTGGCAATATGGTACCCTTGAAAAACGCTCACAAACAGATTATTTGAATTCTTCAGGTTAATTGTATAATGTTAGGGATTATTTATAAAATGTAATGTATCTTTGGATGGCTGTTAATAAATAAACAGTAATTTGGTGTGTTAACTTCAAATCTTTGAGCCATGAAACAATTGCTGCTGATTTCCCTGTTGTTTGCTTTATTTTCTGGACTTACCGATGCTCAGAATACATTGAATTACCTGGGATTATCCTCTTCCTCCCCGGCCCAGGCTGCCTATGGCCTGAGGCAACTTAGTTCGTCCTATACAGGACCGGCCATCAAGGTAAGGCGCTCAGCAGATAACGCAGAGGCAGATGTGGCTTTTGACGGTTCGGCATCCCCGACCGTTAGCGGGAACAGCATCGTTACCCTAACTCCTGGCTTCATAATGACCACTGGTACAAGCGGGGGGTCAGCAACAATATCCACAGGGACGGTTGATAAAACCGGCACCATTGCCATCCAACTGACAAAAACGGGAACCATCACTACTGCAGTCGCTTCAACCACAGTCACCGGCAATGGAACCTCTTTCAACTCTGAGCTGGCGGCAGGCGACCTTTTATTTACCAGCGCCAATGTGTTTTTAGGTGCCGTCAAAACCATTGAATCCGGCACCTCGCTTACATTGACAAACAATGCCACCGCGGGCGGAACGAATATCGCTTATAAATCAAATGCCGTGGCAGGTACAACAACTAATTTCTCATCGGAACTGGCGGTTGGCGACAGGCTTTTTAAAACCGACAATACCTATCTGGGCACCGTCACTGCCATTCGCAATGCTTCCCGGTTAAATGTAAACATCACAGATGCGGTTTCCACGGCAGCCGGCACCTCCTTCAGGGTTACAACCGACCAGGTTACCGGCACTGGTACTAATTTTACCTCCGGGGATGTTAATAAAGTCCTGATATGCAATAGTAATAATATTACATTGGGGGTGATTGCTTCCGTAACCAATGCGAATACAGTTACATTAAAGCAGAAAGCCGGTTTAGCCGTTTCAGGCTCATTGTACAGGACAGCCTCCGGTACCATGACATTCAGTGCGTTTTTCACCGGTTACTCGGTCTTTGTTTCTGCCTGGTACGACCAAAGCGGCTACCAGCATGACATGATGCAACCCAAGAGCGCCAACCAACCGCGGATTGTGAATAATGGTGTACTCAATACCGGCACAAGCGGCAAACCTGCAGTTGAATTTTCAGGCTCTTTGAATAGCTACCTGCAAACGGCCACCGCCGCTTCCTGGCTTACCAATACCCTTTATACACAGAACATCGTAAGCGCGGATGTCACATCTGTTACGACCTACCAGTTCGTTTTATGCACTACCGGTGGAAACGGACCGAACAATACCATCATGCATTACGGTTACAGGAGTTCAAGCCAGTATACCGTAGCCCAATACGGCAATGACCAGAATTTTGAGGTGGCGGCCACCAATAACCTGGAACTGCATACTTCAGTGAAAAATACCATGAGCTCAAGCCAGATGTATCACAATGGTGCATTTCTTGGAACATTAACCAGCGGTTCCGGGTCACATCTGACCGACCTGGGATTAATGAACATCGGATTCTATACTCCCACCTCCAATTATTATATAGGCTCTGTTTCCGAATTAACCGTCTATGCCCTTGCCATGGGATCTGCCGACCTTGCCAGCATGAATAACAACCAGCTGGCCTATTACGGCATTGCAACCGACAACTGGACCGGGAATACGGATACAGACTGGAATAAACCAGGAAACTGGTCTGGCGGAGTAGTCTCCAGCGGGACAAGCCCTTCCATGGTGGTCATTCCAAATGTGACCAACAAACCGGTAATTAACAATTCGGTGACAGCAAATGCTGTCAATGTTCAGGTCCTGGCATCTGCATCCCTCACCATTGCCTCCGGGGGAACCCTGCAGTTATACGGGACCCTTTCGACCACGAGCAACAACTGCAATGCTACCAACGGAACTGTAGTTTATAAGTCGAATTCCAGCCAGTCGATCCTTGCGAATACTTTCTTCAACAACACCGTTAACAACCTCACCGTTTCCACGGCTAATGGTGCCTGGGTCAACCTGAACGGGGCGATAACGGTGTCGGGCAACCTGACCATTACATCAAGCAAACTCGTACTGGGAACCACTGCAGTTCTTACCCTGAATGGCACAGTGACCAATACCGTAACGGATGGGATCAGGGGCAACACCAATGCCAGTATGATCGTAACCGGCACCCCTACGCTGAGTTTCGACCAGTCGGGCAGCGGTTCGACGAATATTTTGAAAAGCCTTACCATCAATAGTCCCGGAACAGTTTCATTTTCAAACAGTTTGTTTTTAAACAATAACGGGATACTAACTTTTACAGCAGGCAAACTTGCCATTGGCTCCGGGGGGACCCTCTGGGTACGGGGCTTGGTTGTTAACACTGTTGAAGGAGGTTTGACCGGCGGAAGCAACTGCAGCCTTGTCGTTGATGGATTATTAAGTCCGAGATTAAGCATTGATCAAACCACTGTAGGTACAACAAACCTGTTTAACAATTTCACCGTAAATACTACGACGGGCCAAACAACAACCATTACGGGAAATATCCTGGTCAATGGCACGCTGACAACTGCGGCCGGGGAAACGTTGAATATGGGAACCTACGCCATTGGAGGAACCCTCAGCACGGTCGCCAGCAGTGGCACGATCAACACCCAAAACACATTCTCCACACCCTTCCCTTCCGGTAAAAGCTGGGGCGGCACGGTGGTTTATAATGCCCCGACTTCAGGCCAGACAATTGTTTCCGGAACTTACCAGAACCTCACATCAACAGGAACAGGAACCAAAACCGCCGGGGGCAGCCTGGTGGTGAATGGAATCCTTAGCAATGCGAGCCTGCTCGATTTGACTTCGGCCTTTGTTTTATCAGGCACCCTGAGTACTATTACCAATACAGGAACTATTAAAACTGGTGTGCCAACTTCCACCAGCGTTGTCCCGATTCCGGCTGGAAAAAACTGGACCGGCACCGTTGAATATGCCGGGACATCCGCTCAAACCGCCGTTGCAGGCATTTATAACAATTTAACCATCAGTGGTGCCGGTGGAGCAACATCCACCTCAAACATTGAAGTCGATGGAATCCTGAATTTATCTGCAATAAATTCCTCCAATGTAAAAGGGTGCCTCGATGTAGGATCAAACTCCCTCACCATGGGCGGATCAGCCACTACGATTGGTACCGGGGATGTCACAGGGATCGTCAAACGTACCTCTTTTGTAGTTAACACACCCTATACTTTCGGGAACCAGTTTACGACCGTGAACATTTCGGCAGGCGGAACCTTGCCGACGGTGATGAGTTGTAAAATAGTGCTTACTTCATCGAACCTCAGCTGGAAACCCAATGCAATCCACCGGTATTACGATTTTACACAAACCACCGGCACCAGTTCAACCCTTGTTACTCTGAACCTTCACTACTTGGACAGTGAACTAAACGGAGCAACTGAAGGCAGTTTAGATTTATTTGACATTCACAATCCTACTGCAACTTATCATGTGGATGACCATGGACATTCCAATAACAATACTTCCCAGAACTGGGTAGGGTTGGCCAATCTGAGTTTAACCTATGTTGCCAAAACCACCTTTGATTCTAAGTATTGGACCCTTGGCACTTCAACTGAATCCAACTTCACCTGGATCGGTGCCAGTACCGATTGGACTTCAGGTTCCAATTGGGTGGGAGGGGTTGTTCCTGCTTCGGGTGATCACGTGATTATTCCTGATGCGGGCACAACAGATTTTGATCCTGTTATTCCTGCAACTGCTGCGATCGGATCCATAGACATTCAAGCAGGTGGCATATTAAATGGGGGAACCGGGTCCGTTCTGACCATTGATGGCGCTGCAGGTTCATGGGAGAACCTGGGTATATTCAATGCCGGTGAAAGCACGATCAAATTCACCAATTCCGCGGCAACGATGGCCGACCCCACCTATTTTTACAATGTTACGGTGGCAGACGGAGCAAAACTGACGTTGGGTACAGATAACTTCATGGGCATTGCCGGAACCCTTTCGCTTTCCACGACGGGAGTTTTGAATGCAGCTAATAACCGCAACACCATTGAATACAATGGTTCTGGTGCCCAGACGGTCATTTCTCCCAACGGTTCGACACCCGGCTATCACAACCTCATCCTCAGCGGAAACGGCACCAAAACACTGCCGGGAACCGCTTTGACGGTTGCCGGGGATTTTACGATGGCAGGAAGCGCATCGGCTACTGCCACAACCGCCCTTTCGGTTGGCGGCAATGTTGCCATTGGTACGGGAACAACCTTGAACCTGGGTTCGTTCAATCATACGATAGCCGGCAACCTTGCCAACTATGGCGGAACACTTACGCCATCAACCGGTACGATAACATTCAATGGCACTTCTTTGCAGACGATCACCTCTGCTGCCGGAATCACCTTCAATAACGTGGCAATCACCAATACTACTGCCAACATAACGCTGGGAACCTCGACCGATTGCATAATAGCAGGAAATTTAACACTAGCGTCAGGTGCTTTTTTCAATCTTGCAACCAATAAACTGACTTCGGTGGCCGGAACCATAACCAGTTCAGGAACTATCCGGACGCAGAACAGCTCATCCACACCATTTCCAACTGGTAAAACATGGGGAGGAACCATTGAGTTTTCAGGAAATACAGCCCAAACCATTGTGGCAGGGACATATGATAATTTAACCATCAGTGGCACAGGTGGTGTAACCTCCAATTCAGATCTTACAGTGAATGGCATACTCAATTTGCCTGCATCAAATCCTGCGAGTGACAAAGGATGTCTTGATTTAGGAGCAAATACCCTCAGCATGGGTGGATCAGCGATCACTACCGGTACCGGAGATGTAACAGGAATCGTAAAACGGACATCATTCGTTGCTAACACACCCTATACTTTCGGAAATCAGTTTACTACCATAAACTTGGCATCAGGCGGAACCCTGCCGACGGAGATGAGTTGTAAAATAGTTCTGACAGCCTCCGATCTTAGTTGGAAACCCAATTCGATACACCGTTATTACGATTTTATACAAACCACAGGCACAAGTGCAACCATGGTTACCATGAACCTTCATTATTTGGACAGTGAACTCAATGGCTCTGCTGAAGGCAGTTTAGATTTATTTGACATTCACAATCCAACTGCAACTTATCATGTGGATGACCATGGGCATTCTGATTACAGTACTTCCCAAAACTGGGTAGGGTTAGCCAACCTGAGCCTGACTTATGTTGCTAAAGGTAGCTTTGATAATAAATATTGGACACTTGGAGCCAACACTTCCGATAATTTTACATGGCTCGGACAAAGCACCGAATGGAATTCAGCGTTTAACTGGGTGGGTGGGAACATTCCTGCTTCGGGCAACCACGTTGTTATTCCTGATGCGGGCACGACAGATTTTGATCCCGTTTTGCCTGAGTCCGCTACAATCGGGTCAATCGATATTCAATCCGGTGGAATTTTAAATGGAGGAACTGGAACGGTGCTGACCATTGATGGTGCTGCAGGTGCCTGGGAGAACCTGGGAACATTCAATGCTGGGACCAGTACGGTAAAGTTTACCAATTCAACTGCTTCCATGACCAATCCCACATATTTCTACAATATAACTGTTGCTGATGGTGCGACATTAACACTTGGTGCAGACAATTTTATGGGTATTGCAGGCGCCCTGTCACTTTCAACAACAGGCATTTTGAATGCCGCAACTAATCACAATACCATTAATTACAATGGGGCCGCTGATCAGACAGTTATAATCCCCAACGGTTCTCCGGCCGGATTTCACAATCTTATTCTCAGTGGTGGTGGTACTAAAACAATACCTTCTGCTGCCTTGAATATCGAAGGAGATTTTTCCATTTCTGGTCTTGCCTCTGCTACTGCTACTGCTGCAATTACAGCCAAAGGAGATTTTACGATTGAACCGGGCACAACATTCAATGCCGGGACATTCGCTCATTCCATCGCCGGAAACTTTACAAACAACGGCACATTTACTTCTGCAGGAAGCACAATCACCTTCAATGGAACTGCGCCTCAGTTGATCGGCGGTACTGTGCCCACAACATTTAACAACTTAATAAGCGATAATCCTGCTGGTGTAACCCTGACAAATAGTTCTTTGACCACTGTTTCGGGTACATTGACCATCAACAGCAGCAAGAAATTCGGCATCGCTGCCGGGAAACATCTAACCGTAAGTGGAACAATCTCCAACAATGGAGGAAACAGCGGGCTCATAATCCATTCGGATGCAACCGGTACAGGGTCGCTGATCAATACAACCGGTTCTGTTTCCGGAACGGTAGAACGGTATATCCCCAATAATTTTAAATGGCATTTCCTGTCGTCCCCTGTTGCCGCCACACAGCCAATCTGGCCGGAATTTGCACCCGTGCCTGCCGGCAATACATTTGGACCGGCACCCTGGTCATGGGATTTCTATTACTGGAACCCAAATGCGAATACGACATCAGAACTTTACTGGGTAAATCTTCGCCAGGACAATAACGGAACCTACAATTCCTGGCCTGTCGATCAAACCGGAAGTTCGGCTGGATTCGGGTTGGGTACACCACTATTCGAAGTCGGTAGGGGGTATCTTGCATCATACTATAACGCCTGGAATGAAGCGACGGGATCTCCTGAAACACACCTTTTTACGGGTATTTTAAATTCGACTTCTGTTCAAAAACCGATGATTGCAGGTGTAAATCCATGGCATCTTGTGGGTAATCCCTTTCCATCATCCATCGACTGGCAGGCTGTTTCGGGCTGGACCCGCTCCAATTTGGTTCCCAGCGGAACGGAGACCTACGACATGTGGATTTACAATGATGCCAAAGGCAACTATGGGGTCATCAATTCCGCATCAGGAAGCAGCGGAACCAATTCGGTATCAAGAAACATAGCACCGATGCAGGCCTTTTTCGTGAAGGCAGCCACAGAAGGTACCCTTACGATGACCAGCGCAGCGCAAACACACTCTACCCAAAACTGGCTCAAGGAAAGCATGGATCCTGAAAATGTGCTCAGGTTTAACCTTATAACCCCGGAAATCAGTTACAGCGATGAAATGATTGTTGCCGTTGATTCAACCTTTGCCAATGGAGGATCTTCGAAATTCTGGAGCATGAACACCGAAGCGCCAGAGCTATACTCGATCAAGGATGGTGGAAATTTCTCCATCGACCGGCTGCGATCGGTCAACGAAAATACTGTTGTTGCAATCGGGGTCAAGGCCGGGTTTGATGCTTCCTACACACTTGATGTTTCAGGGATCGGCAATTTCTTTGTTGCGAAAAGCATTCTACTTGAGGATCTTAAAACTGGCAATACCCAGGAGTTGAAAAGCAATCCAGCCTACACATTTTCTGCAAATCCGGGGGATGCTCCCGAACGTTTCCACCTTCATTTTGGCGGGCCTTTCGGGATCGGCACTAACGGGAGCAAGCCTGATTTTACCATTTTTTCATTCAATAATTCGGTATACGTCAACAATATTTCTGGCCGGGATATGTCAGGAACTGTTGTTGTCTGCAATGTTGTGGGCCAGAAAATAGCGGAAAAAGAGATCACTGCTCAAATGACCCGGATCGACCTTCACGGGCCTGCCGGTTGTTATGTAGTCACCCTGGTTACAAAAAGCCGGAACTTCAGCAGGAAAGTTTTTATCCACTAGGATTGCCTGCATGGTCATCCAACGGGATAACCACTGTATACTTTCCCTATAACCGCTATATCCATTCCGTATGATTCCGGGATCAATGCTATATACTTTCCATATCCGCGCTATATACTTTCCATATCCGCGCTATATACTTTCCATATCCACGCAATATACTTTCCGTATCCGTTTACCCTGATAACTCCCTGGTAACACCCTGATAACTCCCTGATAACTCCCTGATAACTCCCTTGCTGCCATATAGTGCAGAGGAGGGGAAAATGATTCAGGGTAAACGCAATCGACAACCCCGGCTGATGCAGTCAGTGCGCTCTATGGTAAATTGTTTTATATCTTTGGCCTGTCGAACGGATCGCGTTTGTTACTTAATCCATAAACAATGAAAAACAGAATTCTGAAACCAATCCTGGTAACTGTTGCATTCGTTGCAACGTTTGGAGCTGGGTTTGCGCTGAGTAAGATAGTGTCAACTAACCCTGAAACAGTGACAATGAAAAAAGTAACCGGTATCGGTGGCATCTTTTTCAAATGCAAAGACCCGAAAATGATGAGGGAGTGGTATTCCAAAAATCTCGGACTTCACACCAATGAATATGGGACAACATTTGAATGGAGGCAGGGGGCCGACACAACTAAAAAAGGATTTACCCAGTGGAGTCCGTTCAAAGAATCAACAAAATACTTCGAGCCATCCATAAAGGACTTTATGATCAATTACCGGGTTGAAAACCTTCAGACACTTGTCGATCAACTGAAGGCTGACAAAGTGGAGGTACTTGACTCCATCGAATCTTTTGAATATGGAAAATTTGTTCATATTCTCGATATCGAAGGAAATAAAGTTGAACTTTGGGAGCCAAATGATACCGAATATGGCAAAATTGCCGGCGGGGTGACCAAATAACGAAAGGAACACCAAGTGCTTGATTCTTAGCTGAGTCCAATAAGCAGTAAATGAGCGTTTTTCATGCTGAGGATCGGCGTGTCAATATTGACCTTCAATGGTTAAAATTCCATTAACCGTCAGAACTATTCCCGGGTTCAAAGTGCAGGCAGCTCCTGACCGGATAAGCATGTTGTTGCAACTGTAACCTTGCCACCTCACAACAGGCATGTGCGGTGCAGTTGCAGGAATGACAACATCATCCAGCGCCCCTGGCACTCCTGTCGGACTCCAGTTGCCAGCTTCGTACCACTTATCATCAATATTCCCGTTCCAATACCTGATAAGAGGTCCCTGCACTACCGCAATATCAGCCGGGGTGGATATTTCGGTACTGCATGAACCGTTTTTTATAACGGACCGGTATTCCCAGGTCCCTGCCTGCGTGGGGGTTTCCAGGTACCAGACCAATCCGGCCGTTTGGGAAATATCGCTGAAACCATTGCCATTCACTTGTTTTTGCCATTTGATGACATTCCCTGTATAGCCATTTATCCTTAATGTATCGGTGGGCGATCCGAGGGCAATTGTTTTGCTGCCATTTACCAGACCTGCCAGGGTAGGGGCAAACAGTGACAGGTCATATAAGTTGTCAGTTGATGTGGAAGAAGGGGAGGAGGATACCACCCGGATCCGGTATTTGGCGCTGTTCGATGTTACCGCTGGCAACATTCCCCGGATCGTATCTGAATATTTCGTAGTCAGCATGCCTATGTTAACCGGATTGGTGAAGTTACCAAGGGAATCAGACAATTGGGCAGTAAATGCATTACCTGGTGTGCAGGGGGTTGTAACCGTGTATGGTATCCCAATCTGTGAACCTCCGCAGAAGGCATTGTCAGCCAATAGTCCCGGCCTGAATCCATCCGGTGTATATTCCCAGAGATCTTTTTTGCGCGTTGATGATTGATCGGCACCAGTGCCGATAAAACCCCTGTTGCCGATCGCGAAGCCGGTTGCATATGTCCTTGGGGTTCCTGCAAAGTCTGCCTTGCGGATCCATGTATTCATATCGGGATTGTACTCCCAAAAATCGGAATAGTAATAATTGTTGTTTCTAAAGCCAGTTCCGGTATATCCTTTGCCTCCGATGGAGAATCCGACAGCGCCTCTTCGCGCTTCACCGCCAAAATCGGCTATTTGTGTCCAGTTGTTGAGTGAGGGATCATATGCCCAGAAGTCATTTTTTTCAACGTAACCATCAGAAAATCCGGTTCCCAGGTAACCCTTGTTGTTGATGGAAAAACCTGTTGCCGAATATCTGCCTGTTCCGCCAAAATCTGCTTTCTGGTTCCAGGTATTTGTTGCCGGGCTGTATTCCCAGAAATCCCTGAAATAATTATTAAAAGTAGTATGACCTGTTCCGACATAACCGTTTGCGCCGATCGAAAAGGCAACTGCCTCGATTCGCCCGGTTCCCGGAAAATCTGATACCTGGGTCCAGTAATTGGTATGAGCATCATATTCCCAGAAATCTTTCCGGTAGGCGCCATTATAACCCAGGCCAAAATATCCCTTGTCCCTGATCGAAAAGCCAACAGCATGTTGCCTTGCTTTTTTCCCGCAATCTGCCTTTTGAGCCCATGTATTCATAACCGGGTCAAACTCCCAGAAATCCTTTAGGTCACTGCTGTCAGTTCCTGCGCCAATGTATCCTTTATTCCCGATTGAAAAGCCGGTTGCCCTGATTCTGGCGCTGATCAAATCTGCTTTCCTGACCCAGTTGTCACCGCAATCGGTCATGGTCAACGGTAAACTTGATGATAAACCCGCGCCACAGCCATTTTGAGCATAAACGCCTACAAGACCTGCAGTGAAGGAAGGCTGGCAGATTATATTTACCGAACTGCCGGTACTCCCGTTGCCGGTGGCGCCCGATGGGACTGTCCATTTGTAAGAAACAGCGTTTGCAATGGTTGGAATGGTGAATATGCCCGGTTTCAACAAACATGCAGGTACCGCTCCGGAAATAATTCCTGCAGCGGGAGGAATGGCTTGGTGGATGGAAAGGTCGACCAGGTTGTTGACGGAAATTCCGGCAGGATTGGATGAAACAACCCGGATCCGGTATTTGGTTCCATCGGGAGTGTTGGCGGGTATCGTGCAGGCAATTGAACCGGACATGGTTCCCGGCAGCGTGCCGATCACGGTTGGAGAAGTGAAACTGCCTGACAGATCGGACAACTGGGCGGTAAAGATATTTCCGGGATTACATGCACCCTGAAAGGTAAAGGGTACCACGATTGAACTACCGGTACAAAAGGAGATCGATGAAAGCAACCCCACCCCAAAATTATCAGGAATATACTCCCAGAAGTCAACGGGATCAAAGTAATTTAAATTCTGACCGGTACCTGCAAATCCCCTGTTCCCGATCGAAAACCCTACTGCGTAGAGGGATGCATTGCCACTATAATTGTATTTTTGATTCCAGGTATTTAAAACCGGGTCGTACTGCCACAGGTCTATTTTATCACGGTAAGACGCCGGGTCGCGTCCGAGTGCAAAATATCCTTTATCATCGATGGAGAATCCAATGGCATAACTTCTGTCGGAGACAAAATTTGTTTTCTGAATCCAGCTGTTCAACAGAGGATCGAATTCCCAGAAATCCCTTAAGTAATTTCCATAAATTCCCCCGCCATCGAAACCTGTGCCAACATATCCTTTGTTGCCTATTGAGAATGACGAAGCGTTCTGTCTCCCTGTTCCGCCGAAATCTGCTTTTTGCAACCAGGTATCCGATGCAGGATTGTATTCCCAGAAATCTTTCCTGGTTGTTCCGTCATAACCGGTTCCGACATACCCTTTGCCATTGATGGCAAAGCCCGTTGCATTGGATCGCGCGGTTCCCCCGAAGTCGGTTTTCTGCGTCCAGGTATTCAATTGAGGGTCAAATTCCCAGAAATCTCTTTTCCGGCTGCCCTGGCTGCCATCGATCCCGGTTCCGACATACCCTTTCAGCCCAATGGAGAACCCGGTCGCCCCGGCCCTGGCTGTTCCTCCAAAATCCGCTTTCTGCGTCCAGGTATTGGATACAGGGTCGAACTCCCAGAAATCCCGGGAATACCCATAGGTATAACCGGTTCCTATATATCCTTTGTTCCCGATCGAAAACCCCACGGCACTATACCGTACTAAACCCGTCATACCGGCTTTGCGCACCCAGTAATCTCCGCAATCAGTGCCAGTCAGCACCATGGTGGAAGAATCGCCGGAACCACATCCATTTCTTCCCCTGACTTGTAACGTTCCGGAGACAAAACCGCTGTCGAAAGTGAGGGCCAGGTTATTCCAGCAACTACCGTTTCCCGCTGCCCCTGTTGGTATTGACCATTGGTATGAAAGTGAGCCGGGAATCAGCGGCAGCTGATAGACACCGCTTTTCGTGTTGCAGACCAGGGCAGGCCCGGCAATGACCCCGGCAGGCCCCGGCGGAAGCTGGTGTATGGAAATATCGATGAGGTCATCTGTGGCAATAGCGGGAGGCTGGGAGGAGGTAACCCTGATGCGGTACCCGGATCCCCTGGGGGTTGCAGCCGGGATGGTGGCCGGAATCGTATCCGAGATGAGCGATGCCAGGGTGCCGATGTTAACAGGGTTGGAAAAATTGCCAAGGGAATCGGATAGTTGGGCTGTGAAAACATTGGGTGCATCGCAGATCCCGGGAAAACTGAATGGCACGGATACGGGAGCCCCAGCACATAACTGATTCGTTCCCGGGAATCCTGTGAAGAACCCCTGGGGTGTATATTCCCAGATGTCTTTTTCGACTCCTCCTCCATAGGTGGAACCGGTGCTGATATATCCTCTGTCTCCGATCGCAAAACCAACGGCCCCGGACCGCGGCAGTCCTTCAAATTCTTCTTTTCGCGTCCAGCTATTGTTTCCCGGGTCAAATTCCCAAAAATCAGAATGGTAGATACCGTCGTCACCGGTTCCCAGGTAACCTTTCCCTCCGATGGAAAATCCAACGGCACCGGCCCTTGCCGTGCCCCCAAAATCAGCCCTGGTGGTCCAGGTATTCAGTGCCGGGTCAAACTCCCAGAAATCTTTGGAGTAACCGTCAACCCAACCTGTTCCGACATACCCTTTATTTCCGATGGAGAAGCCTGCTGCACTCCTCCTGGCAGCTCCTCCAAAATCGGCTTTCTGGCTCCAGGAGTTGGTCACCGGGTTGTATTCCCAGAAATCCTTTTTCTGAATATTTCCATCGGTCCCAGTCCCGATATATCCTTTCGCGCCGATGGAGAACCCTACCGCCATTTTCCTGGCCGTACCGCCAAAATCGGCTTTCTGGCTCCAGGTATTGGCCACCGGATCAAATTGCCAGAAGTCCTTCCTGGGGTATTGATCTTCTTTAATGCCGGTTCCGACATAACCTTTGCCTTGAATGGAGAAGCAGGAAGCATAAATGGTACTATTTCCGGCGTAATTTGCTTTCTGTTGCCAGGTGTTGGAAACAGGATCAAATTCCCGGAAATCTTCAGTAAAATCAATGTTTTGGGCAGCCGTCCCGATATACCCTTTGGCCCCAGCAGAGAAACCTGCGGCACTATATCTTCCGGGACCTGTCATATCAGCACGTCGATGCCAGTAACCACCGCAGTTTGTCGCCGATAAAGCCAGCAAGGACGAAGGACCATCGCCACAGCCATTGTGACCCGATACGATGAGGTTTCCTGCAACGAAGCCTGAATCGCAGGTGAGTTGCATGGAATTGCCGATGCTTCCATTGCCTGCGATTCCAGGAGGGATCAGCCATTTATAGGTGAAGGCATTTTGAACCTGGTCAACGGAATAGGTATTGGTTTTCAGGACGCATGCAGGTACCGGACCTGATATGTCTCCTGTGGCTGAAGGCAATGTATTGCTGACGGCAAGATTGATCTGGTTATCTGTCGAGATCTGATAGGGGTTTGATGAAACCACTCTTATCCTGTATTTTGTTCCGGGCAGGGTCCCCGCGGGGATTGTGGCCTGAACAGAACCGGTAAGGTTGCTCACCAGAGAGCCAATGGAAGCAGGAGTGGTAAAATTCCCGGAGGAATCTGAAAGTTGAACGGTGAAAACGTTTCCCGGGTTGCAGCTTCCCGGGTAGATGAACGGGACCGTGAAGTGGGAGCCGGTGCAGAAGGAGATTCCTTTCAGAAGCCCGACACTGAAATTTGCCGGCACATATTCCCAGAAATGATCCTGGCCAGGTAAATCAAAATCAACACCCGACCCGATATATCCCCTGCTGCCGATTGAAAATCCGAATCCTTCACTGCGAGGGGTACCTCCGTAATCCGCCCTCCGGGTCCAGGTGTCCAGGAGCGGGTCAAACTCCCAGAGATCCTGTAACTGGTGGTAATTGATCGCGTAGCCTGTTCCGATGTATCCTTTGCCATTTACTGAAAATCCCGCTGAATGGTACCGGGGAAGCCCTTCCAGGCTGGCTTTCTGAACCCATGTATTCAACTGGGGTTCGTATTCCCAGAAGTCATTTGTCGGACTTCCGTCATACCCTGTTCCCAGGTATCCTTTGGATCCGATGGAAAAACCAGTTGCATATTGTCTTTCCGTACCGCCGAAGTCAGCTTTTTGTGTCCAGGTGTTCAGCAGCGGATCGTATTCCCAGAAATCCTTTTTATAGGTATACTGTTCAATTCCCATTCCCGCGTACCCTTTATTTCCGATAGAAAAGCCGGTTGCACCGTACCTGGAGGTTCCGCCAAAATCAGCCTTCTGAGTCCAGTTGTTCATCAGCGGATCAAACTCCCAGAATTCTCTGGAATAGCCAGGTGAACTCACCACGCCAATACCGGCATAACCTTTGGTGCCAATAGAAAATCCTGTTGAAAATGAACGTCCCGAATTGCCGCAGTCGGCCTTTTGACTCCATGTATCGGTATTGGGGCTATATTCCCAAAAATCTTTGTGATTGTCGGAATCGTTATTGACACCGGTACCGCAATATCCTTTTCCTCCAATTGAGAAAGCCAGCGCCCCGTTCCTTGAAAACCAGCCTTCATCCGACCTTTTTATCCAGCGGTCTCCGCAATCGGTCATTGACAGGGTTAAACCGGAAGATGGACCGTTCCCGCATGCATTGCGCCCCCTGACTGTCAGTGCACCTGAAACAAATCCGGTATTGTAGGAGAGTTGTATCATGTTTCCATGGCTGTTGTTGCCGGTAAGCCCGGCAGGGATCGTCCACATATATTCGACGGTGCCTGGAATTCCTGGAACACCATAGGAGACTATGTGATTCAGGCAGCCCGGTAAAGTTCCTGCAATGGTTGCTGCCGGACCA
>CAIKNA010000084.1 GCA_903828645.1 uncultured Bacteroidales bacterium
TCCTGTGATGATGGGCGACATGCCTGCAGCCGGTTGCAGTGTGATGGTGTTTGTGGCAGATGCCAGCGGGATCACTCCGACCGTAACCGGGAAGAGCTCCCCGTTCGCGCTGCTGTATGGAAGGGAACCCGGGTTTGTCAGTTTGAAAATCACTGGTCCGCCGGTACCGCGATGGTTGATGTTGTTGATAGCATCTGTAATAGTTGTAAAATTGGGATAGCTGTTCAAGGCGCCCACAAGATAGTTGCCACTCATGGGGCCAAGGATTGCGAGGTTCCCGGCTGGGGATGTCACTGCAGGTGTTTGTGGCACGCCGCCAATGGTTATGCTTAAACATTGCCCGTCGATAGCATGGCCTGTCGGCGCGGTTTGAATTATGTCACAAACAAGCCAGAAATAGTTATCACCGGGGGTGAGAACTTGCGATCCGCTGACGATAAAATTGCCTGTGGTGGGTGTTATCGAACCGAACAGAAGACCAGGACCGTAGACCGCGGAGTTGCCTGTATAATATATTTTTGAAGGTGTTGCATTGATATCGGCGATGGCTGTTGTGCCCAGGGCATTGCAGGTGATCTGGGTGACGTTCAGCGCATTAGTTCCTCCTGAAACCGTAATTTTCATGCGGATGACGGCCTGGTTCGTTGTTCCGGAGAAGGTATTTCCCGATATCTGGTCGGTGGTACACGACTGGAATCCCATGGAGGAAACAGGGGTGAAATTACCCTCATCTGCACCAACATCGGTTGCTGTACCTGCACCGGAATAGCCTGTTTCGCCCCACCGGGTATCCCCGTCAAAATCAAATGCGATTGCTGTTGGCGTTGTGATCCGGGTCCCCGAACTTTCGATCATGGTAGGGCTTCCCTGTGAAATATGGAAGTCGTGATTTGCCACATCCGAAAACGGTGGCAGCTCGGAAAAAGAGGCTGTTTCACGGGGTGTTACCCTTGCTTTGAAGAGGCTGATCGATTGATCCGCATTTGTCCCGTCATAATAGATCAGGCTATTCGGGCCGGGTGTGCCGGCATAAAAGCAGTTGTTGTTGGATGTGGCGGAATAGGCCGACAGGGAGGTGCTGTTTCGCCTGAATGCAGCTGAACAGGAAAAACCGGAGGTAAAAACAGGAATTGAAGTGTTGACAATGATGTTATTCTTCATTTCGGTAGTATTGGATGAAACCGTATACACACCGCTTGTCCCGAAAGTTGTGGTGGAACTGCTTGTCGCATTCAGATAGATTGTATTGTAGCAAAGGCTGATGGGATTGGGATTATTCATGTAGATTCCGCAAACTGCATTGGTGCCCGCCGAGACCGGGGTTTTAAGGTCACTGACATAATTGTTGTGAACGAGCACATTATTTCCGCTATAAACATAGAGTCCGTAAACCTGGCCTGCTGCGGTTAGTGAAGTCAGGTCATAGATCATGTTTTTATAGGTGTTCTGGGTACTGTATGCATGATACATCCCATAAACCGTGCCACCTGCCGAAGAGAGGGAATAAATGGTATTCGAATAGGTTTGCCTCGTACCCGTCGTGGTATTGAGATACATTCCATAAACTTCCCCGTTGCCGGCGTGGTTGAAATTATAAAATGCATTGTTGTAATAGCTTTCAACCGTAGGGGAGGAATATTCAAACAGTCCGTAGATTGGGTTGTTCCCGGAGTTGACCGTAAGGTCATGAACCATATTGTCGTGCACCGTTGTTGTTCCGTTCCAGCTTCTGAGCGCATACAGGTAAGCTGATCCCGTGGCTGCGAGGTTGTAAATAAGATTGCTGTTCATGTTCACGTTCAACGCAGAACCAGCATCGATTGCGTAAAAATAACCTCCGCCTCCCAAGGTTATATCATGTATGATATTGTTATTCACATTGATCGTTCCCGGCCCGTTGCTTGAAAGAGTATTAAATATACCGTAGAAGTTAGCTGTTGAAGCGGTAGGGAATGAGCAATTCTGAATGATATTGTTAGAAATTGTCAGTGTGTTGGTAGTCCCTGCATTTCCGTATTGGGTATAGATACCATAAAAAGCCTGCGAGGATCCGCTCGTAATGTTGAGACTTATCGTGTTGCCTGTGATGGTCCCGCCTGATTGATAACCGCCGGTAAGGCTGATCCCAAACATACTGTATGATGGTGCGATGGTATAGGTTCCGCTTGCGATTGAGTTGTTTGAAATGGTAATCCCGTTCTGGTAGCTGGCACCGATACCGAAAGGGTTAAACGAACCGCCCAGGTTTGTCACATGGTTCGCCCCGGCAACACCGATTTCATTCCCCTGGTCATAAAGCGTGTAAGGAGACGGGGCATTGTACCCGTTGAGAACAATTCCATTGCACACATTGGCGATGTTGTTGCTGTAAAACCTGCAGTTGCTGCATGCATCCGAGATAGCAGTAATTGAGAGAGCTGCAGTACTTGTGGCGGTATGATTCCCGGCATAGATGCCGTATGAATTCTGGCTGTTTTGCAACGATATGTTGCAGTTCCTGATCGTCACGTTCTGGCAGCCGTCAAAAGGGGCAGTACTGCTTTTTTTAACCAGCGCGTATCCCCAGTCAACGGTATTGTCTGTACCTGTGATGTCAATTCCGTCGAATGTAACATAATCACTGCCTGCAATGATGATGGCCCCGTCGGTAGTGCTGTTCCAACCCCCGCCGGAGGCAAACAATTTCGGGTTGACAAGCCCTCCGGGCACTTTCTGGAAAACGATGGGCGCGGAAACCGACGATGTGTTTGTGTTCAGAATGATATTGATGCCATTTTCCATATAGCCCGACGCGACATTGAAGATAACCCCGGGAGCTGCGGTGCCATTGATATTCAACTGGGCAATGGCATTGGCAATTGTGGCATAATCTCCCGGTATTGTTTTCACCCCGGTGAGCGGCTGACTCTGTGTAAGATTTACGATAAACCCCATGAGGCAAATAATCCAGATTCTTTTCATTCTCAAAGTGATTTTGGTTTCACAAATGTTCCTTATTTTAACATTGCAAAAGTATACCACGGAAAAAAGAAGGATTGACAGGCATGTGTTAATAATTGCCAGTCATGTGCCATTTTAGGGGTTCAGCCCGGGGAAAAGAGGTTCGCGCGAAATATCGGAAAAGGGAGAAAAAACGTTGAAAGGCATGTGTCAAATATTGACACTCATGTCTCTTTTTGCCATAAATTCACTGGGTGTCATGCGGTAGACCTCCCTGAAACTTTTAGTGAAGTAGGATAGATTGTTGAAGCCCACTGCGTACATGATATCCGATACATTCCCGAATTTCTGTTCCATGAGCTGGGCTGCGCGTTTTATCCGGATGATGCGGATAAAACCCGTAATGGGCTGATCGGTGATGGCTTTTATTTTGCGGTGAAGCTGACTCCTGCTCATCGCAATGTTCTGTAAAAGGAACTCGATGTCCAGTTCCGGGTTGTCGATATTGGCTTCTATCAACTGTATCAGTTTGCGGAGAAATTTTTCATCGGCAGAGGTCACACTAATTTCTCCAGGTTCAAGTTTCATCGGACTGGAGAAAATCTGCCGCAATTTTCCCCGCTGGTCGATCAGGTTCCTGATCCGTATAACCAGCTCCCTGTTGCTGAATGGTTTGGTGATGTAATCATCCGCGCCGGTTTCCAGCCCGGTGACCCTCTCCTCCGAACCCGTCAAAGCCGTCAGCATGATAACCGGGATGTGGCTAGTTTTCTCATCCTTCTTTACTTTCATGCAAAACTCAATGCCATTCACCGGCTGCATCATCACGTCCGTAATGATCAAATCGGGAATAATAGTACAGGCCATTTCGAAACCCTGGTCTCCATTTTCGGCATCAGACACGGTATAATAGGGATGAAGAATTTCCCTCATATAGAGGCGCATATCCGGGTTGTCATCCACAACCAGTACCTGGGGCAAACTGTCGTTATCCTGGCCTTTATAAGGCCTGTCCTCCGGAATCCCGGGCCCCTTAATCGTTTCACTTGCCGGTAGCGGCAGACTTTCCTTTTTCAGAGCAGGAATATATGGATGAATTTCGGTTAATTCTTCAATTGAATAGGTGTTTCTTTCCGCTGACAGGAATACTGAAAAAAGACTTCCTTTGCCCGGGGTGCTTTCAAGAGTAATAAAGCCACGATGCAGTTTTAACAACTCCCTGGTGAGGGCCAGTCCGATGCCAAACCCGCCGACTGTATTTCCCTGGTTGTGATTTAACTGGTAAAAACGTTCAAAAATCTGCTCCTGTTTATTTTCCGGAATCCCGATCCCGCTGTCTTTTACATCGATCCTGATAAATTCACCTTTCATATCCGCCGCGACAGTATCGCCTTGTCCGGGGGCCATTTTGTCGATGGAAACCGTAAAATCAAGGTTGCCGGACGGAAGGGTGTACTTGATGGCATTCGAAAGGAGATTGCCAATGACTTTTTCCAGTATATCGGGATCAAAGCAGGTATTCATCGGTTCAACAGGAAGATGTTGCCTGAAATGAATGTTTTTCTGCCCGGCAAGGTGTGAGAATGATTCTGCAATGGATGCGAGGGGTACAAGGATGTTTCCGGAGACAAGGCGTATTTTCTGGCTTCCGCTGTCAATCTTAGTGAATTCCAGCAATTGTTCATCCAGGAACAGCAACCTGGTGGCATTCCTGTGGATGAGTTCGAGCCAGGGTTTGTTTTCCGGGGTGGCTGTTTCCAGCAACTTTTCTGCCGGTCCCAGCATCAGGGTAAGGGGTGTGCGGAATTCATGTGAAAGATTCGCAAAAAAATGGGACTTCATTTCGTTGATCTCCTTCAGTTTTAAGGAGAGTTTCCTTGAAATTCTGGACCGGTAGTAAAAGAAGAGGGCAAGGGCAAGCAAGGCAATGAATAAACCGATCGCAAGGCTGTACCATGCCCTTAGCTTTTGGATCTGCAACTCCTGGTTGTTTTTTTCGATTTTAAGTGCTGTGATTTCATTTTCTTTCGCAACAATGCTGTATTTTGCCTGGATTTCTGTCAGGGCCTTCAGGTTGTTTTCATTCACTATGCTGTCGCTGAAAAGTTTAAACATCACATGGTACCGGTATGCTTCTTTGAAATTTTCAAGGGCACCGTAGGATTCAAAGAGAACCCTTGCCGATTCGCGGATGACTTTCAAATCATTAATCTGTTTGCCTGTTTCCAGCCCCTTAAGTGCATAAAAAACCGCCCGGTTGTTGTCTTTTCCCTTCTGGTAATCAAAACCAAGATTGATATAGCTCATTGCGATATCAATATTGCTGTGATATTCAGAGGCCAGGGCCAGGGACTGTTCGTGGTATTGAATGGCACTTTTCACATCCCCCATGTTCATATAAGACATTCCGATGTTGTTCAAACATTTTGCCTTACCCTGTTTATCGCCCAGTTTTTCTTTAATTTCCAGGGATTTGAGATAATAATTAATGGCAGTCTGATGATCCCCTTTCTTTTCATAAATGGTGCCGATGTTGATCATGTTAACCGAAGATCCAAGTTTAAATCCCGTCGCATCATTGATCTCAAGCGATTTTTTAAAATAGAAAAGGGCGGAATCAGGAATGTTTTGGGCATTATACATGCTTCCAAACCGGTTGTACAACAGGGCCAGGTTCTTCCTGCTTCCTGATGCCTTATAAATTTTCATGGCTTCCAGCATATTGATCAGGGAGTTTTTCTGATCATTTTTCAAGGAATAGAGGTATCCGATTTCTCCTAAAAAATCAGCATAGGCTGTACGATCGGTCAATTCTTTAAAAATGGTTTTCGACGCGACCAGGATTACGAGTGCGCTGTCGTATTTTCCCCTGATCCTGAACAGGGAACTTTGGTTGTAAATGGCATCGGTAATGCCTTTGGGATAGTTGATCTGCTTTGCAAGGCTCAGGCCCTGGTTATTATATTGCGTTGCCTTTTCGAGGTTTGACCTGATGTATTCATTAAACAGGCTGTTCAGGATCGAACATTTCAATTTGTCGTCCTTTGTTTTCGAAAGAGAGCTGACCAGGCTGTCGACCGTATGCTGATTCTGTCCAAAGGAGATTGTTGGAAGTAAAGCAAAAAAGAGAAACAGGAATTTCCAGGTTAGTCGAGCCATCAGCATGCAATGAAGGATGTAAAAGTAGAGAAAAAATGCCAGATATGATAATGTCTTCGTGCATTTCTTGGCCGGTAACCAAATAGTTCCTACTTTTGCAAGCCCAAACCCGGAGAGATGCCAGAGCGGTCGAATGGGGCGGTCTCGAAAACCGTTGATCCCTTTTAGGGGTCCCAGGGTTCGAATCCCTGTCTCTCCGCCAATAACCTTCGCTGATGTACTTTTTACAGTACTTTGCGAAGGTTTTGTTTTTTTATTCACCTGGAAAAGCCGGAACCACTTTACACGGATCAAGCGGAATTTCCATGGGGGAAGTGAATTTCGGATTTCACATTTCAGATTTCAGATCTCACATCTCCTATTCAAACAAGAATCTCCCCGGTCATCAATTTCCATGTGCAAAACATTGATTGTTATTATGCTAGCAGCCAATGACCGAATGGGACAATATAAATAATTCGGGCAAATGGAGTGACTGGAGCGGGCCCTGGCAGTCGTCACTTAAACTTCATGCGGCGGGCTTCCTGGATAATACCAGTGGCTTGCTTGTTTACCCTGGAATTGAAGACGACATTTGGAGCAGCAGCCAGCAGGGCTCCATGACGGGGGCAGGACTGAAGTTCAACTTTGATATCAGTTCAATCAGAAATTCCGATAAATCCTATGGTTTACCCTTGCGTTGCATTGCCGATTGTGCCGGGCTGGTTTATCCTGCTCCCGGTGTCCACAGTTCAACCAGGGCAACCATCACCTGGAACTGGACAGCAGTGGCTGGCGCTGTCGGATACAAATGGGGAACGGCAAATAACCCGGTCACTGCAACTGAAATCGGGGCTGCCAATACGAAAACCGAAACCGGGCTGACATGCAATACCAGCTTTACCCGTTATGTGTGGGCATTCAATGAGTGCGGGATATCCACGGCCGCAGCACTGAATTATTATACACTCCGCTGCGAAAGCTGCAATATTCCTGACCTGACCATCAACCACACCACCGCGGGTGGCGTTGCACCGGTTGATAAAACGGTTACTTACGGAACAGTGACCAACATCCCGGGCGAACCTTCCAAATGCTGGATCACCCGCAACCTCGGTGCAAGCCGGCAGGCTTCTTCAGTCAGCGATTATTCGGAAGCTTCAGCAGGGTGGTACTGGCAATTCAACCGCAAACAAGGATACAAACACGACGGGTCGGTGGTGACACCTTCATGGAACATCACGACGATCGATGAAAATTCAGACTGGCAAACCCTCAACGATCCCTGCACCCTTGAACTTGGCGCCGGATGGAGGGTTCCCACAAACACCGAGTGGACCAATCTCAACAATGCAGACAACTGGACAAACTGGAATGGCTTATGGAACAGCGGGTTGAAAGTCCATGCTGCAGGATACCTCGAATATTCAACGGGTTCTCTGGGTTCCAGGGGAGCAGAAGGTTTCTACTGGGGGAGTAAGCAAAACAGTTCATCCACCGGCCAGGTTATTCAGATTAATAACAGCTTTATCAATTTATTCAGCAACTATAAAACATTCGGCTATTCCGTCCGATGTCTGAATGGCAATTAGCCTATATTGCTGTTAACATGGTTATGGAGATAATGGTGCTCATTTTCATGATTATTTGATATAATCATTTTCTGTTTTTTGGTATCGTCCTGGTTGTTTTACCAACAAAAATATTTATCTTTACAAGACAATTAACCATCGGGCATAAGTACCATTATATTGATATTAAATGGATTATCTGAAAAAAACCGGGAAGGAACCGGATGAATTCCGGGATCATGAGCAGGTTGTTGACGGGTTAGTGTTTAATGAAGAAAAATTCGCAAAACTCACCCAATCATTCCTGGATATTGTCTTCATCCTGGATGAAAAGGGACACTGCATCTTTTTCAATGACAAAATGGAATCGCTTCTCGGTTATAAATCGGAAGAGGTCGTAGGTAAGCCATTTTCAAATTTGATGCCTGTCATTGAAATTCCAAGGTGCAGGACTCAACTGGACAACATCTTCAACAATAAAGATGTTTTTGAATTTCACACCCGGATCTGTCATAAAAAAGGACACCTTGTTGATGTTGAGATCAATGGTAACCTTACGAGGTACAAAGGAGAACCGGTAGCACAGGGGACTATCAGGGACATTTCCGAACGTAAACGGATTCAGAATGCGCTCGAGGAGAGCCTGAGAAGCTACAAAGGGTTGTTCGACTCGGTTTCCGATGCCATTTATATCCACAAGGCCGACGGGGTGTTTATTGACGTGAACGCAGGAGCAACGATCATGTATGGCTACTCGCGGCATGAACTCATTGGCAGGAATCCTGAAATGGTATCCGCATCCGGAATGAATGACCTGAAGCAGGTTTCATCACTCATGCAGAAAACCATGCTTACCGGGAAGCCTGAGCAGATAGAATTCTGGGGCATGCGCAAAAATGGGGAAATTTTCCCCAAGGAGGTTATCTTTCACAAGGGAAAATATTTTGGAGAGGATGTGATCATCACCACCGCCCGAGATATCACCGAACGCAGGCGCGCAGAACAGGCATTGCGCGAAAGCGAAGCCAAATACCGCATTCTTGCCGAAAAAATGCATGATATAGTCTGGATACTGGACCTTGATTTGAAGCTTGTCTATGTAAACCCTTCAACGGAATTTACCCTGGGCTTTACAAGGGAAGAGAGGATGTCTATGAGGATCGATGAATGCATGGTTCCTGAGTCGCTTGATTATGCCATGCAGAAGCTGATAAACGAAATTGTTTTGAACCAGGATGGAAAGGCCGACAAAGACAGGGGCGTTCTTCTCGAACTGGAATATTACCATAAAGACGGCTCTACCCGCTGGCTTGAGCAGAGCATCAATGGTATATACGATGAAAACGGTGAACTGACAGAAATCATGGGTGTTGCCAGGGACATCACCGAACGTAAAAAAGCAAAGGATGTTTTGCATCAATACGGGGAGGGTAGAAGTAACTATTCAACTTCCTGAACATGACCATCGACCACAGGAGAATATATCCCCTGAAACAGGGTGAAGCAGAACCAGGTCCTGTTGTTTACTGGATGCAGCGCGATCAACGCTCTACCGATAATTGGGCGTTACTTTATGCCCAGGAACAGGCGGTTGCACTGGAGCAGCCTTTGGTAGTGGTATTTTGCCTTGTTTCAGACTTTCTCGGGGCTGCCATCAGGCAATATGGCTTCATGGTAGCCGGACTTGCCGTGACGGCCCGAAAACTTGCCAGGTTTAATATCCCTTTTATCCTCTTACAGGGGTTGCCGCAGGATGTTCTGCCGCGGTTCCTTGTAGAACATGGTGCCGGGATGCTCATCACCGACTTTAACCCGCTCCGTGTAACCATGAATTGGAAGCAGAGGCTGGCTGAACGTGTCGACATCCCTTTTCATGAAATAGATGCGCACAATATCATCCCCTGCAGGTTTATTTCAGATAAAGCGGAATATGCCGCCTTTACACTGCGAAAAAAGACAGAACGTCTCTTGCCGGAGTTTCTTACCGGGTTCCCTGCCTTGGTAAAGCATCCTTATTCTCACGATTTCCCGGAAATGGTTGCGACCGATTGGACAGATGTCATGAAGTCGTTGAAGGTTGATATGAAAGTTGCTGAAATTGACTGGCTTGAGCCGGGGGAGCGCGCAGCCGGTGAAGCCCTTCTAAACTTTACAGGCGACAGGCTGGACCATTATGCTTCCGACCGGAACTTTCCTGAAAAGAATGGCCAGTCGGGGCTATCTCCTTACCTCCATTTTGGCCATCTTTCGGCCCAGCGGCTTGCTCTCGAGGTTCAGCGCTTCAACGGGAATCCTGACTCCAAAAAAGCTTTTCTGGAGGAGTTGGTCGTACGTCGCGAACTGGCCGACAATTTCTGCCTTCATAATGCCAACTATGATCGTTTCAGCGGTTTTACCCCCTGGGCCCGGGCATCCCTGGACAGGCATCGCGATGATCCCCGGGAATACATTTATTCACCGGAGGAACTCGAAGAAGAGAGAACCCATGATCCACTATGGAATGCAGCTCAACACGAAATGGTATCCACCGGTAAGATGCATGGCTTCATGCGCATGTACTGGGCCAAGAAAATCCTCGAATGGACTTCTTCACCGGAAGAGGCTATCGAAACTGCCATATACCTGAACGATAAATATGAACTGGACGGACGCGATCCGAATGGTTATGCAGGAATTGCATGGTCCATCGGGGGTGTACACGACCGTCCATGGGGCGAACGAAGCATATTTGGAATGATCCGTTACATGAATTACAACGGCTGCAAAAGAAAATTCGATGTTGAAAAGTATATTCTAAATCACAAATCGTAAATCGTAAATCGTAAATCGTCAATCGTAAATCAATTTGCCCGTCTTATGCCTGAAAACACCTGCGAATGGCCCACCCGGGATCCGCTGATGATCCGTTACCACGATGAAGAGTGGGGAGTTCCCCTGCACGATGATCAGAAAATTTTCGAGTATCTTGTCCTGGATGCCTTCCAGGCAGGTTTGAGTTGGAAAACCATTTTACACAAGCGGGAGAACTTCCGGAAGGCGCTCGATAACTTTGATGCGAACAGGATTTCAGAATATGGCGAACAGGATTTCACCAGGCTGATGTCGGATGCAGGAATCGTTCGCAACAAGGCAAAGATTCTCGGCACCATTCAGAATGCAAAGTGTTTCCTGGAGGTTCAAAGGGAGTTTGGAACATTTGACAGATATATCTGGCAATTTACAGGCGGGAAAACCATTTTCAACAGGTTGAACAGTCTTGCCGCGATGCCGGTCTCCTCTGCCGAATCGGAAGCCATGAGCAAAGACCTCAGGTTAAGGGGATTTAAATTCGTGGGAAGCACCATCTGTTATGCCTTTATGCAGGCCGCTGGGATGGTCAATGATCATCTCACGGGCTGCCAAAGATATGAAGAACTGACAAGGATATAGCAACTGTCAATCGTCAATCGTCAATCGTCAATCGTAAATCGTCAATGGAACCCCTATTCCTTCGGCAGTTTCGGCTTCACGATTGTAAACATCCTGTTGATGTTGAATCCGAGGAAAATATCGCCATTTGACCATTTTCCGCGGGTGTCGGTGTAGATGGGTTGTTCATATTCCCCGTAGGAGTTGGTCATGAAAATCTGGAAAACATGTCCGCCGGTTTCAATATCAACTCCCACAGAAAGCGAGTTATAAGCATTTGTCGAAACAACCTGGCCCTTGAAAAGGTAACTATACTCCACATTGACTGAGACCCGCTGGCTTAGTTTAACACGGCCGCCGGCACTCAGGTTGAAAATGTCGTTTTTATCATCAGAATTCGGAACGATGTTTTTATGAACATACGAAGGGGTGATTTGGAGCGACACACTGTTCCCGAATTTACGGGCTATCATTACCTGGAAGTCATAGGTAAGACGGGAGGAGAAATAATTGGTCCGCGTTGGATCTGACCATTTGGTTGTATAGACGGCTGCATTGCCATAAAGGTCGATGGTAACAGGTACGTTTTTTGCTCCTTTGCACTGGCGGAGTATTTTAACCTTGGCCGACCCGTCCCAGGTGTTTTTATCTGTGTTGATTGCCACGGCTAGGCCCAGCCATTTGGTCACTCCATACTCAACAGCGAGCCTGATGCTGGCCTGCTTGAGCCCGTAGAGGTTTTCATAACCGGTATTCAGCGCTCCGAAATGGTGCGTGATCAGGAAATTCAAATTTCCGGCCGGGGCTGTTTCAATCGATTGCCCGATGATTATGTGTGTTGATTTGAATGTGGCGGTAGTATAATCCACGGTGGGTTTTTCATTCTTATCCATCATTGACAGCAGGTCATCCTGGCCTTTGGCAGAGGAGGCGAAAATTACCCCGGTTAATGCGAGCAGTAAAAGTAATTTGTTATTCATGTTACATATTTGCTTTGTCCAATGTTATGTCAACTGTCACTTCAATCGTTTTGGAAATATTATTTCCAACGTTGCCTGGGATGGTGATTTTATAATCACCAACGGCGATGTTGAATTTTGCCTTGCCGATGAACTTTCCCTGTTTCATTTCAAAAGTACCTTTTTCCTTGACATCCTGGGATACCCCGTGCAATGTAAGTTTTCCCTCGACATTTACGTCGTATATCCCATCTTTTAATGCGTTTACATCTTTGATATTGATCACTTTTCCGACAAAAGTAGCGGTGGGATATTTATCGGATTCAACATAATTCTCATTGAAATGCTCCTGCATGAGGGCCTTTTCAAATTCAAAGGATTTCATAAGCACTTTAAAGACAAAACCGCCTGTAGCGAGATCAAGCACACTGTTCACCTGCCGGTTATGCGCCTCAATTTTTTCCAATGGAGAAGCCGAGTAGAACTTGATGTAACCTGTCTTGGTTATGTACTTCTGAGCGCCTGCAGAAAGTGCAGTCAGCAGAAGCAGGGAAAGAAAAATTGATTTGATGCGCATGGTTTTAGGTTTGTTTATTGGTTGATAATTGAACATTTCTCCAGGATTAAATCGGTCTCATTGTACCCGGTACAATAGCCCTTTACCTTAACCTCACCGTCAGGCTGCAGTTTGTTGGCCGCGTCATTGAACTTATGCAGCATTGTGCAGCGGATTCCCTCATCGCCAAAATCGCCCTGGTTGAATACAAAAACAGCCGTAACAAGAGAGTCAACGGTTTCGACTTTGCTGAGATTGCCCGTAATGGCAATTACTTTACCATTATATTTGGCGGAAGCGGCAGCCTTGTTGCTTTTGTATGCCTGGTATAGTTCCCTGGCGGAAACAGTGAACGCGGCTTCTGCCTTCTCATAATCCGGGTGTTGCTTGTTATAAACAAACTTATAAACCAGGAGCATTGCGATCAATCCAACCACAACCAATCCAACTACTATCTTAACCCATGTTTTCATTGAAAAAAAATTAAATGCACCAGAAAAACCTTTCGTAATTTTTAATTCGTAATTTTTAATTCTTAATTATTCGGACTGCCTGCATCAACCCATTTTTTAATCTTTGCAAGGTCACAAACCGAAAGTTTATCTCCTCCCTTGGGCATCGGATCACCTTCCCAGTTAACATCGGCCCAAAGTTGTCCGGTTTTGGCAACAATGCTGAGACCATCATAATTGCTGGTGACCACACTCCCCGACGGATTTCCGGCACTGTGACAAATATTGCAATTTGCCACCATGATGGGGGCAATTGATCCGGAATAGGTCATCACCCCGATGGTGTCACAATTGCCTTTTGTCGGATATAATTCATTTTCTTTATCATAATAGCATCCCGATAATGTAAAGCTGAACAGGAAAATGATGGTAGTCAGGCGGATAATGTTTTTCATACTGCTTTCGTTTGGATTTCCGACGGGGTTTTTATTTGCTTTTGGATGCGCAAAGGTATGTATAATAATTGAATTGTTTTTTTGGTTAGTTTTGTTGTTTGAACATTCACAATCGTTCCGGCGCTTTGCCCGAACGAAGTCGGTGAGCTGATAACAGACAGATGAACCCATTCCTGGACTACACGGAAAAAAAATGGCTAAACAGAACCGGTGAGCAGATTGATATCACCATGTATAACGGGAAATACCAGGTTGTCCAGGGAACAGTGCCATTGCTGACATTTCATGGCAAGGAGTATCTCCTCGGATCTGAAAGGCTGGCACACCTGTTCATCACAGACCTGATGTACATGGAATTTGCAAAGGAACCCCGGATTTCCGCACCATTGTTGTATGCTTTTCAGAAGGATGTTTTTGAATTAACAGGTGATCCGTTTTTGGGCGAATGGGATAATTTGCTTGTTGTCGACCCGTTTGTCACACTCAAAACAACAGGAAAGTTTAATTTCCACCCTTTCAGTCCCGACGATGACCTGTTTTCATTTGCTTTCGTTTCCTTTTCAGCACTGGTCAGGTCGATCAATGAGTTTGTCAATTCAACCATGAGCGAGGTCATTGTTCAGGAAACGGATGCACATCCGTTTCCTGAATTGCTTCGGCTGAGCTATGCCCGGCTTTCCGTCGAAAAGAAGGTTGCGGTTCAGGCATTGAGTGGTTTGCATCATTCGGGTATCGTGTTGCCCCTGGTCCTCATTTCTGGAGTCATCACTCCGCTTGAGTATGCCAAGGGATTGATAGCTTTGAAAATAAAGGAACCCGGACAGATGCCGGAGATTCTCCCCGATATCACTCATGTTCAGGATTACCTGGAATGTCTTGAACAGCGAACCGATGCCGGCCGCCATGCCGGGTTGATCATCCGGGAGGGAGAAAATGAAACCATTGAATTTAAATCGACCCTGCGGTGGGATATCCGGGCGGGTAAAACCAACCAGGCCGTGGAGCGGGCCTCCCTGAAAACCATTGCGGCCTTTCTCAATTCAACCGGGGGCACCCTGTTGATCGGGGTGCGCGACGATGGAAGCATCGAAGGCATCGAAAGCGATAAATTCGTGAATGAAGATAAATTCCTGTTGCATTTCTGGACCCTGATCCGGACTTGCCTGGGAAGGGATGTCAGTCCTTATATCCGCACTACCCTTGAGAAAATGGATGAAAAAACAGTCTGCATGGTTCATTGCAAAATGTGCAACCGTCCTGTATTTCTGCGCCAACCGGGGGCTGATGAAGCATTTTACATCCGCGTGGGCCCCTCGAGCAATGCCATGGATATCAGTGAAGCGCTAAAATATATTGAAGATCATTTCAACGGCAGTTGAAATTTTACCATCCCGGCGTACCAAAACCCGATGATGGTCTCCAGGAATCATTCAGGAAGGGATTGCGGGTAAAAGGATTCGCATAATAAGGGTTTGTCCCCTCCGAATACCGGAACCCGGCCTGTATCAAAATATGTTCTCCAATCTTGTAACTCATATTCAGGTTTATGCCCTGGGCTCCCCTGGACGAAACAGGATTGAACGGATTATAGGGCAATGGGTCCGCGGTGACCGGAAATTGCTTGTAGGCTGAACCGTATATGGTAAGGCGTTTATTGATCAGGTATTGCCCGTCAATAAAGATCATGCCGCTGGTAAAACTGCCATTACCGGAACCGGACGTTGCCTGCTCACTTTGGAAGGATGACCTGGCTTTGAAATAATTGGTCTGGACAACACTGATTCCGCCGCCGATGCTGAGCCGCTTGTTCAGATTGTATGAAAACCGGGGAGTGATATAGGTACTTAAAGCAGAACCGAATCCGGAAAAACTGGTAAATTCAGATCCCAGCGTTACATTGTAGTTGATTTTCTTTGGTTGCAAAAAATGTCCGCCGTCCTGGCTGAAAGTAGTGTCATTCCGCAGAACCTGGCAGAACACCTGGGTCACCAGGAAGAACAGTAAGACAAATGTTGTTAGTCTTTTCATATTGCGGAGGCAAAGTTAACCATTCTCTGTTAGTTTCGCTGCCGGGTTCAGTGTGAAAAATGTTAAATTTTCTGTAAAATTCATCTGCAGGATTTTCAGCAGCATGAAACGCACCAGTATATTTTCTGCTTTTTTCCGGGTAACTCCGGCAAGCCTTATGAATTTTGATAAAGTGATCGAAGGGTTGTTTTCCAGGTACTCAAGAAGAAACTTTTCGGGTTCGGTAAATTTGAGATAAACGCCACTCGGAGCATTTTCAAGTTTCCATACGCGCATCAGGATCCTGTTTACGAGGAAATTCTGATCTTTTACCCGGTGGTAGGCGAGCCAGTTTCCCTCTTTTTGTTGCGCCAGGTGCGGGCGGCTGACGCTTTTTGGGATGATGACTTCAAGGATGGTCTTTTTATTCAGGTTCCACTCTTTAACGGTGAACTCAATGGCAGGTTTACAGTACATTTTTGCCGCGGCTTCGACCATATAATACTCTTCCTCCGACCGCACCCCGGCAAGTATGCCATTGTCTTTTACTCCAACAAGCAATCGTCCGCCGTCGGTATTTGCAAAAGCTACCAGTGTCCGGGCAATTTTGTGTGCATCCGAAATTTCAAATTTAAAATCAAGCTGCTGGTGCTCTCCCTCTGCGATCAGTTTGGTAATATGGTGCAACATCAGATGAAGGCAATATTTTTCCGGGCAGTAATTTTTTCACAGTAATGACACCGGAGTTTCAGGTCTTTCTTGTCGATCACTGTGAATCGTGTGGTAATATCTTCATTGTTGGTAATACAGTTTGGATTAAAACATTTCACGATGTTTTCGGCCAGGTCGGGAACCTCAACTTTTTTCTTTTCCACCACCTCGAAATTCCTGATGATGATGAGGGTTGCTGTCGGGGCAAAAAGGGCAATCTTGTTGATTTCGTCACTTTTAAAAAACTTATTGCTGACTTTGATGATTCCCTTTTTTACCATCTTCTGACTGTCGAGATTGGTGGCGATGAGCAACTGATTCTGGTATTCAGCCAGGTTTAACATTTTAATGACCTGGAACACGCTTCCCGATGGGATATGGTCGATCACAGTGCCGTTTTCGATGGCTGACACCTTGAGTTCTTTTCTGAGGATTTCTTTTTCCATGATTTAGGTCTGTTTTCGGTTATTCTACAACCCCAAGAATTGAGGCAAGTAAAGCCTGGCGAACAAAAACCCCGTTGAGCGCCTGGGTGAAATAATAGGCTTTTGGGTTATCGTCGACATCGGTCGTGATTTCATTGACACGCGGCAACGGATGCAATATCTTCAGGTTCGGTTTGGCATTGTCAAGCATGCTGTTGCGAAGGACATAAGCATTTTTAACTTTTTCATAATCGAGGGGATCAGAAAATCTTTCCTTCTGGATCCTGGTCATATAGAGAATATCGACCTTTTCTATTACCTCGTTCAGATCGGTTGATTGCGTATAATCAAGGTTTCGTTCCTTGATCGACATTTTAACCGCACTCGGAAGTTTTAATTCAAGCGGTGAAACCAGGTGAAATGTTGTATTATAGTTGCAAAGCGCCTGTACCAGCGAATGAACGGTTCGCCCGTACTTGAGGTCGCCAACGAAGGCAACATTCAGATTGTCAAGAGATCCTTGTGTTTTCCGGATGGAATACAGATCCAGCAGGGTCTGCGTCGGATGCTGGTTGGCGCCGTCTCCGGCATTGATAACAGGCACTTTGGCAACTTCGCTGGCAAAACGGGCGCTTCCCTCTTTGGGATGGCGCATCACGATGATGTCGCAGTAGTTGCTGACGGTGAGAATGGTATCGCGCAGCGTTTCTCCTTTTGTCACGCTGGAACTGGAAGAATCGGTAAACCCGATCACCCTGGCCCCGAGACGTGTTGCAGCGCTTTCAAAGCTGAGTCGTGTTCGTGTCGATGGTTCAAAAAACAGGGTAGCCACGACATAGTCCTCCAGGATGCGTTGTTTTGGACGTTTTTCGAAGGCTCCTGCAAGTTCAAGGATCCGGATGTGCTCCTCCCTTGTGAAATCATTGATGGAAACTAAGCTTTTATTTTTCATTATCAGGATGTTGATCGTTGATATTTCCTAAACAAATATAAAAAAAATCCCGGTGAAAACCGGGATTTAAGAACTATTTAATCTTGTGTTTTTTCAAAAAACCATTCAGGATATCATCCAGGTCGGGTTTTCCGATTTCCTGGAGGTCGTAGTAAACCCGTGTATTTGGTTTCTTGATTTTCACCAGGCGGTTGAGATCGATCGGGGTGGCTATAACAACAGAATCGCATTCGACTTTATTGATCGTGGCTTCGAGATCCTTCACCTGTTGGTCACCGTAGCCCATGGCGGGCAGAAGTTGCCCGATATTGGGATAAATCCGGAATGTTTCAGCCAATTTGCCGACGACATACGGGCGTGGATCAACAAGCTCGGCTGCGCCATATTTCTGTGCAGCAACGACACCTGCGCCAATCTTCATTTCACCATGTGTAAGTGTGGGGCCGTCTTCGATCACTAGAACCCTTTTGCCGCGGATGATTGATTCATCATCAACCCGGATCGGGGAGGCTCCGTCGATAACAATAGCCTTAGGATTGATCTTCTGGATGTTGTCACGAACGATTTTAATATTTTCGGGGTAAGCAGAATCAATTTTATTGAGGACGACAACATCGGAGATGCGGATATTGACTTCGCCCGGATAATAATTCATTTCTGCGCCGGGACGATGCGGGTCGGCAACGGTGACCATCAGATCGGGTTTGTAAAAGGGGAAGTCATTGTTCCCACCATCCCACAGGATGATGTCGCAACCCTTTGGATCCTGTTCAGCTGCACGGAGAATGGCTTCGTAGTCGACACCGGCATAAATGACATTCCCGCGTACCACGTGTGGTTCATATTCTTCCATCTCTTCGATGGTGCACTTGTGCTTTTCAAGGTCTTTAACCGTTGCAAAACGCTGTACTTTCTGGGCAACCAGGTCACCATAAGGCATAGGATGACGAACAGCTACAACTTTCAGCCCTTTTGCCATCAGGATTTCGATGATCCGGCGCGAAGTCTGGCTTTTTCCGCAACCTGTACGGGTTGCACCCACAGCAATCACCGGTTTTGTGCTTTTGATCATGGTATCTTTCGGACCAAGCAACAGGAAATTGGCACCGGCAGCATTCACAATGGAGCTGATGTTCATAACCCTTTGATAAGGTACATCGCTGTATGCAAAGTTGCAAATCTCAACATTGTGTTTCTTGATCAGGGCAACTAATTCTGATTCTGCATAGATGGGAATGCCCTTGGGATAAAGTTTGCCTGCCAGTGCGGCGGGATATTTTCGTCCATCTATGTCCGGAATTTGTGCAGCTGTAAAAGCCACCACGTTAAAATTCGCGTTATCGCGATAATACGTGTTGAAATTGTGAAAATCTCTTCCGGCAGCACCAATAATAATTACATTTTTTTTCATGCTAACCTCGCTTTTTGTGATTTGTAGAATATAGTTTGGGTGTTAAGAATTTCAGGAGATTGTTTGCAAACCTACTCATTTTTTGGGAAATAGCAAAACCGAAACTAAAATTTTGGAAAGTTTAAACGACGAATTTGCCATAAAAAAACTGATTCATCTGAATTCATCCTAAATTTGCAGCCAAATTAATGGACCAATGATTGAAGAGAAAATATTGGCACAGTGTTGTCATGCCGTGCAAAAGCTATACGGGCATGAATTGAATCCGGCCTCCGTTGGCCTGGAAAAGACTAAAAAAGAGATAACAGGCGATTTTACGGTTGTTGTATTTTCATTGCTTAAAATATCGAGAAAGTCACCGGAGACAACCGCCACTGAAATAGGAACCTTTCTGCAGCAGAACATGCCGGAAATTGAAACATTCAACGTCATCAAAGGGTTTCTCAACCTGGTGCTGAGCGACCATTTCTGGATGAAGTTCCTTGTGAAAAATGCTGTTCTGCCCGATTTTGGGTTCTGTAAAAGCCGTCACGAACATCCGGTCGTGCTTGAATATTCTTCTCCGAATACCAATAAACCGCTCCATCTTGGTCACATTCGCAACAATTTGCTCGGTTTTTCACTGGCAGAGATACTGAAGGCAAACGGTCATAAAGTGGTTAAGGTGAATCTTGTAAATGATCGGGGGATTCACATATGCAAATCGATGCTGGCTTACATGAGGTGGGGAAACCATGAGACACCCGGTTCCACAGGTATGAAAGGCGACCATTTGATCGGAAAATATTACGTGTTGTTCGATAAGGAGTACAAGGCTGAAATACATGATCTGATCGGGAAAGGGCTGACAGAAGAAGAGGCTGAAAAGCAGGCTCCCCTTATTGTCGAAGCCCAGGAGATTCTGCGGAAATGGGAGGCAAAAGACCCGGAAACCATTACCTTGTGGAAAGAGATGAACGGATGGGCCTACCAGGGATTTGATTTGACCTATCGTCGCCTGGGGGTTGATTTCGATCATATCTATTATGAAAGTGAAACATACCTCCATGGAAAAAAGCTCGTGATGGAGGGGCTTGATAGCGAAGTACTGGTTCAGAAGGAAGATGGCAGCATCTGGGCTGATTTGAGAGACGAGGGACTTGATGAGAAACTCCTGCTCCGTGCCGACGGTACATCAGTTTACATGACCCAGGACCTTGGAACGGCACAGCTTCGCTATGACGAGTATCGTCCCTCCTCCATGATCTATGTGGTTGGGAACGAACAGAACTATCATTTCGACGTGCTGAAAAAAGTGCTGACAAAGCTGGGCATGGAGTACGGCAAACATATTTACCATCTTTCCTATGGAATGGTTGAACTTCCGCAGGGTAGGATGAAATCACGGGAAGGAACCGTGGTTGACGCCGATGACCTGATGGATGAGATGCTTCGGACAGCAGAGGAGACAACCCGTGAACTTGGCAAAGCAGATGAACTTTCCGACGAAGATGCAACCAGGTTATTTAATACCATTGGGTTAGGAGCCCTGAAATATTTTATTCTGAAGGTGGACCCGAAGAAAAACATGATGTTTGACCCCCGGGAATCGATCGACTTCAATGGGAATACAGGCCCGTTTATTCAATATACTTATGCCCGTATCCAGTCCCTGCTTGCAAAAGCCAGTTCAGCAGGCTTCCTGTGGGAGGATGCGAAGATTTCATTACACCTGCCTTTGCTTCCGCTTGAAAAGGAGACCATCAAACGGCTCTACCAGTTCCGGGAAACTATTGTCCAGGCAGGGGAGGAGTTAAGCCCCGCCATTATTGCCAATTACATTTTCGACCTTGCTAAAGGATTTAACCAATTCTACCAGGAGCTGCCGGTATTAAAAGAAGAGGATCCGGAAAAGGTTGTCCTGCGTATCTGCATTTCAAAATTTACCGGAAGCGTTATTAAAAAATCGATGAAACTTCTTGGAATTGAAGTGCCTGAGCGGATGTAAAGACAATAAAAAAAACGGCTGCCTCATATTTTATGAAGCAGCCGTTTTTTATTAAACTGAACGTGTGTTAGTTCACCACAATCTTCTTGTTGACAAATCCATCAATCATTTTAACCCGGAGGTTGTAAACTCCTGATTTCATGCCGGATGTGTTGATGGCCAGGTTTGCTGCATCGGCTTTCTGGCTGAAAACAACCTGTCCGACCATGTCGGTCAAAGTTACTTCTTCGATATTGGCAGAACCCTGTATGTTCAGGATATCTTTCACAGGATTCGGGAATACAGAAATGGTTGCTGCTGAATGTTCATTGACGCCGACGCCACCAACATAGATGTAATTGGTTTTTACCTTTGTCGTGATGCCCCATGTGTTCGTTACAGTCAGCGTGGCATTGAAGGAACCTGAAGTATTATAAATAACTGACGGGGTCCTGCTGGTAGAAGTGGCAGGGGTTCCACCCGGGAAAGCCCAGCTGACAGTCGACGTGGAGTGAACCCCGGCAGTGATGGAGTATTTGATGGTACCACCTTTGGCAATAGTAGTGAGGTTAGAGGTGAAATCGCAGGGGGCAAGAACGCCTTCGAATTTAAACATACCGCCGGTAGTAGCATCAGCATTGAATCCGCCGGCCCAGGCAGTCGAATCGTTTACCCATTCGGTATCCAGGAACTGGGTGCCGATGGTGGGGCCCATGTCATTCCATGCAACGGCATCATTGAATGAATAAGTGACGCCGGTAAATCCGGTGGCAGCACCTGTTGTAACCCATGTACTCGGTGTTCCCGGTACATAAGCCATATCATTGGTAAACACATTTCCGGTGGTAACGATGGGAGTCCAGGTTGCACCTCCATCGGTTGTTTTAACCATTGCACCAGTGGTAGCGGCACTTCTGTCGGCACCAATACCTACAGAACCGCTGCGGAAAAATGGCTGAACGCTTTTGGCGCCCCAGCCGCTGATGGCCGACATCGTCCAGTTATGTCCGTTGTCAATTGATTTGAACATGCGTCCTTTTGTGGTACCAAACCAGGTGGTGTCTCCAACGGAAGAATAATAGCCTACAGTACCGTACTCACCGCTCAATGCATTGGGAATATTGGCACCCGGAACAATGGTCCATGTGGTTCCGCCATCATCGGTGGTATAAATTTCAAATTCACCGTTGATAGGATCGCCCATGCAGTATCCCAGGTTCTGATCCCAGAAATAAACAACATCAACAAAAGATGAAGCTCCAAAAGCTGCACTTGCCTGACGGGTCCAGGTTGCGCCACCATCGGTGGTCTTGTAAATTCCCTGACCGGCGGTGTTTGTTGCGGGCGGGTACAATGCTGCCCATGCCTTGTTTGCGTCAACAGCAACAACGTTTGCAATGTCAAGGTTGGTTGCTCCGGCGATGGTATGGGGCGTCCACAGGGTTCCCCCGTTGGTCGTAACAGTAACATCCTGGCAGGGAGCGGCGGCACCGCTGCCATCATAGGCGGTTGCCCACACAACCTGGCTGTTGACAGCATAAACACATCTGATTCCCCGGCTTGCGGTTGAGAATCCTGTAGCTTCTTCGATCCATTGGGCGTTAACAGCCATGGAAAGTGCCAAAATGGCAACAACTGAAAGTAAAATTTTCTTCATAATTTGATTTTTTTTGTTTTTGAATATTTATACAAAAATACAATGTTTTTTATTGTCGTAACTGGTTATGAAAAAAAAAACTGTCATCATTGGTTTTTTATCATGGTGATGCAGTCTCCGGTGAAAAACAGGTGCCATTGATCATCTGAACTTTTTGTGTCAGGATAAATTGCTAATTTTGCAAAAAAAGCAAATTCAACCGTTCACCCGTTTCCAAGTAGTTTGTTATAAATTATAAAGCAGCCTAACATGTTTGAAGGATTAAGTGATAAACTCGACCGTGCATTCAAAGTCCTCAAAGGACATGGACACATCACGGAGATCAATGTGGCCGATACGCTCAAGGATGTCAGGAAGGCACTGCTCGATGCTGACGTCAGCTTCAAAATTGCCAAACAGTTTACCGACCAGGTGAAGGATAAGGCGCTTGGACAGAATGTATTAACGGCTGTTTCTCCCGGCCAGCTGATGGTCAAGATTGTTCATGACGAACTGGTTGACCTCATGGGAGGGCAGAAAACGGAGCTCAATATAAAAGGTGAACCTGCAATTATCCTTGTTGCCGGTTTGCAGGGTTCAGGAAAGACCACTTTTACAGCCAAACTGGCAAATTACCTTAAAACAAAGAAGGGTAAGAGGCCGCTGCTCGTTGCCTGCGATGTATATCGACCAGCTGCCATCGACCAGCTGAAAGTTCTCGGTCAGCAGATTGAAGTTGAGGTCTACTCGGAGGATGCCTCAAACGACCCGGTAAAGATTGCAAAACGCTCCTTGTCTTATGCAAGGGAGAAAGGGTATAATATTGTCATTGTGGATACTGCCGGGCGTCTGGCCATTGATGAACAGATGATGGATGAGATCGCAAATATTAAAAGCGCCATCAATCCTCAGGAGACTTTGTTCGTTGTGGATGCCATGACAGGGCAGGATGCTGTAAACACTGCTAAAGCATTTAATGAGCGTCTTGATTACGAAGGTGTGGTTTTGACAAAACTGGACGGGGATACCCGCGGCGGTGCCGCATTGAGTATCAAATCAGTGGTGAATAAACCAATCAAATTTGTGGGCCTCGGCGAAAAAATGGAAGCCATCGATGTTTTTTATCCTGAACGAATGGCCGACCGTATCCTCGGAATGGGCGATATCGTATCACTGGTAGAAAAAGCACAGGAGCAATTTGACGAGGAGGAGGCGCAAAAACTTCAGAAACGAATTGCACGGAATCAGTTTGATTTTAATGACTTCCTGGCCCAGATCAAACAGATAAAAAAGATGGGCAATGTGAAAGACCTGCTTGGCATGATCCCGGGCATGGGGAAAGCCATCCGCAACCTGGAGATCGACGACAACGCTTTCAAAGGCATTGAGGCCATCATTCATTCCATGACTCCCGGTGAAAGGGTAAATCCTGCGGTATTGAATGGAAGCCGGCGCAAACGCATTGCCACCGGATCAGGAACTACCATCCAGGATGTAAACCGGCTGATCAAGCAATTTGATGACACCCGCAAAATGATGAAAATGGTCACCGCCAACAAAGGCAAAAACATGGCCAACGTGATGCGGAACATGAAAAATATGAATTAAAGCAATGATAAATGAAACTGCTTGATGGCAAGCTGGTTGCCGACCAGATAAAAAGTGAAATCGCCCTTGAGGTGAAAGAGCAATTTCTGGACAGGGGAATTGAACCCCCTCATATTGCCGCTGTCCTGGTGGGGGAGGATCCTGCGAGTATGACCTATGTTTCGGCCAAGGAAAAAGCCTGCCATGAGGTCGGTTTTGTATCCTCAGTTTACCGCTACCCGGCAAACATTACCCTGGAGAAACTGCTGGAGGTGATCGATTTTCTGAATGCTGACGACGAAATCCACGGATTCATCGTTCAGGTACCGTTACCAAAACACATCGATGAGCAGAAAATCATTGAACGCATTGATCCAAAAAAAGATATAGACGGATTTCACCCGGTTAACATCGGGAAAATGGTGTTGAACCTGCCTTGTTTTCTGCCTGCAACCCCTTTTGGGATCATGACATTGCTGGATCGTTATCAGATTGATGTTGATGGAAAAAATTGCGTGGTACTAGGTCGCAGTCACACGGTCGGAACACCCATCAGCATCCTCCTTTCGCGCAAATCGAAACCGGGAAATGCCACAGTTACGCTTTGCCATAGCCATACAAGGAATATCAGGGAAATTACCTCCAATGCAGATATTCTTATTGTTGCCATGGGGAAGGAGGGTTATGTGACTGCCGACATGGTTAAAAAGGATGCAGTCGTTGTAGATGTGGGGATTCACAGGATTCCATCTGCTGAAACCAAATCGGGTTTCAGGCTTAAAGGAGACGTGAAATTTGATGAAGTTTCAGGGAAATGCAGCTATATCACACCTGTTCCGGGTGGGATCGGACTCATGACCATCGTTTCCCTGCTCCAGAACACACTCAAAGCGGCGAAAAAAGAAATAATCTGAACCTATTGGAACAATCATCAGGTGATTTATTGCGGGAAGGGAAAGCCCTTCCGGTGATGGAGGAGTTTTACACCCTCCAGGGCGAAGGTTTTAACACCGGACAGGCAGCTTATTTTATCCGTGTAGGAGGCTGTGATGTCGGGTGCAAATGGTGTGATGTAAAGGAGTCGTGGAATGCGACTGATTTCCCTCCGGTTTCTACTGACCTTGTCATCCGGCACGCCATCTCATTTCCAGCCAAAGCCATTGTTGTCACAGGGGGGGAACCCTTGTTATATAACATGGATTACCTCTGCAGCGAATTGCATGGCAGGGGAGTCAGGATATTCCTTGAAACATCCGGATCCCAACCCCTCAGCGGCAGCTGGGACTGGATATGTGTATCACCAAAAAAAGATGCCCCGCCGCTGGAAGATGTTGCCGGTAAAGCCAATGAACTTAAGGTGATCATTCACGATAACACCGATTTCGGGTGGGCGGAGGAAAATTCGGTGCTTGTTTCGGAGTCATGCCTGTTGTATCTCCAGCCCGAATGGAGCAGGCGTGAAACCATGATGCCCCAGATCATCAGCTATATCCGGGAAAATCCCCGGTGGAGAATATCCCTGCAAAGCCATAAATATATGCACATCCCATGATCCCAGCCCGATTTTTCATCGCTCTTGTCATTTGTCACTTGTCATTTGTCAATTCTTTTGGCCAGGGAGAGCATTTGTCAACCACGAATAAAAAGGCGGAGAAGTGGTTTTACATGGCGGTTGATTCGTACCAGGGAAAATATTTTGACAAGGCGATTGTCGAAGTGAAAAAAGCGCTTGAACAGGATCCTGCATTTACGGAAGCGTACATCCTTCAGGGAGATATTTATGCCGGGGATCAGCAATATGAGAAGGCAGTGGATTCGTATCAATCGGCGATTAAAACAAACAAGTCTTTTTCCCCGAATCTATATTACATCCTTGCCAACATGCAATTGAACATGGGAAGGTATTCCGATTCCCGTTCGAACTTCCTGCGATTTCTTGAATTTGAAGGACTCCCCGATGCCATGCGTCAACAATCGGAAAAAAGAATCAAGTCGTGCGAATTTGCCATGCAATGCGTTGCGAATCCTGTTCCGTTTTCGCCGGTAAATCTGGGAGACAGCATCAATACCCGGTATGATGAATACATCAATGCTATCACCCCGGATGAAGAGCGGCTGTACTTCACCCGAAAAAATCCGCGCAATGCGCAAACCATTGACCAGAGCCAGGATTACGAGGAAGATTTTTACATCGCGCACAAGGCTGATTCCGCCTGGACAGAAGCTGTGAACCTTGGTCCGCCGATCAACAGCCATGGAAATGAAGGTGCACTGAATATTTCCCCCGATGGAAAATATCTTTTTTTTGCTGCCTGCAACAGGGAGGATGGTTTCGGAAGCTGCGACATTTACTGGGCGAAGCGAATCGGCAATGGTTGGTCGGAACCGGTCAACCTGGGACCGGTTGTTAACTCTCCGCAATGGGATTCGCAGCCATCATTTTCCTCTGATGGCAAAACACTCTATTTTGCCAGCAAACGCCCAGGTGGAAAGGGAAGTTCAGATATTTGGAAAACCGAACTTCAGCCGGGGGATCAATGGAGCAACCCGGTCAACCTTGGTGATTCGATCAATACGAAGGCCGAAGAGATGGCACCGTTCATACATCCTGACGATCAGACACTCTATTTTTCTTCAAAAGGGCATCCGGGTCTTGGGGGCTACGACCTCTTTTATTCGCGCAAAGATATGAAAGGTGAATGGCACCGGCCTGTCAACCTGGGATATCCGATCAACACGAACGCCGATGAAATTACCCTGGTTGTCAATGCAAAGGGGAACCTGGCCTACATTTCTTCAGATGTACAAGGAGGAAAAGGACGTCAGGATATTTATCAATTT
The DNA here is from genome assembly GCA_903828645.1 of uncultured Bacteroidales bacterium. GTDB lineage: Bacteria > Bacteroidota > Bacteroidia > Bacteroidales > FEN-979 > CAIVAT01. The sequence goes on from CAIKNA010000084.1 coordinate 27,016, forward strand.
CCACTGTACAAGGAGGCCCGGCCAATGCTTACCACCTATTTTAAAGGAATCGTTTATGATGTGGAAACCAGGGAAAAACTGGAAGCCCGTTTCGAACTGATCGACCTCGCTACCTCGAAAACCTGCGCCGAGGCCTCATCCGATAAAGTAACAGGAGGTTTTCTGCTTGTATTGCCTACCGAGAAAAACTATGCCCTCAACGTCTCCAGGGATGGCTACCTTTTTTATTCCGATAATTTCTTTCTTACCGGAACAAACTCGCAGGGCAAACCATTTTTGAAAAATATCCCCCTCAAACCGATTAAAATAGGAGAGGCCGTCATCCTGAAAAATATTTTCTTCGATACGGATAAATATATTCTTAAGGATGAGTCGCTTGCTGAACTTCAGAAACTACTCGGATTTTTGAGGAAAAATCCGAAATTGAAAATTGTGATCAATGGCCATACCGACAATGTTGGCAGTGCTGAACACAACCTTGAACTCTCTGGGAATCGTGCAAAGGCAGTCTATGAATTTTTGGTTCAGCATGATGTCGCGGTCAGCCGTCTTTCGTATGCCGGATTTGGATTCAGCCAGCCAATTGATGTCAACACCACCGAGCAGGGCCGTGCGAATAATCGCCGCACTGAATTTAAAGTAGTGGGTAATTGAATTTATTTTTGTACTTTTGCACCCCTAAAAATCCTGCATCGTCTCATGGTTAATATTACATTACCCGATAATTCGGTTCGTCAATATCCTGTAGGAGTTACGGGAGTTGACATCGCTAAAAGTATCAGCGAAGGACTTGCACGCAATGTCCTTTCCATCCTGGTAAATGATGAGATATGGGATGCAACCCGCTCTATTTCAGCGGATGCAAAAATCAGGCTATACACCTGGAGCGATGCGGAAGGGAAAGCGACCATGTGGCATTCCTCAGCTCATCTGATGGCAGAGGCCATTGAGTTGCTCTATCCCGGTGTGAAATTCGGCATCGGCCCGGATATTGAAAACGGGTTTTATTACGATATTGACTTTGGTGATTATTCGATTTCATCCGATGATTTCACCAAAATCGAAAAAAAGATACTTGAACTGGCAAAGGAGAAACAGAACTTTGTCCGCAAAGCTGTATCGAAAGCCGATGCCATAGGTTATTTCACGGCGAAAGGTGACGAATACAAGGTGGAGTTGCTGCAGGGTCTCGAAGATGGCCAGATCACCTTTTACGAATCCGGTAAATTCACCGACCTGTGCCGCGGGCCGCACATACCAGATACCAGTTTCATCAAGGCCATCAAGCTTCTCAACATCGCAGGCGCTTACTGGCGGGGCGATGAAAAACGCAAGCAGCTGACGCGCATTTATGGAATTACCTTTCCTAAACAGAAGGAACTGGATGAATTTCTTGTTTTCCTCGAGGAGGCAAAAAAACGCGACCATCGTAAATTGGGCAAGGAACTTGAGCTTTTTGCATTTTCGCAAAAAGTCGGCCTTGGTCTTCCCCTTTGGCTTCCACGTGGCGCAGCGCTTCGCGAAAGGCTTGAGATGTTCCTCAAGAAGGTTCAGAAAAAGGCTGGTTACGAGCAGGTCATGTGCCCTCATATCGGCAACGTTGAACTCTATAAAACCTCAGGCCATTATCAGAAATACGGGGAGAGTTCTTTCCGCCCGATCAGCACCCCTGTTGAAGGAGAGGAATTTTTCCTGAAACCGATGAATTGTCCTCACCATTGTGAGATTTACAAGGTGAAACCAAGATCTTACCGCGATCTGCCCGTCAGGCTTGCTGAGTTTGGTACCGTATACCGGTATGAGCAAAGCGGGGAGTTGCATGGATTGACCCGTGTTCGCGGGTTTACACAGGATGATGCACATATCTTCTGTACCCCCGAACAGGTGAAAGATGAGTTCAAAGGTGTCATGGATATTGTGATGCTGATCTTTAAGGCCCTTAATTTCAAAGAATTTATCGTTCAGATCTCTTTGCGTGATCCTGAACATAAAGAAAAATATATCGGTTCTGATGAGAATTGGGAGAAAGCCGAGCGTGCCATCATGGAGGTTGCTGAAGAGCGCGGGTTAAATACTGTTATCGAACTTGGCGAGGCTGCCTTCTACGGTCCCAAAATGGACTTCATGGTGAAGGATGCCCTTGGCAGGAAGTGGCAGCTTGGAACCATCCAGGTGGATTATAATCTTCCGGAACGATTTGAACTTGAATATATTGGCAACGACAACCAGAAGCACCGCCCGGTTATGATACATCGCGCTCCTTTTGGTTCCATGGAACGTTTTGTCGCTGTATTGCTGGAACACACCGCCGGGAATTTCCCGCTCTGGCTCACACCTGATCAAGCTATTGTATTGCCAATCAGTGAGAAATACCAGGAATATGCAAAAAAAGTTTTTACTTTGCTAAATAATTCCGACATTCGCACCCTTGTTGACGACCGGAATGAAAAGGCCGGTAAAAAGATTCGAGATGCCGAACTGATGAAAGTTCCTTTTATGCTTGTCGTGGGAGAACGTGAGGAGAGCGAAGGGACCGTTTCGGTGCGCAAACACGGACAGGGCGACCTCGGACCACAGAAAATTGAAGATTTCATCAGGTTCGTTCAGGAAGAGGTGAGGAATGAACTTGGAGAGATAAGTTGATAAAACCTTAGTATTCACTAATCATTGGAGGAAATACAATAGTAACACAATTTAGCGGCCCGAGACGATATCCAAAACCGGGAAAACGGGAAGAACCTTATAATATCAACCAATGGATCAAGGCTCCAGTTGTGCGTGTGGTTGGTGAGAATATTGAACCTGGCATTTACAACATACGTGAAGCCCTGAATATTGCCGAAGGGAAAGGACTTGACCTTGTGGAAATTTCACCGACTGCGAATCCTCCTGTCTGCAAGGTGATTGACTACAAAAAATTTCTTTACGAGCTTAAAAAGAAGCAGAAAGAGATGAAGGCCAAAACCGCTAAGATCATTGTGAAGGAGATCCGGCTGGGGCCAAATACTGATGAGCATGATTTCAACTTTAAATTGAACCATGCCATTAAATTTTTAAAAGAGGGTGCAAAAGTCAAGGTGGATGTCTTTTTCAAAGGCCGCTCCATTATTTATAAAGAACAAGGGGAGCTGATCCTGCTGAAATTCGCACAGCTATTGGTGGAAGTCGGGAAAATTGAACAGCTGCCACGGCTCGAAGGCAAGCGCATGATCATGATCATCACCCCAAAGAAATAACCCCGGACTTCAGTCCGAGGCTACAGAGATAGCCGGGGTAACACCCGGTTCTATTATCAATCAAATAAATCAATAATTCAACAAAAGGTAACATGCCAAAAATGAAGACCAAATCCGGCGCAAAAAAAAGATTCGCTCTTACGGGCACCGGTAAAATCAAACGGAAGCATGCTTACAAAAGCCACATTCTGACCAAGAAGACCACCAAACGGAAACGCAATCTGACGTATTCGACAACGGTCCACAAGGCAGATGAAGCCAATGTAAAGGAGATGCTCCAGGGTTAATTATTCATTGTTTAACTTGTGTTTAGCTTCAAAAGATTCCCGAAACCGGGAGCGCTAACGCAAAAAATCAGAAATCATGCCAAGATCAGTTAATTCAGTCGCCTCTCGAGAGAGAAGGAAAAAAATCCTGAAGCGGGCCAAAGGACAATTTGGAAGAAGAAAGAATGTCCTGACCGTTGCGAAAAATTCAGTCGAAAAAGGGTTGTGCTATGCCTACAGGGATCGCCGCACAAAGAAACGGAATTTCCGGTCGTTGTGGATTACCCGTATAAATGCCGGAGTAAGGCAATATGGAATGTCGTATTCTGTGTTCATTGGAAAACTTGCTGAGAAAAATATCACACTCAACAGGAAAACCCTGGCCGATTTGGCCATGAACAACCCGGAAGCCTTCAAGGCCGTTATTGATGAGCTAAACAGCTAACATTACGTTGGTGAATAACCATAAAAAGCCGTTCTGAATCATCCGGACGGCTTTTTTTTATGGTTTATGGCCGTACTTAATATAGTTTTCCAAAAATGTCCCGACTTTATCGGCAGGTAGCCGCTTGGCGATGATCTCCTTATTTTTATTCAGCAGGTAGATGACCGGTGTGGAAATGATATCATATTGCTCATGATAATCGCCTGTTAAGGTTCTTGGGCCGTCAACATTGATCCAGGTCATCTTCTTTTTCCTGATGGAATTCTTCCACTTTACCAGGGAAGTGTCAGAACAGATGGCAAAGACCTCAAACCCGTACTTTTCCTTATTCTGATCATAAAACTCCTTGATAACCGGGATCTCCTTTTCACAATGCCCGCAGTCCGGATCCCAGAACAACAACATCAAATATTCTGCATTGATGCTGTGCATTGAAACCAACTGATTATTGGTATCCAGCATGATCATATTCGGGGCTTTCTGCCCGATTAACAGGGGACGGATCTTATTTGCCTTCTTGATAATATTTTCGTTAACGGTTTTGGTAATCCAGGTGGTTTGGCCCGTAACATAGTATTTATCAACAATATGAATGAATACCTTGTCAAATCCCATGTATTCAGGATTTTCATAATGGTAGGTGGTAAACCAGATGAGATATTTGAACATCTCAGGATTGGGCCGTGATTTTTCAATGTAATCATCTACTTCACGGATCACACTGTCGGGATTCTGGACAACAACGTTGTCGAAATATTTCTTTAATTTATTGTGAAAGACAGGGGTTCTGAGCAAGCGGTCATCGGTAAAATCTGTCCCGTCCCAGAAATGTGCTTTAAAATAGCGGTAACTGAAGGTCGAATCCGGTCTGCCATTTGAAAGGACCGGAATTTCAGGAATCTCTGGTTCCTTCATGGCATTTATCATGAAAGCCGTAAAGGAATCGGGGTATTTTGCAACGATCCCAAGTTTAAACGCAATCAAATCCTTGTTGATTACATTGGCTCTTTCTGAATATGCCTTGAGTGTATCTTTCTGGTCGGCAACAAGCTTTGATTTTTTCTCCAGATCCTGTATCTGGTCATACTTCTCCCGGTTGTAGCGCAGGTATTTGTAAAACAGGTCATTTTCCGGAGAATCTTTAATGATCATCTTATTGATAGGATCAGACGGAGTCGTTTCCATGGAGAACTTATGGTCATTGTTAATTACAAAATCAAAGTAAATCTTGTCCGTAATTACCATCACATACAGGCCTTTAGGAAGATCGGCAGGCGCTTTATACAAACAACGTCCTGATCCATCTACTTTTAAAGTATCTTTGATATAGGTACCATTGCTGTAATAATAAGCGATGAGACAGGTTGTATCTTTTAACCCGTTGATTTTGAATTTTATCGAATATTCATGTTGCCCGATTGAGGATGATATCAGGCCGATCCAGATGATCACGGTAAGGTAGATCCGGAGAAAGTTCAGCATAAAAGTAGTTCTTTGTCTCATAAACGTAAACTTGTTGAGTCTGTTTTCCTGAAAACCATTTTTTTATGGATGAAAGAAAAAACGGGTATAGAAATAGCCGAACGTTTCATTCATCGTTTCCCTGAAACCTTTGCCTGATTTCCACCAGGAATCCGAACCATAGTACAGATTCGGGACAGAAATGATGCCAACGCGGATGGAGTCGCCAAGGGCTGCTTCAAATAAAAGCTGGCTGCGACCACCGTGAGCACCCATTGTCATTAGGTTTATCGCTTTGATATCCGGCCGGTTCGCGCGGATCCATTGTTTCAATTTGACGGCTGAATTATATGTTCGGTCATTTCTGATTTCGTCAGATTCTATGATAACAAGTTTAGTTGAATCAAGACCAAGCTTAAGCATTGACATTCCTGCAACCCGTGCCGTATTGCGGTAGGGAATCAGCATGCCTCCGTACTCAACCGGCGTACCGGTTGTGAGGAGTAGCGTGTAATGGTAGTCGTTAAATTCCCTGATCGCACACTGAAAAACAAAATCACTTACAAGCCCTTCAAGTACCAGGACTTTTGTCTGTTCACGGTTTACCGGGGCAAGAATGGAATACAAATTCCTGAACATAAGATAAAGAGACAGGCAAATAATGACAGCGACCGTCAGATAACCATAGGCAGTCAGTCCCCACCGAACCCTGCGGCTGACAAATATAGAGTTCATTTCAGAAATATTTTCATCTCCCGGTGAAATTGTGCTCTTTGCGTAAAAGATCGTTGACTGTTTTCACTGGATTGAACGTAACAATGGGAACCTCAACAAAAATAGTGATCCATTTTGCCATGGCGCCATTCCAAAGTCCGGGTAATTCCTGTGCTTTCAGGATTTTGCCACCACTTGACTTCAGGGAGATGAATCCTGTGTTTTCATCCACGAATTTCGTTAAATCGAAGGCTTTTCCCTTAAAATCCCTGGTGCAGCATACGAGGTCAACCGGGTTAAAATGGGTAGCATGATCTGCAATTGCCTTCTGCAGATGGTCTTTGAAATTAATTTGCGACGATTCGACAATCTGGAGTGATAGTTTGTTGTCATCATCCATCACCCAGAATGGGCCGCCACCAGGTTCCCCTTCATTTCTGACCATTCCGCACACACGGATTGGACGGTTTAAACAGCTAATAAGAAAATCAACCTGTTCCTTCAACGGAGATAAACCCAGATCCTTCGGTATGTCCAGGAACAATTTTTCCCCGGCAAATGAGATTATTTCGTCAAGTTCGTCCTGGGCAGGATTTTGCCTGTGCAACTTAACAAGGAAACCTGTAACGGCATCTCTAAGATACAACAGGTAGCCTCCGATCAGTTTTTTATATTGAAAAGTTGTGTTTTTCAGGTGATCAGGTACGATGTTGTCGATGTTCTTGATAAAAATGAGATCAGCGTCAATTTCATCAAGGTTTTCAAGCAACGCGCCATGGCCGCCGGGCCTGAACAGGAGTGTGTCATCCGCGTTGCGAAAGGGCTGGTTGGTTTCATCCACGGCAATTGTATCCGTCGAAGGTTTTTGAATAGAAAATGAAATATCAAATTTTACCCCAAACTTTGACTCATAGATGCCTTTGACAGTGGTAAAAAGTTCCGTGAACAGAACCCTGTGTTCAGGTGAAATGGTAAAATGAATGCGGGCGATGCCAGCACCATCGGCAGTGTAAGCTGCTGCTTCAACCAGGTGCTCTTCAGCCGCGGTCCGCGATCCATCAGGATATTGATGGAATTTCAGCAAGGCCTTGGGCAGATTTGCATAGTTCAGGCCATCGGCAGAGAGAATGGCGTCAAGGATGACTGCATATTCCTCGTTCTCCAGCAAATGCTCTATTGATTTACCTGATTTTGCAACAATTTTTGAAAGGTCGTTGTAAAATGCAATCTGGTTCAGGTGGGTTAGAAAGTAATGAACAGAATTAAAACCCCGTTCCTTGGTGAAAAGGGCCCCTCCAGTTGCACCGGGGGCTAATTGTTCCCTGGATTCAAACAGGTGCTTGAACATCCGGCTCGCGGCACCGGAGGCGGGTACAAATTTCACAACTTTTAATGAGGGTAGTTCCTTCTCAAAATATTTCAGAAAAAAACTTATTTGTTCGTCGTCAAACCGCAGTATACCATCACCGGCAATTGCAGGTCTGGCAAGGCTTATAAAAGGGAATCCTGTTATAAAATGATGAATTTGCTTTCGGATAACCTCTAAATCTATTCCCTTGCTGTTTATCTGGTTATGATCTTGTAAGTTGAACATGAAAATCTTTTATTAATTTTATGACAAATTTATTCTAAAAAAATGAAAAAGAGAGCTATTATTCTGATTTTACTGTTTACTTCCCTCCGGGTCACTGCCCAGGTCGCCCCGCAAAAATATTTTGTCGAGTTTATGGATAAAACCAACTCCCCTTATTCAATAAACAGCCCGATTCAGTTTCTGTCATTAGGGGCGATTGAACGAAGACAAAAGCAGGGGATCGCCATTGCGGAAAATGATCTTCCGGTAAACCCATCGTATGTAAACAGGCTGAGGGAATATGGTGTCAAGATACTGACACGCTCAAAATGGTTCAACGGCGTCACCATTTACTCCCTAAACCCAACGACTATTGACACGATTTTACGACTTCCATTTGTAAAACGCATATATAAAAGCGAGTTTTTTGACAATATATATTATTTAAAATCAGACAATAAATTCACTTTAGAGGAAGCGTTACTTAAAGATTACAACTTTCCATCATCTTCGTATCAACAAAATTACAAGGGTAACGCCGGATACAATTACGGACCTTCCTTTAATCAAATCCACATGTTAAACGGAGACAGCATGCATAAACTTGGTTACAGGGGAGAAGGGATGGTGATAGCAGTTTTGGATGCCGGTTTCCTGCACGCGGATACCATCAGGGCTTTTGATAGTTTAAGGCTTAACAACCAAATACTTGGCACTAAGGATTTTGTGTTACCAGGCAACAACGTTTACAATGAATATGAGCATGGAATGGAGGTCCTTTCATGTATGGGAGGCAACCTTCCTGGTCAGCTCATCGGAACGGCACCAAAAGCAAGTTATTGGTTGCTTCGGTCAGAAGATTTTAATTCTGAGAACATTATCGAGGAGTACAATTGGGTTTCGGCAGCTGAATTTGCCGATAGTGCCGGTGCCGACATCATCAATTCATCCCTTGGCTACACGGTATTTGATGATCCAAGCCAAAACCACAGTTGCCTGGATATGGACGGCAAAACCACGCCGGTATCAAGAGGCGCCAACATCGCCTTTAGTAAAGGAATGTTCGTGGTGTGCAGTGCAGGAAATTCAGGAACAACTTCCTGGAAATGCATCAGCGCCCCTGCCGACGGCTACAGCGTGCTGGCAGTAGCAGCAGTGGATTCCAGTGGCATTCGTGCGGCCTTCAGTTCGGTGGGAGAGGCTACCTGGCGTATAAAGCCTAATATTGCTGCCATGGGAAGCAGGGCAGTAGTGTGTTCAACAGCCGGAACCATCATCCATAACAGCGGAACATCCTTTTCATCGCCAATAATAGCAGGAATGGCCGCCTGTTTATGGCAGGCATTACCGGCCTCGAGCAATCAGTCAATACTCAGGGCCATTGAATTGAGCGGCAACCATGTGACACATCCCGATTCGTTGCTAGGCTATGGTATTCCTGACTTTGTCAAAGCACTTCATCATATGAATGTTGACAACAGGGGAGTTGAAAATCTGGCGAAGGTATATCCCAACCCTTTCTCGGGTGAGTTTTCGGTCTCGTTTAATGCTACGAAAGACCAGGAAATCACCATCCTCCTGGTTAACAATCTTGGCATGATTGTCAGTGCCATTAAACGGACAGCCAGGGCAGGGGCCAATGAGGTCACTTTCCCGGATTTAAAATCTCTTCCTGATGGAAACTATGTTCTACAAATCATAGGAAACGATTTACTGTTGAATTCCAAGACCATTAAAGTAACAAATTAATTTATTACTGTTTACAAATGTAATTACATTTGTAAACAGTATTCTGACCATCCGGCCTTCATATTTTTCTATCCCATAGTTTAGTCTTGAGTCCACATGTTCTATGATCCCGCTTTTATTAATGGACGAGCCTTGTCAAAGAGACTTTACTAAAAAATGTAAGGACAGGAAGGAATCCTTCCCGTTTAGAGAGTGGTTTTGGGTGTTGTTCTCTTATGGACGATATGGAAATATCATTTTAGAACAATCACTGGAATAATCATCAGTGTACAAATGTAAATTACAAAAGTAAACTCATTTATTTCAATCATTCACATGTCATAAATAGCTTTATAACAATATTATATAAGATTTATATCGTTTAAATATTTAATTAAAATTTTTGTTATCATTTGTCATCCGGGCATTTCACATTTTATTACTTTTGTAAAAAGTTTCAACATGATTGAACGGATTTTGGAGTTGATGAAGGATAAGAATTTAACTCCTTCCCAGTTTGCTGATGAGATCGGGATTCAGCGATCGGGAATTTCTCATTTGATCTCAGGGAGGAATAAACCCAGTCTTGAGTTTATCATGAAGGTGCTAAAACGGTTTCCGGATGTCAAGGCGGAATATTTACTCTATGGCACCTCCGGGATCAGCGATATAAGGACAGAAGAGAGCGGGAATGAAAGTGAATTCATCCCCAAAGTTTCGGCAACCTTGTTTGATCAGCCGGTAATGGCTGACAACAAACCTGAACCAAAGCCTGTAAAGCAGGGAAAGAGAGAACGATTTGAACGTAAAATAGAGAAAATCGTAGTTTTTTACGACGACAAAACATTCAGGGAATACGAGCCGGAGTAAAGGTCAGGTAGTTTCAAGGAAGGAGAAAAAGAAGGCGGATTCACGTTCTGCACTTTCGTCACTGTCAGAACCATGTATTGCATTTTCTCCCAGGCTCTTGCCATAGAGTTTCCGGATGGTTCCCTCTTCTGCTTTGGCAGGATCTGTCGCCCCGATGAAACTCCTGAAAGATTCAACGGCATTCTCTTTTTCAAGCATTGCGGCAACGATTGGGCCTGACGACATGAAATTCGTCAATTCCTCATAAAATGGCTTTCCCCGGTGCATTTCATAAAAATGACCTGCCTGCTCCTTACTTAGGGATATTTTTTTCAAGGCTTTTATTGTGTAACCACCCTCCTCTATTTTTGCAAGGATATTTCCGGTATACCCAGCCGCAAAGGCGGATGGCTTGATCATGGTGAAAGTAATTTTTCCTGTCATACTTGATTTTGTTAAGAGCAAACAAAATTACAATTATATTCTGAATAATCCTTAATTTTGCACCCCTTAAACCCCGAACTATTTGGAAAATACAGACTTCAGCATTGTTTCTGCACTTGTTTCGAAACCTTTACGGATACTGATCACCACCCATTCCAACCCGGACGGTGATGCCATTGGATCAAGCCTGGCCCTGGCTGCTTATTTGAAAAAGAAAAACCATCTGGTCCAGTTAATGGTTCCAGATCCTTATCCCGATTTTCTCGCATGGATGAGCGGGCATGAGCAAATTTTGATTTTCTCTTCCAATAAAGCGGAGTGTATCAAAGCCATCGGGCGCGCTGAAATGATCATAGCATCAGACTATAACAATTTGGGCCGGCTTAATGATGCCGCCCCGCTCGTTCGTCAGTCAGGGGCTATTAAAGTCCTCATCGACCATCACTTAAATCCTTCTGACGAATTTGATCACCAGATATCCATTTCAAAAATTTCATCGACATCCGAGATCATTTACAATTTTATCGAGAAGATGGGTGATCTGCATTTACTTGATAAAGAGATTGCCGAATGCATCTATGCGGGGATTATCACGGATACAGGTTCCCTTAGCTATGCATGCAATTATGTTAAGACGTACCTGATCATGGCTGAACTTTTTCGGTTGGGGATTGACGGCGAACACTTACACAGACTGATTTACGACACATACTCTGAAAGCAGGTTGCGGCTGTTGGGATATTCCATCAGCGATCAGCTCGTCGTCCTGCATGAATATCATACTGCGTTTATTACCTTGTCAAAAGAAGACCTGGCACGGTTTGACCACCAGATAGGAGATACCGAGGGGGTGGTAAATTATGCACTTTCAATTAAAGATATCAACCTGGCGGCTTTATTTATGGAACGGGATGGAATTGTGAAGGCTTCATTTCGATCAAAGGGATCATTTGCAGTAAATACACTCGCAGCCAAATATTTTAACGGAGGTGGCCACCGCAATGCCGCTGGAGCAAATGTTACAACAACCCTTGAAGAAACAGTCCTGAAATTTAAGCAAATATTGCCGTTGTACCAATCGACGCTTAAATCAGTTTACTAATTTGAATAACTTCAAAATCAGTCCTTTCAGATCAATTTATCCGGTGATCTTTTTGCTGTTGTCAGCATGGTTAACTTCATGCAGTGGATCAGAAAAAAGAACGACTGCCAGCACAGATCAGCAATCGGTGGAGGACTCTGTCGTTCGTTTCAATCATCAGATTGTCAAATCAGAAAGTCAGGAAATTAGCGATTTCATACTCCGGTATCACTGGGAGATGAATGAAACACAAACCGGCCTGCGTTACCTTGTATACAAAAAAGGTGAGGGAAACAGGGTGGAACAAGGTGATGTCGTTGCAATAAAATACAAAATCAACCTTTTGAACGGCGACATGGTATTTCGTTCAGATTCAATTTCACTTGTTCATATTGAAGTCGGTGCAAGGACTGTGGTCAGCGGTCTTGAGGAGGGACTCATGCTGATGAAAAAGGGCGACCGGGCAAAACTGATTGTCCCTTCACACCTGGCCTATGGAGTGCTTGGAGACATGGCAAAAATACCGGCCAGGGCAGTATTGGTTTATGATGTTGAAGTTTGTGCAATTAAACGATCGAAAAAATGAACTCAATCTCATGTGATATGCAGGAGTTTGCTATCTTTGCCGGTCGAA